>JASJCN010000343.1 GCA_030065975.1 Myxococcota bacterium
ATAAAGCGATCGCCGAAGCTTTCTCGACCGACCCATGGGAGGAGGATGACTCTAGCCCGTCAGACTCGGTGGAGCAGTTGTTGACGGCACTGGCTCAGGTCATTCCCCCGCCCCAAGCGCGACCCTATCTGCTACTGGGGCTAGATGCCACACCGAATCCTCGTCCCTATGCACGAACCCTATCTGACCGAACTTTCATCTACCAACCAAACCCGATTAAAGGCAACAAACCTATCAACATCGGACATCCTTATTCTATCTTGTCAGTGTTGCCCGAAAAAGACCCTGAGCAGACGGGAACTTGGGTAATTCCTCTCTCAGGCGTCAGGGTTGAGAGTGAGCTTTCCGGAAAGGGAAGTGGGCACGGAGCAAATTAATAAGCTGCTTCATCACCCGGCTTTTTCTGACCCGAATCAGTTGTACGTGTTAGTAGTTGATAGTGGCTATAGTGCTCGTCCCTTTCTCTGTGAGCAAGCACAGCATGAGAATTTGGTCACTGTAGTCAGAGTGAGGAGTAACCGCGTCTTCTATCAATCCCCTCAAGTTGGTGAAAGTCACAAACGTCGGGGGCATCCACAATGGTACGGGTCGCGATTTGACTCTTTAGATGAAACCAGTTGGCATCCCCCCGATGAAACAACTCTGACAACCCTAACAACTCATGGGGGCAAGGTACTGACGGCAAAGATTACAGCTTGGCATCAAATGCTGAGTCGGGGGACTAGGGATTGTCCAATGCACCTTCACCCATTTAGCTTAATCCAAATTCTGGTAACTGATGAGTCGGGAAAACAGATGTGGCGACCGATGTGGTTGAGTGTGTTTGGTCAACGCCGTCACCAATGTAAAGCAGAAGAGAGTGGGCAAGCTTACCGTCAACGGTATGACCTAGAACACTTTCTGCGCTTTGGTAAACAGAAACTGTTGATGACGGCGTTCCAGACTCCAGAAGTGGAGCATGAAGAGAACTGGGTTCGGCTTACCCTGTTAGCCTACGTTCAACTGTGGGCTGCTCGCTCTTTAGCTGTTCATCTTCCTCGCTCATGGGAACGCTATTTGCCTCACGCCAGAGATGGTCAGATCGCCCCAACAGTTGTGCAGCGAGATTTCAACCGAATAATTAGCCAGATTGGCACTCCATCCAAGTCCTCCAAACGTCGAGGTTTTTCATCTGGACGAGCAGCGGGACAGTCTCAAACTCCTCGGGAGCGACATCCAGTTATCAAAAAAGGGGCAACAATGAGTCAAACAACAGTTAAAGCTGCCTAAAAAAGGCGACTGTTGTCCTCCAAAGGGTCAATTTTCCAGTCTGTTACCGTACTGGGCTAGATTTATCTTGTTTAATTGGACAACGTTAGCGAAGTTTATACGCTAACATTTTTTATTTTGTCCAAAGTCCAAGGAGTCAGCATCCTTAAAGATAGAAACCACTCAGATCAAAAGGAAACTGTGAAAAAAACTCTCCTCTTTACAATGCCCTCTCCTCATGGATAGGTCAAGCCTGTAATTGGGCTCATTTAACCCATATGAAGACCTGTCTCTGGATGATAGTCGCCTTGGTTCATACGGGAAGTGTAAACCTAACAAAATGGTCAATCTATATCCCCTGTCGAGGTAAATATGCTCAAAGTAGACAAAGGCGTATTCAACGTTGGCTCAACAATCCTCGAATCAATGTTCATCGGCTATACAAGTCCTTGATTAAAGCTGCTTTAACCGATTGGCAAGAAGAGAGCATATTTCTGGCATTGGATACCTCGATGTTCTGGGATGAGTATTGTTTAGTACGCTTGTGTGTGATTCATCGAGGAAGAGCCTTACCAGTAGTTTGGAGGGGAATGAAACATAATAGTGCCAGTGTTTCCTTTACCGATTATCAAGAGATGATTCGCCAGGCACAAGGGAGATTACCTGAATCCGTAAAGGTAGTGCTACTGGCAGATAGGGGTTTTGTTCATACAGAGTTAATGGCAATGTTAACGACTCAATTAGGCTGGCATTACCGTATCAGGCTCAAAAGTAATACTTGGATTTGGCGAGGAAGTTGGTGTCAACCCAAAAACTTTCATCTCAATCGTGGAGAGGCAATTTGTTTACATAATGTACGAATACACAAAGGAGAATACTATGGTGTTGTTAATGTCATTATCGGTCGTAACAACATCAATGGCGAATTGTGGGCAATTGTTAGTGATGAAAAGACCACTCTACAAACCTTTGCCGAGTATGGATTACGCTTTGATATCGAAGAAAACTTTTTGGATGACCAGTCTGGAGGTTGGAATATTCAACGCTCTGCGATCCGAGATGTCTGCGCGCTCTGGAGGTTGTGGTTTATCCTGGCTGTGGCAACTCTTTATGTGAGCGCACAGGGTGTGGAGGTTGTTGAATCAGGAAAAAGACGATGGGTTGATACTCATTGGTTTCGCGGTAATAGTTATTTTCGGATTGGTTGGGATGGGGTCAAAGCTGCTCTCATCAATGGTTGGAAATTGCTCCATTCTGTTGTCTTTACAGGCAATCAAGACCCGACCCCCGCTATGGCATCGCTGAAGCAACATCAACAACGGCTTTATCAGTTGGAATTTAAAGTACTAACTTATTCTTATGCCGTTTCTTAAGTTTTGTCAGTCAACCAGCTTCCTGGCTCAATCAAATTGAGTGTTGGTTCAGCATCTTAATGCGGCGTTTGCTCAAACGGGGTAACTTTACCTCCACCGACGACTTGAAACAGCAAATCTTGGACTTTATCGCTTACTTTAACCGCATCTTGGCCAAGCCGTTTAACTGGAAATTTAAGGGCTTTCCTGAACCTGATTAAGCTGGTCAGTTATTTACGCCAAGTTGCACTAGAACACCGATTCAGTAATCGAAAAGCAGGACTGATTTGTTGTTGAGTGATTTGAATCCCCTTGAAAAAGATGAAGACAAGTTCGCGAATATTGTTCGCGAACTATTGTCAGAAAAAATAATAGAGATTTTGGTGGTGGAGAAAAGCGATCGGTACAATAAACCAAGATTGAAAGTAAAACAAAGACGGGTATGCGACCAGAACAGTGGAAACCAGCGATTGAGTTATCAAACAAAGAGCAGAAAATCGTGAAACTCATCAAACGAGCCAAACTGTTTGTCTTCTTACGAGAAATCCGCCATTTATTGTTTGATGAAACATTCCAAGAAGAACTATCAAAAATGTATGCAGAAGCGGATAAAGGACATCCTCCTGTTCCACCAGCACAACTAGCATTGATAGTTATTCTACAAGCCTATACCAAAGCTTCAGACGCAGAAGCCATAGAATCGTTAACTATGGATAGACGTTGGCAGTTAGTCTTAGATTGTCTTGATTGTGAACAAGCTCCTTTTTCTCAAGCTACTTTAGTCAGGTTTCGACAGGCTTTAATCATTCATCAACTCGACCGCAGATTAATAGAACGGACAGTGGAATTAGCTCACAAGACCAAAAAGTTTGGTTCACGACAATTAAGAGCAGCCTTGGATTCGTCTCCATTATGGGGAGCAGCAAAGGTAGAAGACACCTATAATTTATTGGGACATGCTCTATCTAAAGCGTTGAGCGTGATAGCTCGTCAACAGGGGAGGGAGTTGGCGGAATTGGCTCCTGAGATGGGAGGGGAGATTTTAGCAGGTTCAAGCTTAAAAGCAGCATTGGATTTAAATTGGGATGACCCAGAGGAAAAAAGTTTTGCATTAGGTATCGTATTAAGCACATTACATGAAATAGAAGCTCATTTAACCAGGCAAGCAGATGCTCGGTCTGATCCTGTGGTGCGTTCGAGCTTAGAAACTGCGCGACAAATCGAGACACAGGATGTGGAACGGGATGAGCAGGGAGAACTGAAATTGCGAAGGGGAGTCGCCAAAAACCGACGCATTACCATTGAAGATGAGGAAATGCGACATGGGTGGAAGGGGGAGACAGCCTTCATTGACCTTTAAATCTTGCACACAACCGACAAGTTGACTCTTAAGGCTGTCTCCCCTCTCCCGGACGCAAAAACCGCAGCAAAAGGTTTGATGGTTATAAACGTCATATTCTGAAGGATTTGGATACAGGTTTGGTAAGAGCCGTGGGGATTACCAGTGCTAATGTAGCTGAGGCTGCTGTCACAGATGCACTTGCCGTTGACTTAGAACAGCAGAAAACTCAGTTGAGTGAGTTACATATCGACCGAGCTTACTTGAGTAGCTCTTGGGTGAAAAATCGCGACCCACAATTGAAGATTTACTGTAAAGCCTGGCGAGTTTCCAACGGCAAGAAATTTGCCAAATCTTCCTTTATCTTGGATTGGGATTCAGGGACGATTACCTGTCCCAATCAGGTCAGTTTACCTTTTCGAGAGGGAGGCAAAGTGCAGTTTCCACAAGCAACCTGTGCTAGTTGCCCCATAAGAGCCAAGTGTACTAACAGTAAGAAGGGACGTAGTGTGTCGATTCACACAGATGAGAAATTGATTGCGGAACTTCGGGAGCGTCAATTAACTTCCACTGGTCGGGCTAAATTAAGAGAACGGGTAGCTGTGGAGCACAGCTTGTCACACATCGGTCGCTGGCAAGGTGATAAAGCCCGTTACATTGGAGTGCGAAAAAACTTATTTGACCTCCGTCGCACGGCAGTGGTTCATAATCTTCATGTACTGATAAGGCTGTTGAAAGACGACCCAGAGGAATTTGCTTCCAAAGCAGGCACTGCTTAGTTTTTGATTACTGAATCGGTGTTCTAGCCGTCGTTCATAACCTTCATGTGATTGCACGAACGCCCGAACGCCAGACCAAGCCTGTAGGGATTATAGCCTGATAGCGGGAACTAAACTGACAAATTCTCCTGCAGATTCAAGCTAAAAATCCTACTACCCCCAGATGGGGGAGAACTGGTTTATGCACCTACTTCAGCCAAATAACGGTGAACAAACATAATGGCAATTGAACCCTCTCCAACACCAGAAGCCACCCGTTTAACTGAATTGTGTCGCACGTCCCCTGCTACAAAAATTCCTGGGACGCTAGTTTCTAATAAGAAAGGATCGCGATCGCGATTCCAGCCCCGAAAATCCTCGCTCCCTTTGAGATCTGCCCCTGCATAAATAAAGCCACGTTCGTCTCTGGCTACTACTCCATCCAGCCATTCGGTTTCGGGTTTAGCACCGATAAAGATAAACAGAGATTTAGTTTCTACCCGTTCGGTTGCTCCTGTTTGATTGTTGACCAGAGTTAAACCAGTAAGATTAGTTTCGCCGTGTACTTGGGCAACTTCAGTATGAGTCAGTACCTCAATATTCTCGGTGGCATCAATCTGCTCGATTAAATATTGAGACATACTTTTAGTTAAAGAGTCGCCCCTTACTAGCATAGTGACTTTGGAGGCATACTGCGAAAAATACATCGCTGCTTGTCCTGCCGAATTTGCCCCACCTACTAAATAAATATGCTCGTCTTGACAAGATAGTGCTTCGGTTTTGGCCGCACCATAATAAACACCTCTACCTGTAAGGCGATCGCATCCTGGTAAATTTAATCTGCGCCAGTATACCCCTGTTGCCAACAACAAAGCATGACAGTTGATTTCGCTACCGTCGGCTAGTTTAACAATGCGATAGGGATCTTCTACTTTTACGCCGACAACTTCTTGGGGAGTCAGAATTTCTACACCAAAACGTTTGGCTTGAGTCACACCCCGTCGGGCCAGATCGTCGCCACTCAAACCGACGGGAAAACCGAGATAATTCTCGATCCGAGAACTCGAACCAGCCTGTCCTCCTGGTGCAGAACGTTCGATCATTACCGTACTCAAGCCTTCTGATGCCCCATAGACTGCTGCTGCCAACCCTGCGGGGCCTCCGCCTACAATTACCAGATCGTAAAAGGGTTTTTCCGCTTGAGTTTGTAGTCCAATTTTTTCGGCAACTTCCAAGTTACTCGGCTGTTCTAATTTATCGCCGTTAGGAAACAAGACCAACGGCAGTTTAGGCTGGCTATCGTTGGATACATAGTCAATTAGTTTAGCGGCTTCGGGTTCAATTTCGACATCCAGCCACTGATAGGGAACCTGATTGCGTGCCAAAAAGTCCTTGACGTTGTGAGAACAGGG
>JASJCN010000038.1 GCA_030065975.1 Myxococcota bacterium
GCGCCGCCGGCTCGATCGCGGCCGCCTCAGGCAGGGTCGGCCTCGCTCGCGCGGTCGACCAGGCGTCGCAGCCCCTCGAGCCGGCTCTTCTCCTCCGAGGCATCGGGTTGGAGCAGAGCCAGCACCAGGATGCCGTCGAGCGCCGCCACCAGGGCCTGCGCTTGCTGCCGTGCGGGGCCTTGCCCGTGGCCGATCTCCAGGAGCGCCCGCTCGAGCTCGCCTTCGAAGCGCGCGTGCAGGCGGAACACGGGCGCCATCAGCAGCGAGGCCGCGGTCTCCGATCCGACCAGCCAGCCCACCAGGGTGCGGATCGTCTCCCGATGGTCGGTCACCGTGTTCTGGTAGATGTCGACCAGCGAGTGCAGCCGGGCCACGGCCTGGCCCTCGGCGAGCTCGGCGTCGAGCAGCGCCTCGAAGGGCCGGAGGATGCGGTGGAAGGCCTCGCGGAAGAGCCCTTCCTTGTCATTGAAGTGCCAGAACGCCGCCGAGGTGCTCACGCCCGCGCGGCTCGCGATGGCCGCCACGCTGGTGCCCTCGTAGCCCCGGCTCGCGAACAGCTCGACGGCCGCCTGGATGATCCGCTCCTGGGTCTCTTCCTTGTCGCGCCGGCGGGGCGCCCCCGCGCGGCCTCCGGCCGAGCCTTCGTCGCTCATGCCAACCCCCGCAGCGCGCAGCTCATGCCACCCCCACGCAGCGCGCAGCTCATGCCACCCCCACGCGGCGCGCAGCTCATGCCACCCCCCGCACGCCGAGCCAGGTGCCCGCCGCGATCGCCAGGCGCCGGCGTCGCGACAGCCGCAGCGACTCGCCCAGACACGGGAAGCCCCGGGACTGCAAGGTGTCCAGCAGGTCGCGATAGATGGCGCCCATGGCGTGAGCCGGGCGCAACGAGCGGCGCGCCGCGTCGGGAAGCGCGCGGTGGGCCCGCTCGTAGCGGATGCGCGCCCGCTCGGCGTAGAGGGCGAGCAGCAGCCGCACCTCCTCGGTCATGCGCCGCTCGAGCAGCAGCTCGGGGTCCACGCCCAGGCGGTCGAGGTCCTCGCGCGCCAGGTAGATGCGGCCACTGGCGGCATCCTCGCCGACGTCGCGCAGCACGTTGGTGAGCTGCACGGCGATCCCGAGATCGGTCGCATAGCGTCGCACCGCCTCGTCCTCGAAGCCGCGGATGCCCACGATGATCAGCCCCACCGTCGATGCCACCCGGTAGCAATAGCGCTCGAGATCCTCGAAGCGTTCGATCCGACCCCCCGTCAGATCGAATTCGACGCCGTCGAGGAGCTCGTCGAAGAAACGCTGCGGAATCGGGAAGCGCGAGACCGCGTCGCCGAGGGCGATTCCCACCGGACTCTCGGACTTCCCGAGGTAGGCGTCGACGAGCTCCGCTCGCCACCGCGAGAGGATCGCCCCGCGATCTCCGCGGATGGCCGGATCGTCGGCGATGTCGTCGGCCATCCGGCAGAACGCGTAGACGGCGTGGAGTGCGCGCCGCTGCTCCTGCGGGAACAGCCAGAATGCGGCGAGGAAGCTCGAGCCGCTGGCGCGCGTCACGCCCGCGCAGTGGGCGTAGGCCTGCTCGATGGAGAGCGGTGCGGCCGGCTCAGCCACGCGTCCCTCCTTCGAGCCAGGCTCGGGCTGCGCGAAGGATCCCGTCCGCGTCGATGCCGGCCGCAGCCGCCTGGGCGTCCTGGGCAGCGTGATCGACGAAGGCGTCGTGCTGGCCGAGACGCCGCACGGGGACCGGCGGTGCGCCGTTTCCGGCATCGGCGAGCGCCTCGAGCACCGCACTCCCGAGCCCGCCGGCCAGGCCGTGGTCCTCGACCGTGAGGATGCGTCCGCACTGCTCGCCCATCCGCCGGATCAGGCTCGCGTCGAGGGGCTTCACGAAGCGCGCATCGATCACGCCCGCTTCGATGCCCTCGGAGGCCAGACGTTCCGCTGCTTCGAGCGCCGGCAACACCGTCTTTCCCACGGCGACGACGGCAAGGTCCGAGCCTTCGCGCAGACACTCGCCGCGGCCGATCGGGAGCGGCTTGGGATCGGGCTCGAGGGCCACTCCGGGCGCCGCGCCGCGCGGGTAGCGGACCGCGAAGGGCAGGCCCGAGTCGACGGCCGCCGCGAGCAGCCCGCGGAGATCGTTCTCGTCCCGGGGCGCCGCCACGCAGAACCCCGGGATCATCCTCAGGTAGGCGAGATCGAGGAGCCCGTGATGGGTCGGGCCGTCGGCACCGACGAATCCCGCGCGGTCGATCGCGAAGGTCACGGGCAGCCCCTGCAGGGCGACGTCGTGCACCAGCTGGTCGAAGCCCCGCTGCAGGAACGACGAGTAGATCGCGCACACCGGCCGCAGCCCCTCGGCCGCGAGCCCGGCCGCGAACGTGACCGCGTGCTGCTCGGCGATGCCGACGTCGTAGACGCGATCGGGGTGGCGCGCCGCGAAGCGATCGAGCCCGGTGCCGTCGGGCATCGCGGCCGTGAGCGCCACCACGCGTTCGTCGCGATCGGCGAGATCCGCGAGCGCGTCGGCGAACGCCGCGGTCCAGCTCGGCGGCGAGGCGGACTTCACGCGCTCCCCCGTCTCGCGCTCGAACCGGGCCGTCGCGTGCCAGCGATACGGGTCGGCCTCGGCCGGCTCGAAGCCCTTGCCTTTGCGGGTCCGCACGTGCAGCAGGGTCGGCTCGGGCGCGTCCCGGAGCGCGCGCACCGCCTCGAGCAGCGCGGGCAGATCGTGCCCGTCCACGGGCCCGCGGTACGCCACGCCGAGCGCCCGCGCGTAGTCGGCCACGCGTCCCGAGCGGTTCAGCCCGCCGACGTTGGGCGCGATCGACATGCCGTTGTCGTTGAACACGATGCGCACCGGCGTCCGCAGATCGCCGGCGTGGTTCAGGGCCTCGAAGGACATGCCCGCGGTGGCGGCGCCGTCGCCGATCACGGCCACGGCCTGGCGCCCCGACCCCGCGCGGCGCGCCGCCTCGGCCATCCCGAGGGCCGCCGAGACCGACGTGCCCGCGTGGCCGGCCCCGAACGCGTCGAAGGCGCTCTCCGTCCGACGCAGGAAGCCGGCCGGGCCGTCGGCGTGCTTGATGCGACGCAGGGCCTCCCGACGTCCCGTCAGGACCTTGTGCCCGTACGCCTGGTGCCCGACGTCCCAGACGATGCGATCGTCTGGCGTGTCGAAGACGTGGTGCAGTGCAACGGTGAGCTCGACCGTGCCGAGACTCCCCGCGAAGTGGCCCCCGATTTCCGAGCCCACGTCGATCAGGTGGTCGCGCAGCTCCCGCGCGACCTGACGGAGCTCGTCGTCACGGAGTGTGCGAAGTCGGGCCGGATCCTCGATCGTCGACAGAAGGCGCAGGGTCGTCCCCCCAGACAAGCAGTGCGTCCCTGCACGAGCGCCAGGGTCGCCCCTCCTGCGACTCGTGCGTGCGGGATGATCGCGACTGCCTCCGGAGCGCGGCAAGCAAAACTACTGACCGAAGCGGGCCGAACGGTCAGTAGCCGCGGTCCGTAGCCGCGACGCGGGCCTGCCGGTCGAACGAGTCCGGTCGAACGGGTCCGTCGACCGGTTGCCTGGACGCGCGGCTAGCGAGGGACGTGCGACTCGCCGGCTTCGGGCTGCGCCATCGCCTGCTCGAGCAGGCGGTCGTCGAGGCCGAAGTGGTCACACGTGAGCCATCCGAGGATCAGGATCGCGAACGCGATGCCCTGGGCCGGGGTGACGATCGTGGCGTTCATGCCTCCCGGATCGGAAGGACTAGCGGGGCGCTTGAGGCAGCTCCGGGCTCGGCTCGGGTGGGCGAGGCAGGCCGGGACGCAGCTCCACGTCGATCACCTCGATGCCCCGGGGCTCGATCACGACCCTTGCGGCGCGCGCGTCGTCCTCCGGGCCGCGGAGCGGTGCCACGACCACCCGATACGTCCCCGGCGTGAGAGGCAGATCTCGATCGTCGCCCCTCGTCGTGAAGCGAGCCACCGTCTGCCCCTTCTCGTCCTGCACCTCGACGCGGGCGTCCACCGGCTCGGAGCGAAGCGTGGCCCGCAGGTTCAGCACTCCCGTCACGAAGTCGTGCTCGAGCCGCACCTCGTCGCCCGGAGCGAGGCGGACCTCGTCGAAGAACCGATCGACCTCCCCGTGGAGCTCGAGCGCCCGGACGTGAAGGCTCGCGACGCCCGGCCTCACCGAGAGGCGGGTCGCGCCCGCACCGGGTGCGACCCCGGCCTCCGCCAGCGTCGTGCCGCTCTCCGGGTCGAGGACGACCACCCGAGCCCGCGTCGGCTCGCCGTTGTGCGTCACCCGGAGCTCGATCCGCGCGTTCGACTCGGCGTGGGTCGGCGGGGGCCATCCCGACGGGAGCAGCGCCAGGACGAGGGCGGTGACGCGGACGAGGCCGCAGCCCTTCACGCAGCCGGTTCGCCGTCGAGGGCGGCGCGCAGGGCGGGATCTGCCGCCTTGGCCTCGCGCAGACGCCGGCTCCCATACTCGACGATCGGGTGGGCGTGGCCCGCGATCGCGAGGGCGTAGGCCGGGCGCGCCCGCAGGGCCTCCCAGTAGGCGGCGCAACGCGGGCGCCGCCCGTCCGCGAGGAAGACGTCGAGGCTGTCGACCTGCACCAGACGCTCGAAGATCACGAGCCAGGAGACGTCGGCCAGGCTGAAGAACGAGCCGAGGATCCACGGGCCGCCGCCCTCCTCGAGGCGCGCCTCGAGGGCATCGAGATGCTCGCCCATCTGCCTGCGGCTCTTGCGATGCACGGCCATGAGCGGGGCGAGGCGCGGGATGCCACGCACGCCGCGCAGCTTGAGCGCGAGGAAGAGCAGGGGCCGGCGCTTGTCGAAGTGGAAGAGCAGCCCCTCGATCACGCGCCAGGCAGGGATCCGCTCCATCATCGTCGCGAAGATCGGAAGCGTCAGACCGGGAACCGCATTGCCCGCGCTGAGGTCGCCCTCGTTGATCGGATCCCCGGTGAGCGACGAGCGATCCACCCACGCCTCCATCTGCTCGCGCGCCGCCGGATCGTCCGGGATCAGCCCCGGATGCGAGCCCGGCGCATGCTCCGCGGCATAGCGGATCTGCTCGTGGGACTCGTAGACGGGGTGTCCCTTGTGGACCAGCACCGGAACCGTGCCGGCGGGATTCACGCGCAGGAAGCCGGCGCGGATGTTCTCGTAGGCGCCGGTCTCGATCAGGTCGACGGGATGGCTGCGGTAGGGGAGCCCGAGCTCCGCGAGGCAGAGCCTCGACTTCATCGAGCAGAGCGAGAAGGCGTTGTGATACAGCTCGAATTCCTGCTCGTAAGGGACCGAAACGGCATCGCAAAGCCCGGGAGCCACGGGGTGGCGGCGGCGCCTGCGGCTCTCGGCGAGCCAGGCGAGGCCGCCGCCTAGAAGGATGGAGAGCGCGATCCAGGAGATCATCGCGGGAATTTAGTCGATCGAACAATCCGGCGCACGTCGAGCCCGATCTGGCGGCCTTCGGCCATGTCCGGACGGCGGCGTCCCCGGCCCTCGACCGGGCCCGGAGCCTGCACTACACAGGGCTCATGAGTCTACGAGGCACCGGTTCCGGCGGATCCATCCAACGTCTGATCGAGGGCGTGCAAGTCCTCGGAGGGGCGGGCTTCCTGAGCCCGAGCTTCCTCACGAGCCTGGCGCCGGCGGCGCGCAAGTACGGCTCGACGGCGGCGGCCGGCTTCCACGCCGCAGCGTCCCGCACCCCGAAGCGGATCGCGCTGATCGACGACGAGGGCGAGCTGACCTTCGAGGAGGTCGAGCGGGACAGCAACGCGATCGCCCACGAGCTGCGCAAGGCGGGCGTGGACGCGGGCGAAGCAGTGGGCCTGTTCGCGCGCAACCACCGCGGCTTCGTGCTCGCGCAGGTCGCCCTGGACAAGCTCGGCGCGAACACGCTGCTGCTGAACACCGGCTTCGCGTCGCCGCAGCTGCGAGAGGTCTGCGAGCGCGAGGGCACCCGGGTCATCCTCTACGACGAAGAGTTCAGCTCCATCGTCGAGGGCGGAGCTTCGGAGCTCACCCGCTTCGTGACGCACTCGGAAGGCGAGGTGAGCGAGACCACCCTCGCGGATCTGGCGAAACGGGGCGACACGGCCCCCCTCGAGGCGCCGGCCAAGCAGGGCCGCACCACCATCCTCACCTCCGGAACCACGGGGACGCCCAAGGGAGCCCAGCGCACCCTGAAGCGCACCAGCATGGAGACCCTGATCGGGATCTTCGGCCGCATGCCGCTCCGGACCGGGACGCGCACCCTGATCTCGGCCCCGACCTTCCACTCCTGGGGCGGCTTCCATCTCCTGATGGGCGCCCAGCTCGGCAGCACGATCTGCCTGCGCCGCCGCTTCGATCCCGAGGATGCGCTGGCCGCGATCCACGACTACCGGCCCGAGGTGCTCGCGGTCGTTCCGGTCATGATGCAGCGGATCCTGGATCTCGATGACGCGACCATCGACCGCTACGACACGTCGAGCCTCAAGATGGTGTGCGCCAGCGGCTCCGCCCTGCCGGGCGAGCTGGCCCTGCGCTGGATGGATCGCTTCGGCGACAACATCTACAACTTCTACGGCTCGACCGAGGTCGCCCAGGCCTCGATCGCCATGCCCGACGAGCTGCGCTCGGCACCGGGGACGGCGGGGCGCCCGCCCCGCGGCGTGACCGTCCGGATCCTCGACGACAAGGGGAAGGAGGTGCCCCAGGGCACCACCGGGCGGATCTTCGTGGCCAACGACAACCAGTTCGAGGGCTACACCGGCGGCGGCAACAAGGAGGTCATCGATGGCCTGATGTCGAGCGGCGACGTCGGGCACTTCGACGAGAATGGCCTGCTCTTCGTCGACGGACGCGACGACGACATGATCATCTCCGGCGGCGAGAACGTCTTCCCCCGCGAGGTCGAGGACCTCCTCTCGGATCACGAAGGCGTGCTCGAAGCCTCGGTGATCGGCGTTCCGGACGAGCAGTTCGGCCAGCGCCTGCGCGGCTTCGTCGTGCTCAAGAGCGCGGGCGCCGTGGACGAGGCCACCCTGAAGGAGCACGTGAAGAAGAACCTGGCCCGCTACAAGGTGCCCCGGGACATCGTCTTCCTCGACGAGCTGCCCCGGAACCCCACGGGCAAGGTCCTGAAGCGCGTCCTGGCCGAGCACCCCTAGACGCTCGCGCCGCGGCTCGAGAGCGCGCCCCTTTCGGAGAGCCCATGATCTGGCTGATCGGCTTGTGCCTGCTCGTCGCCACGTTGGTGGTCCTCGTGCCCCGCTTCCATCTCGCGGGCCGCGACCACGGCCACTTCGACTCCCCGCGCCCGGGCCTCATGCGTCCCGCGGCGAGCCGGGAGAGCGACGCCGTCGAGACCCGCGTGAAGGGGCTCGTCGCCAAGAAGGGCAACGCGCGCCGCGGAAGCCGGGAGGGGGTGGAGAGCTCTCGCCGCATGCTCGACTCCGTGGGCGAGGACGCCGACCTGCGCGGCGTCACCCTCGAGCCCGTGGACGCCGGCGGCGTGGCGTCGGAGTGGGTCCTGGCCGAGGGCGCCCACCCCGAGCGGCGCCTGCTCTACATCCACGGCGGCGCCTTCGTCGCCGGGAGCCCGCGCAGCCACCGCCCGATCACGGCCGAGCTCTCGCGGCGAACCGGCTGCTCGGTGCTCTCGATCGACTACCGCCTGATGCCCGAGCACCCTCGGCTCGCCGGGATCGAGGACACCCGCACGGCGTGCGGCTGGCTCGCGCGCAACGGGCCGCAGGGCTCGTCCGAAGCCGGGGAGCTCTTCGTGGCCGGAGACTCGGCCGGCGGCAACCTGACCCTCTCGCTGGTGGCATGGCTCCGCGACAGCGGCGCCCGCCAGGTGGACGGCGCGATCGCGCTCTCGCCCGCCACCGACTCCTGCTTCGCGAGCCCGAGCCTGCGCTCGAACATCCCGAGCGACCCGATCCTGGGCCCCGCCTTCGGCTCGCTCGAGAAGGTCCCGGAGACGATGCTGCTCTGGATGGCGTGGGCCAGCAGCCGGGTCCGGCCCAGCGATCCCCGGGTCTCGCCCCTGCGCGGCGACCTCGCGAACCTGCCGCCCATCCTCGTCCACGCGAGCGAGTCCGAGATGCTCCTCGACGACTCCGTCCGCTACGTGAACAAGGCCCGCTCCGCGGGCAGCCCCGTCGAGCTGCACGTGTGGCCCGGGATGGTCCACGTCTGGCAGATGTTCGCGGCCGACCTGCCGGAGGCCGCCGAGTCCTACGAGGCCATCGCCGACTTCGTCGCGGCCCAGGGCTCGGCCGGCAGCGAGCAGCGCCGCGCCAGCTGATCGCGCTGCCGTGTCGCTGCCCACGCTTCCGGCCGAGGCTGCGCGCACGCTGCTGCTGGATGGGGGCGGGCTGCTCGAAGACCCGGGCGGCCGCTGTGGTCCGGCCCGCGTCCGCAAGCGGATCCAGGGCCTCGGCTTCGTGCAGGTCGACTCCATCAACGTCCTCGAGCGCGCCCACCACCAGACCCTGCAGAGCCGCCTCGACGGCTACCGACGCGAGCACCTGCAACGGCTGCTCGAGAAGGACCGCGCGCTCTTCGAGCACTGGACCCACGACGCCTCGATCATCCCGCTCGAGTGGTTCCCGTACTGGCGCCATCGCTTCGCGGCCGTGCAGCGAAGCCCGCGCTTCGAGCGCTGGATGACCCGCAAGCTCGGGCCCGACGCCGATCGGGTGATCCGCCGGGTCGCACGGCGCATCGACCGTGAAGGCCCGCTCATGACCCGCGACTTCGAGGACCACCGGGAAGGCCCGCGCACGGGCTGGTGGGACTGGAAGCCCGAGCGGGCGGCGCTCGAGCTGCTCTGGCGCATCGGGCGGATCTCCATCAGCGGCCGGCGGGAGTTCCACAAGGTCTACGACCGGACCGATCGCGTGTTCCCCGGCGCCCTCTCCGGTCGCCGCCCCTCGGCGGCGGCCCACCGCGACTGGGCCTGCCGCGAAGCGCTCAAGCGGCTCGGCGTCGCGACCCCTCTCGAGATCGCGCGCTTCTTCGAGGCGATTCCCGTGGCCGAGGCGCGCGCCTGGTGCCAACGCGCCGCGCGCCGGGGCGCGTGCATCGCCGTGGAGGTCGCCGCGGCGGACGGTACCGATCCCCGCCCGGCCTATGCGCTCCCCGACTGGGAGCGCCGCGTCCGCCGGGCGCCCTCCCCGCCCGACCGCATGCGCATCCTGAGCCCCTTCGATCCGGTGCTCCGCGATCGCGAGCGCGCGAAGCGCCGCTTCGGCTTCGAGTTCCGCATCGAGTGCTTCGTCCCGGCGGCGAAGCGGCGCCACGGCTACTACGTGACGCCGCTCCTCGACGGCGACCGCCTGGTGGGTCGACTGGATCCCCGCTTCGACCGCAAGCGAGGCGTGCTCTCGGTGCAGCGCGTCTTCTGGGAGGACGGGATCCGCGAGACCCGCGAGCGCGGTCGGCGGCTCGACGAGGCCCTCGACCGCTTCGCAAGGCAGATCGGCGCGACCTCCTTCGAACGGCCCAGGAGCTAGGGAAGCTCTGCAGATTCCCTAGTCGGCGGTGCGCCGGGCGCTCACGATCCAGAGCGGGTCGGCGCCGAAGGGCGAGCGGTCCTCGACCTTCGCCTCCTCGAACCCGCCCGCGACCATGAAGTAGGCGCGCACCACCTCGAGCCGCTCCCGGGGCGGGAGGGCATGCCACGCGCGGATCGTCTTGGTCGGGAAGCAGCGATGGGAGAGCGCGACCAGGTGGAGCCCGCCGGGCCGGAGCACCCGGGCGACCGAACGGAACACCTCGACCGGGCGCACCAGGTACTGGATCGAGACGGCGTTCACGACCGCGTCGAAGCTCTTCTCCGGGTAGGGGAGCTCGGGATCGCGGTTCAGGTCGTGCACGCAGTGGTCGCTGAGCCGCGGGTTGCGGGCGAGCTCCGCCGCATTCATCCCGAGCCCCGAGACGCGGCCCAGCTCGAGCTCCTCGGGCAGGTGGGAGACCCAGGAGGACATGAGGTCGAGAACGTCGCAGCCGGGCGTCAGCACCTCGGCGTACACGCTGGACAAGGCCGCCACCGTGGCCTCGTCGATGTGCAGGACGAAACGCGGCTCGGCGTAGAAGCGCGCGTCATCGCGTTCGTCCTGACGGGCGAAGAAGCCTTCGGGAAAGCGCGGAGCGGGGTCGGACACGGTCGACAGCGTAGGCATGGGGACGTGCCCCACACAACACCCGCGCTCTAGACGCCCTGACTCCCTTCGACCTGGCTGTCGCGCCAGGCCCGCAGGACCGGCGCGGCGTAGTCGATCCGCGGGCCGTAGTGTTGGAAGAGCCCGCCGAGGGCGAGCAGCACCCGGCCGAGCATCACGAACTCGCCGGGGATCCGGACCACGGGATCCGCACGCAGCTGCTCCAGGGCCTCGTTGGCCTGTGCGAGCATCTCCTGGGGATCCAGGGGACCGCGGCCGGCCGAGCGCTCGCGGAACTCCGCGAGCAGGAGCTCGGCGAAGCGCAGCAGGGTCTCGGGATCACCGCTGCGGGTGCGGAAGCCGAGCTCGTGGAGCCGGCTCGCGAGCGTGTCGAGATCGCCTCCGACGAACGCGGCGACGAGGTCCAGGTAGCGCCTCCGGGTGTCGGGCTCGAGCTCCCGGGTGCAGCCGAAGTCGAGCAGCACCAGCTCGTCGCGGTCGGTCACGAGGAAGTTCCCCGGGTGGGGATCGCACTGGAACACGCCCGCCACGAGGATCTGGCGAACGGTGACCTCGAGGAGCCGGCCGAGGAGCGCATCGAGGCGCCGCGCCGCCGCTTCGTCTCCCTCGGCGCGGGCGGCCGCCAGCTCGTCGAGGGCCCGGGTGATCTTGCGCCCCTCGACGAACTCGGCGACCAACACGTCGTGGGTGGTCAGCGCGGGATCCACCTCCGGCACGATCACGTCGGGCTGGCCCGCGAAGAAGGCGCGCACCCGCGCCATCGTGTGCCCCTCGGCCGGGTAGTCGACCTCGGCGAGCAGCATCTCGCGGACCTCCCGCGTGATCGTCTCGTAGTCGGCGGGCGGGAACTGGCTCGAAAGGCTCTGCAAGAAGATCTCGAGCAGGTCGAGGTCGAGGGACAGACGCGCGTGGATGTCCGGTCGCGTCACCTTCACGGCGACGTCCTCGCCCGCGTGGGTCGTCGCACGGTGCACCTGACCGATGCTCGCGGCGGCCACGGGCTCCGGATCGAACGCCGCGAAGCAGGCATCGAGGGGGCGGCCCATGCGATCCTCGATGCGCTCGCGTACGAGCTCGAACTCGACCCGGGGCGCGTCGTCCTGGAGAGGCGCGCAGGCCTCGATCCAGGCCTCGGGGAGCAGGTCGGGCCGCGTCGAGAGCAGCTGGGCCGCCTTCAGGAGCCCGGCACCTTCGCGGGCGCTGGTCTCGGCGAAGAGCCGCGCGCTGCGCACGTGAAGGGCCACCCGCTCTCGCTCGCCGGCCTCCTCGCTGAGGAAGGCCCGGTGGGTGCGGTGGAGCCGGTAGCCCGCAGCCAGTCGGGCCAGGGTGAGGCCCACGCGCGCGGCGCGGGTGGTGCGCTCGGGCCAGGCGCCGAGCTCGCGTCGGAGCACGCCGACGTCGTCCTCGAGCTGCTGCCAGTCCGCGCTCACGTCGCGCGCGATCTGTCGCGCCTGGTGGTGCGCGCCGTCGAATACCGCCCGCAGGTCCCACGCGGTCTTCTCGACCACCGAGAGCAGGCCGTCCACGGCGCTCAGCACCGCGGGCCCGCGCCCGCGCTCCGTCGTGCCCTCGTTCGTCACCCGCTCCTCCAACGCACTCTGCACGTTCACTCGGTCTCCTCCTGCGGCTCGGGCGCGGTCTCGGGGTCGTCGCGCAGCGCAGCCACCGCGCGGGGACACAGCCAGGTGCGCGGCGCCCCGGCCTCGGCCGAGAGGCCGAGATAGGCGCGCGATCCCCGGGGCAGCTCGGCGGCGCAGCGGGCGCAGGGCGCCGACTGGTTCAGCACCACCTCGTTCCACGCAAGGACCCCGGCGAGCACCTCCTTCGATTCCGGAGTGGCCGGCCCACAGCGCGGAGATTCGAGCCGGCGGCGCGTCTCGCCCGCGGCGTCGGCGACCCGGCCGGCGAGGCGGGCCGAGTCGGTCACGAGCTGATCCACGTTGGCGACCACGCCGTCGACGAGCTGGAAGGTGTCTTCGAGGATGTCGCGGATCATCTGGGAGACCGTGGTCCGGCGGCGACGGGCCTCGTTCTTGAGGCTCGTCTCGAGGGTCTCGGGGACCCGCGCCTGGACCAGCCGGTCCTTCCGTTCCGTCATACGAGCCGTAATACAGTGTATGACAGCGCGCTGCAACCCCCAAAACGCTCCAGGACGCCGTAGCATCCCGGCGATGCCCGCTCGCCCTTCCCGGCGTCGCAGCGCGATGCGACAGCCCCGCCGCTCCGACTGCCAGGTCGTTGCGAGCTCCCGCCTCGCGGACGACGCCCCCGAGGCCATCGCCGCGGAGGTCCGGGAGCAGCTCTCGAGCGGGGTCCGGCTGCTGCCCCAGGGCACGAGCAAGCGGCGCCCGGGAGAGCTCCTGCGACTCTACGGCCCGCGTGCGCGGATCACGCTCTTCGACACCCGCTACTACGTGAGCGGGCTGCTGCAGAACGAGGACCTGCGCTTCTTCGTGGCCTACGTACGGCTCGCCGACGACCCGAAGCGACTCTACCCGCGGATCTTCTACAAGGACGTCTCGCTGATCTGGCGCTCGGCCTCCCACGTGGTCCAGACCGCCGACGAGAACTGGGTCGGCAAGGGCGAGCTCAAGCCGAGTCTCGTCGACGGCGAGGAGGTCATGTGCTCCGCCGAGGAGACCACGGACCTGCCGCTCGAGATCCAGTCGGCGCTCGAGGAGGCCGCGCGACGGCCCGGCCCCATTCCCTACGACCGCCGGGCGCTGACCCGGGTGCTGCGCAACGGCCCGAGCGATCGCATCGCGCCCTACCAGGACTTCACCCGCCCGCGCGAGCGCGCGGCGAGCGACCCGCGAAGGCGGATCCACGGCGGCCGCCCGATCGCGCGCTTCCGGCGACGCGGCGACCCGAGCTCGCTGCGCTTCGTTGCGGGCTACGAGCCCGACTTCCAAAGCGGCATCGTCGAGCGCAGCCTCTCCCACAGCAAGCTCTACGGCGGGCGCGTGCGCCGCTTCCGCGTCGTGTCGGAGAACCGGCTCGTGCAGTTCTACTTCATGGCGAGCCCGGGCCACGCGTGGATCGGCTCCTGCCAGGCGACCACCACCGAGCTCTCGAGCTACGGCCTTCGGACCCTCGACGTGGAGCACGACGAGGATCTGCTGCTGCCCGCCTTCGAGTACCACTTCCAGGACGACGACGGCGAGTGGGTGACCCAGATCCCGAAGGGCTTCGCCGGCCCCCAGAGCGAGACGGATCCCTCGCGCGCGGACGCGTCGCCCTGGCTCGATCGCGTCCCCGTCATCCAGCGCTTTCAGCGCGAGGTCCTCGGCCGGCGAGGGTCGCCCCGGCGAGGATGAGCCCGGCGCCGACGGCCACGAGCAGGCCGGGCCACTCCGCGAAGAGCACGATCCCGAAGCCCGCCGCGAAGACGACCTGCAGATAGGAGAGCGCCGTGGCGCGGGCGGCCGTCTCGTGGCGCATCCCGTGGGTGAGCGCGACCTGCCCCACCTGCGCGAGCGCACCGATGGCGAGCAGCAGCGGCCACTCGAGCCCCTCGGGCCAGACCGGATTCGCCAGCACCAGGGGCAGGGTCGCGGGCACCGTCACCAGGGGGAAGTAGAGGACGATCACGAGCGGGTCCTCGCGCGCCGCCAGGCGACGCACCACGACGTACGCGCACGCGCTGAACAGCGCTCCGGCCACCGCCACGCCCGCTGCGAACAGGTCGAGGGGCGGCCCGCCCGTCGCGAAGCCCGGCCGCGTCACGAGCACGAGCCCGGCGAGCGAGAGCGCCATCCCGGGCAGCACCCCCCGGCCGGGAGCCTCGCGCAGGGTCACGGCCGCCAGCAGGGCCGTGAAGAGCGGATGCAGGTACTGGAGCACCGTCGCCTCGGCGAGGGGCAGCCGGGAGACGGCGTAGAAGACGCAGTGGAGCCCGGCGAAGCCGCAGAGCCCCCGAACCAGGAGCCAGCCGCGCTCGTGCCCGAGCCAGTGGACGCCGGTGCCGCGCAAGAGCGCCAGCGACAGCACGAGGGACACCAGCGCACGCGCGAACACGATCTCCGCGACCGGGATGCGCTCGGACACGATGCGGACGCACGCCGTCATCGCCGCGAAGGCGAACGCCGAGAGCAGCATGTAGCGAACGCCGGGGCGCATGGTGATGGCGAGTGCGGAGCTTCTAGCCCTCGTCCACCTCGTCCACGGCCGCCATCACGTCGGCGGAGCCGCCGCCCTCGGCCGGCGCCGGCACCTCCTGTACGCGATCGTCGACGTCGTCGTACTCGAGGCGCAGGGCCCGCGTCATGGTGGCGTGCATGGCGTAGGTGCAGGTGACGTAGGTCAGCTCCAGGATCTCGGTGTCGGAGAGCTCCGCCTTCAGCGCGTCGAACACGGCATCCGGCACGCGGCCGTGCTGGAGCACGAGGCAGTCGGTGTACGCCAGGACGGCCCGCTCGAGCGGCGAGAAGCAGGTCGCCACCGGCCAGGACGGAATCGCCTGGATCTGCTCCTCGCTGAGCCCCACGTCGCGGCTGGCCTTGCAGTGCTGGGAGAACACGAACTGGCTCCCGGCCGCGAAGCCGGCGCGGGTCTGGCCGAGCTCGCGGAGCTTCGGATCGAGCTCCCGGCGCGGGCTGCGGTAGAAGGCGAAGCCGGCGACGGCGTGGTCGAAGCAGTCGGGCACGCCGGCAAACACCGTCCACCAGTTGCCGGGAGTGCCGGTGGCCGTCCCCGGCGACGCGACGGGATCGCGCTCGCCGAACAGCATGCGATAGATGGTCTGCGCGTTCTCGTGCGCGTCCTGCTTGGGAACTTCGCGTAGCCGGGGCATCGTCACTCCTCTCGTCGGGTCGTCGGGTCGGTGTGGCGCGACCCTAGCGCAGGCGACGCGGCCCCCCGGAGGAGGCCGCCCGCACTCGGCCTTCCGCTACGCCGCCGCGGGCTCCGCGTCGCCCTTCGGCTGCGCGGCCCGCGCGGCATTCACCGCCACCACCACGGCCTCGAGGGTCGCCGAGACGATGTTGGCGTCCCGGGCAACGCCCCAGCGGGTCTCGCCCGAGCCGTCCCGGATGGCGACGTAGGCCACCGCTACGGCGTCGGCGCCCTCGCCGAGCCCGTGCTCGTGATAGTCCACCACGCGCACGCCGGCGCCGAGCTCGCGGTTCAGGGCGGCGACGAAGGCCTCGAGGGGCCCGTGCCCCCGGCCTTCCCAGCGCGTGGCGACGCCGTCCACCCGGACGTGCGACGAGAGCACGCACTCGCCTCCCGCTTCGGCCCGCGACTCGTAGCCTTCGAAGGCAACCGGCCCCTCGACGTCCACGAAGGCCGCCCGGAAGATCGCGTCGATCTCGGCGAAGCCGAGCTCGGCCTCCTGAGCCTCGGCCTCGGCCTGCACCCGCTTCGAGAGCGCGATCTGCAGCCCACGCGGCAGACGCAGGCCGCTCTCGGCCTCCATCACGTAGGCCACGCCGCCCTTGCCCGACTGGCTGTTGATGCGGACCACCGCCTCGTAGCTGCGGCCGAGGTCGGCCGGATCGATCGGCAGGTACGGCACCGCCCAGTCCCGTTGGCCGCTCTCGGCCATGGCCGCGAAGCCTTTCTTGATCGCGTCCTGGTGCGAGCCCGAGAAGGCCGTGTAGACGAGCTCGCCCGCGTAGGGATGGCGCGGATGCACGGGGAGCCGCGTGCAGTGGGTCGCCAGGCGCACCAGCTCGTCGATGTCGTCGATCACGAGCCCGGGATCCACGCCCTGGCTGTACAGGTTGAGGGCCAGGGTCACGATGTCGACGTTGCCCGTGCGCTCGCCGTTGCCGAAGAGCGTCCCCTCGACGCGATCCGCTCCGGCCATCACGGCGAGCTCCGCCGCGGCCACCGCGGTGCCCCGGTCGTTGTGGGGGTGCACCGAGAGCCGCACGCAGTCCCGGCCCTGGATGCGGCGTCCGAACACCTCGATCTGGTCGGCGAAGACGTTCGGCGTCGCCATCTCCACCGTCGCCGGCAGGTTGAGGATCATGGGCCGCTCGGGCGTCGGCTGCCAGACGTCCATCACCGCTTCGCAGATCTCGACGGCGAAGTCGAGCTCGGTGCCCGTGAAGCTCTCGGGCGAGTACTCGAGCACGATGTCGTCGTCCATGTCCCGCGCTCGCGCCTTCACGCGCCGCGCCCCGTCGACGGCGATCTGCCGGCAGCCCGCCCGGTCCACCCCGAACACGACCCGCCGCTGGAGCGTCGACGTCGAGTTGTAGAGGTGCAGGATGGCCCGCCCCGAGCCCACCAGGGAGTCCATCGTCCGATCGATGAGCTCGTCGCGCGCCTGGGTCAGAACCTGGATCCAGACGTCGTCGGGCACGCGATCCTCCTGGATCAGCCGCCGGACGAAGTCGAACTCCACCTCCGCGGCGGCGGGGAAGCCCACCTCGATCTCGCGGAAGCCCATGGCGACCAGCGCCTCGAAGAGGCGCCGCTTGCGCTCGAAGCCCATGGGCTCGACGAGGGCCTGGTTGCCGTCGCGCAGGTCCACGCTGCACCAGCTCGGCGGCGCTTCGATCCGCCGGGACGGCCATTGGCGCTCTTCGTTGGGGATCGGCTCGAAGGCCGCGTACTTCGTCTCGGGTCGCTCGATCATCGTTCTTCTCCCGTGGCTTGCCGCCACCGTGTAGAGCCCTCCCGGGCCCCGGATCGGAGAAGACCGTCGGCTTCGGCGCCGCTCGCGCTCGCGAGCCCCCGAAGCACGAAGCCCTCTCCGGCCGGAGCGGCGGGAGAGGGCTTCGCGTCGGAATCGTGGTCCTGGTGCGCTAGCTCCCCCCCGCCCCCATAAGGAGCAGGCCCAGAAGCAGCAGCGCGAGCGTCGCACCGGCGTTCGCCGGCACGGGATTCACGTTCTTCGAGCTCGCGTTCGCGGTCACCATGACCTCCGAAGAGTGTCCCACGTCTCTTCGGTCGTCAAGCGCCCGGACTTTCGGCCGGCCCCGCCCCTCCGGCGGACTCCTCCACGACCCGGCTCCAGCGGAACGGCACCCGCAGCTGGTCGAGGAAGCCCGTCGGGAACCCGGGCATGGACTCGATCCCGATCGCCTCCGGGGGCTCGCGATCGCTCGGCAGCCAGCGGGTACCGAACACCACGTCCCACAGGATCAGGTTGCCGCCGTAGTTGTGATTGGACTCCTCGGGAACGGGCGAGTGATGCCAGCGGTGCAGCTCGGACATGCTGAAGATCCAGTTGAGCGGGCCGAGCCGGACGGGGACGTTGGCGTGCTGATAGGCCCCGTGCACCGCCGCGAAGAGCGTGACGAGCGCCAGCACCGCCTCTCCCGCGCCGAGGAACGCCAGCGGGACGAGCTTGACCGCCCCGACGACGAAGGCGTCGATCGGGTGGAAGCGGACGGAGTTGAACCAGTAGAGCCGCGCCGCGCTGTGGTGGGTGGCGTGGAAGCGCCACAGCCAGGGCACCTCGTGCATCGCCCGGTGGGCCCCGTACTCGACGGCCTCGGCCACGATCAGCGCGAGCGCGAGCTGTACCCCGATCGGAGCGGCGGCCGGCCAGAGATCCGAGCCGATCCAGCCCGAGAGCGCAGCGGCGGCCGAGGCCCCGGCGACGAGGACCAGGGGCGCCCCGAGCCCGTTCACGATCGCGTTGGTGACGAAGAGGCCGATGTCCGTGGCGACGTCGTCGTGGCGGCGAAGCCAGCGCTCGTGGAGCGGGAAGAGCCGCTCCGCCACGGCCAGGAACACGTAGGCGACGAGCACCCACGGAGCGATGGCGACCGAGGGCTTCGTCCCCGAGTCCATGGTCGAGAGCGCGCCCGCGATCGTGATCGAGAGCAGCAGCGGAAAGCCGAGCCGGGCGAGCGCCGTGCGGGCCGTCGTCATCCCCCTCCTCCCACCGCGCTGGCCCGCTGGTTCGCAGACGCCTGCTCCAGCGCCCGCCGCAGGGCCCGCTCGATCTCGGGGCTCTCCGGCGCGAGACCGCGGGCCACGAGGAGCGCGTCGCGGGCTCGCTCCGGACGCCCCTCGGCCAGCCACGCCAGACCCAGGCGGTAGCGGCCGAAGGCGTCGCCCGGATGGTGGCGCACGTAGCCCTCCCAGGCCGCCCGAGCGGCCTCGGCGTCGCCGGCCTCCTCCTCGAGGCGCGCGAGCCAGAGCCAGACCTGGATCTGGTCGGGCACCCGGTCGAGGGACTCGCGAAAGGCGGCCGCCGCGTCGTCCGGGCGGCCCGCCGCCAGGAGGTCGTGGCCGCGTTGGTTCAGCTCGTGCAGCGCCCCCCAGTCGACGCGTGCCCAGCGCACCCCGTCGGCCCCGTCACTCCGTGCCAGCTGCTCGAGGCTTCCCAACGGAAAGTCGCGCACGTGGGACCGCAGCAGACCGACGTTCCGGGTCACCCGCAGCAGGTCCTCCCCCGAGGCGAGGTTTGCAGCACCGAGCTCGTCCCACAGCGCGACCGGGTCGTACCCGATGCGAGGCACCCCACCGCTCCCGAAGAACTCGTAGCTCCAGTCGTTGCGAAGATCCGAGAGCAGCCGGCCGTGGCCGACGTCGGCGCGGAGCTCCGAGTCCGATCGGACCACCCGCGCCAGCATGCCGAGCACGCTGCGCACCTCGATCGCCTCGAGATGCTTGCGCACCAACGGGGCCTCGCGATAGCGCCGTTCGAGGACCCGGAGATCCAGGGGAGCCCGACTTCCGAGCAGGATGAAGTCGTACTGCGCGCCCACGTAGAGGAGCGTGTGGGGGAAGACCTCGACGAAGGAGCGGATCGCGAGCTCCACGGCGCCCGGCGCCATCTGCCGCACGGTCAGCCACTGGGTCATCATCCCGCGCTCGGTGAGCCGCGCGGAGGCGGCCTCGTAGTACTCCTTCGAGTAGAGGCGATACACCCCCTCGTGTCGCGGCGGCGGCGGCTCGCTGGTGACGAGGTCGTAGCGTTCGTCGGTGAGCGACAGGAAGCGGCGCCCATCGTCGTGGATCAGCCGAACCCGCGGATCCCGTGCAACCAGGCGGTTGCTGTGCGCGAACTCCTCTGCGGTGCGGAACACCTCGGCGTTCAGGTCGACGACGTCGAGGCGCTCGATCCCCGAGTGGGCAGCCACCGCCGACGCGGTGTTCCCGACGCCGAAGCAGATCACCAGGGCACTCCTGGGGTCGGGCTGGAGCAGCAGCGGGAAGTGCGCCATCAGCCGCATGTAGCGCTGGGCGCCCGGCGTCGTGGCCGACATCGAGAAGGCGTCGAAGTAGAGGTGCCGGGACTCGCCGCTCCCCACCACGAAGGTCGTCGTGGCCCCGTCGGATCGAAGCGCCCGCACCGGGCCGCTGCGGGCCGCGTCTCCCGGCCGGAAGTAGCTCGGGTCCACGCCCCGCGGCGTCCACGCGAGGCAGGCGACGGCGATTCCCGCCGACGCCACGAGCCCGACGCGACGCAGCGCACTGCGCGGGCCGAGGCAGAGCAGCGCGAGCACGGTCGCGGCGAAGAGGCCGAGGAAGAGCTGCGTCGAGTAGAAGACGTCGACGCGCGGGGCGACCCAGCCGAACGCGAAGGTCCCGGCGCAGAAGGCCAGGGTGTTGAGCCCGTAGGCCCGCCCCAGATGCCGCCCCCGCGCCTGCAGCCGGTCGCAGGCGGCCGGGAGCAGGGTCGCCAACAGGAACAGCGGCGGGAACACCAGAACGCCGGTGAAGAGCGCCGTCGGAAGCAGCCCCGAGTGCGCGCGATACAGCGAGACGAGCCCGGCCGGGAGGTCGGCGGGCAGCGCGTCGGCGGACACGGCGCCGCCCAGCGCGGCCAGGAAGGCGTCCTCGATGGGGAAGAGGAAGATCCAGACGACGGCATAGGCGAGGAGCGCGCCCGCGCTCGCGAGGCGGACCGCGAGCAGGCCCGGGACGGAGCGCAGCCGGACGCTCGCGCTCCCGAGGAAGATCCCGAGGACGGCCCAGAACGAGACGAAGGAGAGCGCCGCCTCGGAGCGGAAGCCCGTGAAGCGGAGCCGCCGCACCACGTCGACCTCGAGCGAGCCGGTGAGGAAGCCGCTTCCGATGGCGATGGCGAAGAGCGTCGCGATGCCGAGGCCCGCATCGGCGAAGGACGTGGGCGCGGCGAGCGGGGCCGGCTCCTCGAGGGTCGCAGCGTCGGGCGAGAGGATGGCGCCCGAGACGAAGACGAGGGCGATGGTGAGATTCGCGAGGAGCCAGAATCCGAAGGTGTTCCAGTGGCCGATGCTCGGGAAGAGCAGCAGCTCGCAGGCGAGGATGCCGAGACACGCGCCCGCGGTGTTGGCGGCGTAGAGCGCCGACGGGAAGCGCGGGTCGGCCGCGAAGGCCCGGCACAGGAGGGGGAAGGTCGTTCCCATGAAGAAGCACGGCGCAAAGACGGCCCCCGCGATCACGCCCGCGCGCAGCCAACGCTGGGCAGCCGTCGGCGCCCAGATGCCGTCCTGCAGCACGTAGGGGAAGCTCCCGCCGAGATCGGCCGGAAGCCAGAGCAGGAGCGCGCTCGCTGCCGCGGTCGCGACGACGAGGGCCTCGATGGCCCCATAGACGGCGAGCGAGGAGCGCAGGCCCCGTCGTGCGAGGAGGGGTGACAGCCACGCGACGAATCGCCGCGAGGCCAGCGCCCCGGCCCCGAGGCCCCCGATGAAGCTCCCGACCACGAGCGCGAAGGTGAGGGTGCTCGAGCCGAAGACGCCGACGAAGATGCGGAACCAGCACACCTGGTAGCCCAGGCTCGCCGCGCCCGAGAGGGCGTAGAGCAGGTGGACCGGAGCCTTGGGCGGCATCGCAGCGGAGGGACGGGGGAGCTAGGCGGCTTCGACGCGGCTCACGACGTCGCGTCGCCCCCGAGGCCGCCCGGAAGTGCGAGGCTCAGCCCGAAGAGCCGCTCGAACTCCGCGTAGTACTCCTGGTCGTCCTCGATGGCCCCGAGTGCGACCCACTCGGCGTCGGACATGCGCTCGCGCCCGGCGGGCAGCTCCTCGCCGCCCCACGCGCAGGTGTACCGGAAGCGCGGATCGGGATCCTCGATGGAGTGCAGGATCGTCTCGGCGACGTCCTCGGCGGGGATCCCGACCTGGATGCCCTTGGCGTAGAACTGCAGCATGCGCCGGTAGTGCGGCTCGTAGGCCGTCGGCTCCGGGTGTCCCACGTTCTTGGGCAGGATCGCCGTGCGCGCGACGCCCGGCTCGATCACGCTCACGCGGATGCCGTGGTACGCCGCCTCCTGAGCCAGGTTCTCGCTCAAGCACTCGAGCGCCCACTTCGACGAGGAGTAGATCGGCTGCCCGATCGCGGCGATGCGCCCGGCGATCGAGCTGACGTTGACGATGTGGCCCTCGCCCCGCTCGCGCATCTGCGGCATCACGGCCTGGACGCAGCGGATCACGCCCCAGTAGTTGGTGTCGAAGACGGCCTTCGCCGCCTCGATGTCCACGTCCTCGGTGGTCGCGTTGAAGCCGACCCCCGCGTTGTTGATCAGCACGTCCACCCGGCCGACCTGCTCGACCGCGGACTGCACCGATCCCTCGGAGCCCACGTCGAGCTCCACCGGGTGCACGTCGACACCGGCCTCGGCCGCCAGCTTCGCGAGCTTCTCTCCCTTGGCGAGGCTCCGCATGGCCGCATGGACCCGGTGTCCCGCACTCGCCAGCCGCAGGGCAGCCGCCCGCCCGATGCCCGAGTTGGCTCCGGTGATCAAGACGCTCTGCATGGGGTCCTCCGCGCACCGCCGAGAAGGGGCGGATCGCCGCAGAGGCTAGCTGAATCCCCTCGGGGATCGGGCCCTCAGCGGCGGGGGATCGCCCCCTCAAGCCCGACCGCGCCCGCTCCGATCCGGAAGTTGGATTCGTTTCCCTTTCCACCAGGGTGCCCGACGCATGTCCAGCTCTGCACGGCCGCCGATCCTGAGCGGCCTCGCCGTCCACTTCGGCGCGCTGATCCTGGTGCTCTCGCTGCTGAGCTCCGGCGTGATCACCTGGATCTCGGTGCGGGGGATCGAGAGCTTCCTCGAGCGGCGAATCGAGCGCCGCTTCCCCGAGGCGCTCTTCAGCGCGCGCGAGCGGGTCGACGTCTGGTATGGGCAGCGCGAGCTCGACGTCGCGAGCTTCGCCAACAACCGCATCCTGACCGAGGCCCTGGCGTCACCGAAGCGGGCCGACCGGCGCGCCGAAGCCGGCGACTACCTGGGCTACGTACTCGGCCGCTTCCCCCAGTACGCCGCGCTGGTCGTGCTCGACGGCGAGGGCGAAGTCTGGGTGCAGGTGGGCGAGGGAGCCGAGCTGCCCACCTCGGTCCGCGCGGCCCTCGCAACGACCGAGCGCACGGCCGTGAGCCCGATCGTGGAGCTCGAAGGGCGCTCGTTCCAGCTGGTCTCCGCGCCGCTTCCGAGCTCTCGCGCGACGCTGCACGCGCTGCTCCGGCTCGACGCCATGGGCACCCTGCTCGCCGACGGCGCCAACAACGAGCGCTCGGCGCTCGCGCTGGTCGACGTCGACGGCAACGCGATCGCGGGCACCGACCCGCCGCCCCTGGACGAGCTTCCCGGCGACGGGCGGGGCACGCCCGCCATCGTCCACCACGCGGGCGAGCGCACCATCGCGAGCGCCCTGCCCCTCGAGCGCTTCGGCTGGAAGCTCGTGATCCACGAGCCCTACGACGTGGCGTTCGCGCCGGTCGGCAACGCCGTGCGGCGCGCGTGGACGGGAAACCTGGCGGTCGTGATCGCCGCGGGGCTGCTGGCCTTCGGACTCGGCGCCCTGCGCGCGCGGCCGATCCTCGCGCTGGCCGAAGGCGCGCGGCGCCTGGCGGCGGGCGAGAGCGGCGTGACGGTCCCCGTCTCGAGGGCGGGCGACGAGGTGCAGCTCCTCGCGCGCACCTTCAACGACATGGCGTCGCGTCTGGCCGCCGGCCGCCTCGAGCTCGAGATGCGCAACCACGAGCTCGAAGCCGCGAACGAGGTGCTCGAGCAGCTGTCCATCACGGACGGGCTCACCAAGCTCCACAACCACCGCTACTTCCAGGACCAGTTCGAGCGCGAGTCCCGTCGCGCCGACCGGACCCGCGAGCCGCTGGCGCTGATCCTCGCGGACATCGACGACTTCAAGCGCCTCAACGACAGCCTGGGCCACGCCATCGGCGACGAGATGCTCACCCAGGTCGCCGAGGAGATGTGCGCGGTGGTCCGGACCACGGACGTGTTGGCGCGCTACGGCGGAGAGGAGTTCGCGGTACTGGCTCCGGCCACGGACCTGGCGGGAGCTCTCGCGCTGGCCGAGAAGGTGCGGCTGGCGGTGAGCCGGGCTTCGGTCACCGTGGCCGATGAGCCCGAGCCCGTCTCGGTCACGACTTCGGTAGGCGTGAGCCTCTACTGCGGCGATCGCCGGGAGTGCTTCGAGCGCGCCGACAGGGCTCTGTATGCGGCCAAGCAGTCGGGCAAGGACTGCGTCCGGAGCAGCGAGGAAGAGAGCGCCGGCTGAGCCGCGCTCTTCGAGGCGGCCCCCCCGGAGACCGAGCCGGGAGACCGGACTGCGAGACGGACCCGGCCGACCGAGCCGGGAGACGGATCAGTCGAGCAGGCTGTCGTGGACCCAGCCGACGCGTCCACGCGGCGTCCGCACCAGCACCCAGTCGCTCTCGACCCGCTCCTCCACGACCGGCGTCCCGTCGATCAGGACGGCCAGGACCTCGTGACCCTGTGACGGGCCCTCGCGCAGGTTCACGCGGGCACCGTCGATCTTGCGCGCGTCGCTGGCGGACGACGCGATGCGCGCCTCCTCCAGGATCTGCGTCGCGATGCGATCGGCGCGCGACGCGAAGAACATCGCGGCCGCGAGCGTTCCGCCCTCGAGCTGACGCTCGGCCTCGGCCAGCTTCTCCGTCGCCTCATCGATCGAGCGGGTCTGCCAGGCGGCGCCGCGGCGCGCCCGCTCGAGCTGCACGCGTGCAGCGGCGGTCGCCGCCACGGCGTCGGCGCGGGTCTTGTGCCCGGTGAGGCCGGACTCGATCGCCACCACGTACTGCTCGGCCTCCTCGAGCTCCGCGCGCAGTCGCGCCACCTCCGCCTCGAGCACGCGGGCACGCTCGAGGTCGGCACGCCGGTAGATCTCCGCGTCCTGCCTCGCGACCGCTTCGACGGGGTCGGGAGCGATGGAGGCCGGCGGCGGACTGGAGCAGGCCACCAGGAGCCCGGCGGCCCCGAGGGCCAGGAGCATGGGAGAGGATGCGCGCATCGAGCACCCGTATCGTCCGCTCACGGGGGCAGGCTGAAGCCTCCGCGCCGCCCGAACGCGGGGATGCTCGCCGACCGGCAATCCGGGTGCAGCTCGCGTGCAGGATGAGCGCGCCTCGGCACACCCGACGACACGTGCGGAGCCGGGGGGAGCACCCACTCCCATGTCCGGGTTCGTGCCCTTCGACGCCGTGTGGATCTCGATCGCCGCCTTGCTGGTGACCTCGGCGGGCTGTCACTCGCGCCTGCGCGTCCGCCACCCCGTGCTCTGGCACGAGCTCGGGCGCCCCGGCCTCCTGCCGGGCCGCTCGCTCCGACCGAGCGCTTCGCTCACGCGCTTCTACTGGTCGGGCCGCGTCGCCTCACTCGAGGACCCGAGTCTCTCGCGCTGGGTCACGGCCCTGCGCGTGCAGCAGGTGTTCCTCTACACCGTGCTCCTCGTTCTCTTCGTACGCATGTTAGGCGTCGGCTGACTTCCCCTTCCGTCCGCGCATCGGGCCGCGCGCGCGGCCTCGAGCCGCGCATCGGAAGGGCCTTTCCCTTGGGGGCGCGCCGGATTCGATCCTGCCACGAGGTCCGGTAGTCTCCCGCCCCCTTCGCGAAAGGGGGGAGGCATCGCGTGGCAGACGACACCAGCCGGGAGGAGACCGCGCTCCAGCTGCAACGGCTGGAGTCGGCGCTGGTGGACGATCTCTTCGACCACCCCGGCGTGCTGACGCGCAAGGCCGAGCACCAGCTGCGCTACGCGCTCTCGCTCTCGGCCCTGGACGTCTTCCAGCCGGGAGCAGCGCGACGCGGTACCCGCAGCGCGCGGCCGGACGTACGGGTTCGCCTGCACCGGCTCTCCCGCTTCCGCCGCAAGCTGCTCGATGGCCTCGTCCCGGTCCTGCAGCGCCACGGATCGAGCTCGGACCGGCTCGAGGCGGCGTTCCGCGTCGTGTCTCCCTGGCTCGACGACGTGGAGACCATCCGCGCCGAGCTCATCGCCAAGTACGCCGACGACTTCTCGCCCGTCGAGCTCGACCAGGAGCTCGGCATCAAGACCCTGGTGAGCATCGCGGGAGGCGGAGGAGGCTCCGCCTACGTCTACATCGGGGCCTGGGAGGTGCTGCACAACGCGGGGCTGGTGCCCGGCTACGTCATCGGCTCGTCCATGGGCGCCGTCACCGGGCTCTTCCGCAGCCTGCGCCGGCGCGGCGACTTCGCCGAGTACGTCGCCATGGCCAAGCAGCTCCGCGCGGATCAGATCTTCCGCTTCGTGAGCCTGCGGACCCGCTACGGGCTGCCGGGCGTCACGCGTCTCTTCCTCCACGAGGGCCTCGGGCCCTTCTTCCGGACGCCGCGCGGCGAGGAGCTCCGGCTGTGCGACCTCGAGATCCCCTACTCCGCCGTCGTGGCCGGCATCCGTCGCGACGCCCTCGGCGAGACGCCCGAGCAGTTCGCCATCTCCCACCACCTCCACGAGGACCAGCGCCCGAGCCCCCTCCAGTTCCGGGCCCAGATCGCCTCGCAGCTCGTCCGCGTCACGGGCTTCATCAACCCTCGCGTGGTGAAGGAGATCCTGATCGGCGGCGACGCCCTCACCCGCGAGTTCAACGCGCTCGATGCCGCCGGGTTCTCGGCCGCGGTGCCCGGCGTGCTCCACTACGACGTCACTCACGAGGACCCGCACATGAACGGGATCCTGAAGACGTTGATGGAACGCGAGGACGTGACGGCACTGGTGGACGGCGGGGCGGCGAACAACGTCCCTTCGAGGAGCGCGTGGCAGGAGGTGCGAGCCGGCCGGATCGGCACGCGCAACTGCTACTACCTGGCCTTCGACTGCTTCCAGCCGCAGTGGGGCCCCGGGCACGTCTGGATCCAGCCCGTGACCCGCACGCTCTCGCTGCAGGTCGCCGGCAACGAGCGCTACGCCCACCAACGCGTCGAGTTCCCACGCACGTTGTCTCCGATCAGCCTGCTGCCCCGGCCCGAGGACCTGGACCGGGCCGTCGCCTGGGGACGAAACCGGATGGCGAGCGAGCTGCCGCGCATCCAGAAGTTCTTCGAACGGGTACGATTCGTCCCCACCCGGCGGGCGAGCTGAAGGAGCATCCATGGCCGAGTTTCCCCTCCCCCACGTGAGCCACGACCTTTCGGGCCAGGTCGCCCTGGTGACCGGCACGACGTCCGGCCTGGGACGGCGCTTTGCCAAGGTGCTGGCCGCGGCGGGAGCCTCCGTGGCCCTCACCGGCCGGCGCGTCGAGCGCCTCGACGAGCTCGCCGAGGAGATCCGCGCGGATGGTGGCACCTGCGTCGCCGTGCCCCTCGACATGACGGACACCGACAGCATCCTCGGCGTGGTCGACGCCGTCGAGAAGGCGCTCGGAACCGTGACGATCCTGGTCAACAACGCGGGCATCCCCGACGCCCAGCGCGCCCACAAGATGTCGCTCGAGCTGATCGACGCCGTCTTCGACACGAACCTGCGCGGCCCCTGGATCCTGTCCTGCGAGGTCGCGCGCCGCCTGATCGCGGCGAAGCGGCCGGGGCGCATGGTCAACGTCTCGTCGATCGGCGCCTATCTCTACGGTGGCCAGGGCGCCGCCCTCTACTCCGTCACGAAGTCGGGCCTGGCCCGGATGACCGAGGTGCTGGCCGTCGAGTGGGCCCGCTACGGGATCAACGTGAACGGTATCGCGCCCGGCGCCTTCTCGTCGGAGATGATGGACGGCATGCTCGAGCGGATGGGCGACATCAGCAAGGGCTTCCCGCGCAAGCGGATCGGCGACCCCGCCCAGCTGGACAGCACCCTGCTCTACCTGTGCTCGCCGGCATCGGAGTGCGTGACGGGGACCGTCATCAAGGTCGACGACGGCCAGAGCGCTCGCTAGCGGTCGGACGAAGGAAGCGGAGGCAGAAGACGCTCCTGGGCGTAGCGCGCCCACCAGGCCTCGAAGTCCTCGGGGAATTCGCCGCCGCCGACGTCGTCGTACGTCCAGTAGCGAAGCGCCAGAGCGCTTCCCACCGTCGACACCAGGGCGTGATGCCGGTGCGCGCTCAGGGGCACCGGCTGGCCTTCGAAGGCCGGCGCATCGGGGCCCGGCCCCATCAGGAACGAGCCCCGCTTGACCGCGAACGAGAGCGGTCGCGGATCGACGAGGGCCGGCCCGACGGCTCGAAGGAAGGCCGCCGGATCGGCGAACTCGACCGGGCCGAAGCCCGCCCAGGCGACCCAGGCCTCTCGAGGATCCGGCGACGCGATGTCGTCGATCTCGTCGCGCCAGATCTCGGCCACCGGGTACCAGGCGAGCACGCCCCCGTTCCCGTCGGTCGTCCGTCCGAGTCGGGTGGCCGCCCAGGCGTTGACGGTGCGGAGCCGCTCGCGGAGGTCCGGAGCCGGCGATTCGATCCCGGCCGTCTCCTCGATCGCGACCAGGGCGGCCTCCTGGAGGCTCCCTCGGGTGGTGTTGGCGACCAGCACGAGCTCGTGCAGCACCTCGGGCTCGTCCTGGCCCGAGAGGGCCGAAGCCGACAGACGTTGGAGCGAGGCGAGCTGGGGCACGTCGCGCGACAGCAGCTGAACCAGGAGCGGCCGGTGCAGGGCGGGGACCGACGCGATCAGCAGGACGGGAAGCAGCACGAGCGCGGCCGTCTGCAGCAACGCCGGCAGCCGCGAGCTTCGCGCAGCACCCAGGGGCTCGCCCGTGGCCTTGCTGGCGGCACGCCGTTCGGCCTCCGCGAGCTTGTCGCGCACGCCGCAGTCGAGGCGCTCGGCCAGCTCTCTCGCGAGACGGCGGAGCCCATCCGCATCGGCGCTGCGCATCAAGGGGATGGTCTCGGAGCCCCCGCGGACGATCAGGCCCGGCTCCGACTCGTCGATGCTCGGGCCCACCACCTCGACTCGGGGCGCGTCACCGATGGGACGGGCCGCTCGCCGCCACTGCAGGGGACCGAGTGCCAGACAGCGTCGCGTCGTGCCGGCCACGGTGTCGACCTGCACCAGCGGGCGGACGACGAAGGGCAAGCCGATCGCCACGAGGATGATCCCCGCGATCCACAGTCCCTGGCTTTCGTTGCGCAGATCGCCCTGGATCCACAGGAGCCCGAACGCAACGAACGCGAAGCCGAACGCCGGAGCGGCTCCTTCGCCGGGAGCGATCCAGCCCTCCGGTCCGGCCCGCCAGCGGGCGAAGCGCGGCGTCCACACGTAGACGCCCTCGAGCGCCAGCAGGTACGCCAGGATGAAGGCGAAGCCGATGGGCCAGAGCCAGAGCTGTTGCCGGGCGAAGTCACGCGGATGGCCTCCGGCCTGGAGCGTCAAGCGCAGATTCTGGCCCGCTGCGCCGAAGGGCTCGAGCGCCGGCGCGTAGTAGATCGCGATCTCGTCGCCCGGCCGGTGGGACTCGACGCGATCGGCCCCGACGTGCAGGCGTTCGGCGCTCCCCTCGACGCGCCCCTCCAGGAAGCAACGAGAGTGCTCGTAGACCATCCTCGAGCTGCCGTCGCGATCCCAGACCCGGTTCGCGCTCCCCATTGTGCAGTGGCTGCTCTCGACGACCAGGGTGCTCGGCCGGTACTGGTCGGCGACCGCGAGGACCTCGAGCTCCTGGCTGACGCGCATCCCGAGAATGGGAGACAGCGAGAGCAACAGTCCGAGCAAAGCCAGCAACACGCGTCGCGGACTCATCGGGTTCTCCGGCCAGGCCCCGGGATGGTACGCGCTGGAAGGCGTCTCGGGTAGAGTCGCGTCCTGCCCGGAGGAGAGGACGCATGATCACCTATCTCTACTGGACCGTCGTGGTGCTGCTCGCCCTGCTGGTGGTGGTCGGGGTCGGCGCCCGGCTCGGGCGTCCGAAGGCCGGCATCGGCGGCGCCCTGCTGATCCTGGCCCTCGCGTCGGGCGCCTACACCTTCTACTTCCAGCAGATCTTCGTGAAGCGCTGGGGCGGGGTGATGACCATCTCGGTGCCCCCGGGACAGCGCCACATCGCGGCCACGTGGAAGGACGACAACCTGTGGATCGAAAACTTCGATCCGGCCACGAATCGCTGCATCTTCTCGGAGTACTCGCGCGGGAACCTGCTCGAGGGGCGCGTGACCATCAAGGACTGCAATCCGCTCGCGCGCTAGGGGATTCTCCCGACTCCGCCGCTCGACCCGGCCGCTTGACCCGACACGCTTGACCCGACCCGCTTGACCCGGCCGAAGGGACTGCGCAGACTCCCCCGGGCCGAAGGCCCTGCCCGGAGCCCCCCCTGTCCCGCCGCGTCCTCTCGAGCCTGATCCCCTTCGTCGCAGCCCCCCTGGCGTGCGCGGTGGGACCCACCTACGAGGATCCGGAGCTCCAGGCGCCGGATGCCTGGCACGAGGCCGCCACGGCCGGGCTCGCCGCCGGCGACGCAGCACTCGAGACGTGGTGGACGCTGCTCGAGGATCCCGGCCTGAACCAGCTGATCCAGCGCGCCGCGGAGCAGAACCTGGACCTCGCCGGCGCCCTGGCCCGGATCGACGAGGCGCGCGGGCTGCGAGGCATCGCCGTCGGCGAGTGGTTCCCGGCCGTCCAGGCCGACACCTCGGCCGCGTGGAATCGAAGCTCGGGAGAGGTGGCGCCGCTGACGGACGCCATGACCAGCGAGTTCTTCAGCAGCGGCGGCACCGCCACCTGGGAGATCGACCTCTTCGGCCGCATCCGTCGCTCGGTCGAAGCGGCCGACGCCGACTTGCAGGCCGCGATCGAGGACTACCGCGACACCTCGGTGGTGCTCTACGCCGACCTGGGAACCCAGTACGTCGAGGCCCGCTCCCTGCAGCGCCGCCTGGAGTTCGCTCGCGCGAACGTGCGGAGCCAGCTCGAGACCCTCGAGATCGTCCAGGTCCGCAACCAGGTCGGCCTGGTAGGCGACCTCGACCTGCGACAGGCCGAGCTCAACGTGGCCCGCACCCGCGCCTTCATTCCCCAGCTCGAGACGGCGCGAGTCGCGGCCTGGAACCGCATCGCCGTGCTCCTCGGGACCTACCCCGCCGAGGCACGCCGGGAGTTCGACGGCCCGGGCGACATCCCGGAGGCGCCCGCCGACCTCTTCGTCGGCCTGCCTACCGAGCTCTTGCGCCAACGGCCCGACCTGCGTCGCGCCGAACGACTGCTGGCCTCGGAGACCGCCCGGATCGGAGTGGCGAAGGCCGACCTCTTCCCGCGACTCTCGCTGCTCGGCAGCGTCGGATTCGACACCGACTCGGTCGCGAGCTGGTTCACGGGCAACGCCTTCGCGTACGGCGTCGGGCCCCAGCTCACCTGGAACGCGTTCCAGGGGGGCCGGATCCTCAGCAACGTCCGCGCGCAGGAGGCCCGCACCGAGCAGGCGTTCGTGGCCTATCGCCAGGCCCTGCTGCTCGCCGTCGAGGACGCCGAGAATGCGCTGACGGCGCTCTCGCGCGAGCGGGCGCGGCTGGTCGACCTCGAGGCCTCGGCCCAGGCGGCGCTCGAGTCGGTCGAGCTGGTGAAGGTGCTCTACAAGACGGGCATCGTGGACTTCCAGAACGTGCTCGACTCCGAGCGTTCGCTCTTCGAGCAGCAAGATGCCCTGGCGCAGAGCCAGGGGCTCGTCACCCAGAACGCGATCCAGCTCTACCGGGCGCTGGGCGGCGGCTGGACACCGTGATCCGGGACGGCCGGAACCCGGCAGGAACCTCATGAAGACGACCCTCCTCTCGTACGGGGCCCGCGCCCTCCTCGCCCTATGCCTCGTAGTGCTCGTCTCCTGCGGCGCCCCGCCTCCGCCGGAGCGCAAGCCGCCGGCCGTGACCGTCGCGCAGCCCGAGCTGCGTCGCGTCGAGCCCTACCAGGAGTTCACCGGCACCACCCAGGCCACGGCGTTCACCGAGGTGCGGGCCCGGGTGTCCGGCGAGCTGCAGAGCGTGCTCTTCGATCCGGCCAGCATGGTGGAGGTGGGGCAGATCCTCTTCGAGATCGAGCCGGAGACCTACGAGGCGGCCAAGGCCGAGGCGATCGCGAACCTGGCGAGCGCCGAGAGCGAGCTGCAGCGCGCCCAGACCGATCTGGGCCGGATCGGTGCGGCGCTCGAATCGCGCGCCGTGAGCCAGAGCGACTTCGACCAGGCCAAGGCGGCACGCGACCAGGCCCATGCCCAGGTCCTGACCGCGCGGGCGCGCCTCAAGCAGGCGGAGCTCGACGTCGGATACACGCGCGTGCAGTCGCCGATCTCCGGCCGCGTGAGCCGCAACTTCGTGGACGTGGGCAACCTCGTGGGAGCGGGAGAAGCGACCCTGCTCACCACCGTCGCCGAGGTCCGTCCCATCTTCGTCTACTTCGAGGCGCCCGAGGCGCTGGTCCTGCAGATGCTGCGCCTCGACGAGGATCCCGCCAACGACGAGGAGGAGCTCCGGCGGGTGCACATCGCGACCGCGGCCGACGACGACTTCCCGTTCATCGGCCAGATCGACTACATCGACAATCGGGTGAAGCAGACGACGGGAACGATCGAGCTGCGCGCCGTCGTCGAGAACGACGACATCCGGCTGATCTCCGGGCTCTTCGTGCGTGTACGCGGTCTGGGAGGGCCGGCCCGGGACGCGCTGCTCGTCGAGGAGCGCGCGATCAGCGCCGACATCGGCGGCAAGTACCTGCTGGTCCTGGGTGAGGGAAACGTGGTCGAGCAGCGCTACGTCGAGCTCGGCATCCCCCAGGACGACGGCACGATCGTCGTCCGCAAGGGGCTCGAGGCGGGCGAGACGTACATCGTCGACGGCTTGCTTCGGGCGCGACCGGGGCTCCCCGCCACCCCGCAGACCGTGCAGGAGGTCGCCGCGGCCCGAGCCGCGCAAAGCGCAAGGGCTCCCGACGCCATGGGGGGCCAGGGGCGCGGAGATGCCGACGCCCGGCCAGAGGCCGAAGCGCAGGCGGAGGCGCCCTGAGCCATGGGCGGCTTCAGCGCGATCTTCATCGATCGGCCGATCTTCGCGATGGTGATCTCCATCGTCATCGTGCTCGTTGGCGGGATCTCGCTCCCCTTGCTCCCCGTCGAGAGCATGCCCGACATCACGCCGCCGACGGTGAAGGTGAGCACGAACTATCCGGGCGCCAACGCCGCGGTGGTCGAGGAGACGGTCACCAGCCCCATCGAGCAGCAGGTCAACGGCGTGGAGAACATGCTCTACATGTCCTCCAAGAGCTCGAGCGACGGCTCGCTGGATCTGACGGTGACCTTCGCGATCGGCACCGACCCGGACATGGCGACGGTGCTCACCCAGAACCGCGTCAACCTCGCCAATCCGCTGCTCCCCGAAGAGGTGAAGCGCCAGGGCGTCAAGGTGGACAAGCAGTCCACGAACATGGTGATGGTCGTCTCCCTCGCCTCTCCGGACGGACGCTTCGACGACGTCTACCTGAGCAATTACGCCACGACGCGGATCATGGACACCCTCGCGCGGACCGATGGCGTGGGGCTCGTCAGCATCTTCGGCGCCAAGGACTTCGGCATGCGGATCTGGCTCGATCCGGCAAGGCTGAAGGCGCGCGGGCTCACCACCGACGAGCTCGTGTCCGCGCTTCGCGAGCAGAACGTCCAGGTCGCCGCCGGCCAGATCGGCGCCCCACCGAACCCCGCCGGACTCGCCTTCCAGTACACGGTCACGACCCTCGGGCGCCTCACCGAGACCTCCGAGTTCGAGAACATCATCGTCAAGACCGGAGCGGACGGCGAGCTCGTGCGGGTGAGCGACGTCGCCCGGGTGGAGCTCGGCGCCCAGAACTACAACTGGTACGCCGAGCTCGACGGCAAGCCGGCGAGCAACATCGGCATCTACCAGAGCCCGGGGGCCAACGCCCTGTCCGTCGCCGAGTCCGTGATCGCGACCATGGACGAGCTGTCGGCGAGCTTCCCGGAGGGCCTGGTCTACGAGGTGCCCTACGACAGCACGCGGTACATCGAGCAGTCGGTGGCGGAGGTCCAGAGCAGCCTGCTCATGGCCATCGCCCTCGTGGTGCTCGTCGTCTTCGTCTTCCTCCAGGACTGGCGCACCACCCTCGTACCGGCGATCGCGATCCCGGTCTCCCTCGTCGGCACCTTCGCGGTGATGCTCGCCGCCGGCTTCTCGGTCAACAACCTGAGCCTCTTCGGGCTCGTCCTGGCCATCGGCATCGTCGTGGACGACGCCATCGTGGTGGTGGAGAACGCCCAACGGATCATCGACGAGGAGGGGCTCTCGGCCAAGGAGGCCACGCGCAAGGCCATGGCCGAGGTCGGTGGCGCCGTGGTCGCCACGACCGCGGTACTCCTCGCGGTCTTCGTGCCCACGATGGTGATGCCCGGACTGACCGGCCGACTCTACCTGCAGTTCGCGGTGACCATCTCGGTCGCCACGGTCTTCTCCTCCTTCAATGCGCTCACCCTGAGCCCCGCCCTCTGCGGGCTGCTGCTGCGGCCGAGTCCGGACAAGCGCGGCCGCTTCTTCGAAGCCTTCAACGCCACCTTCGACCGCGTCACCGAGCGATACATGGGCGGCGTCGGGGTGGTGCTGCGCCGCCTCCCCGCAACGAGCGTGCTCTTCGCCGGCATCCTGGTGGCCACGGCCCTGGGCTTCGGGGCCCTGCCCGGGGGCTTCGTTCCCGAAGAGGACCAGGGCTACTTCTTCGCCAACATCGAGCTCCCGGCAGGCGCCTCCCTCGAGCGCACCCGCTCGGTGATGGACGAGACCACGGCCTACCTGCAGCAGATGGACGGCGTGCAGAACGTCGTCGGCGTGGGTGGCTTCTCCCTGCTCAATGGCGTGGCGGCCGTCAACACCGGCTTCCTGATCGCGACCCTCGACCACTGGGACGCGCGGGGCGCAGCCGGCCTCGACGTGTGGGGACGCATGGCCGAGGCCGCCCCCGTGCTCTCGAGCTTCCGCGAAGGGCTCCTCTTCCCCTTCGGCCCCCCGCCGATCACCGGACTCGGCGCCGCGGGCGGCTTCTCGATGGAGCTGCAGGACCGGGGCGGCGTCGGTCTGCAGCAGCTCGAGGTCTTCGCCAACGATCTGGTGGCCGAAGCCAACGCGGACCCGTTGCTCCAGCGCGTCAACCAGAACTTCCGCGGCAACGTGCCCCAGCTCTTCCTCGACGTCGACCGCGAGAAGGTGAAGTCCCTGGGCGTGCCGCTGCAGTCCGTCTTCAGCACGCTCCAAGCCAGTCTGGGCTCGGCCTACGTCAACGACTTCAACCTCTTCGGACGCACCTGGAAGGTCCAGGTGCAGGCCGATCAGCAGTTCCGCGCGCGGCCCAGCGACATCCAGGGCCTCGAGGTGCGGAGCGCGAGCGGCGAGATGGTGCCGATCGGCACCGTTGCGACGGTCACCGACTCGGTGGGCCCCCAGAGCATCAACCGCTTCAACCTCTTCCGCTCCGCGAGCGTCACCGGGAGCCCGGGTCCGGGCTACTCCGAGGGCGAGGCCACCGACCAGATCGAGGCCCTGGCACGCGCGATCCTCCCGCCCCAGATGGGCTTCGAGTGGTCCGGCGTGACCTATCAGCAGAAGGCGGCGGGCGACCTCGCGCCCTTGATCTTCGGGATGGCGATCCTCTTCGGGTTCCTGTTCCTGGCCGCCCAGTACGAGAGCTGGGCGAATCCCCTCTCGGTGATGCTCTCGGTTCCGCTGGCCATCCTCGGCGCGATCCTGTTCAGCTTCCTGCGCGGACTGTTCGAGACGGGTATGGAGAACAACGTCTACTTCCAGATCGGCCTGGTGCTCCTGATCGCGCTCTCGGCCAAGACGGCGATCCTGATCGTCGAGTTCGCGAAGCAGCAGCACGAGCAGGAGGGCCTCGACGTGGTCGAGGCGGCCCGCGAGGCGGCGCGCCTGCGTTTCCGCCCGATCCTGATGACCGCCTTCTCGTTCATCCTGGGGGTGATCCCCCTGGTGATCGCCTCCGGAGCCGGGGCGCGCAGCCGCGTCTCGCTCGGAACCGCCGTGGCGGGCGGCATGCTGCTCTACACGGTGCTCGGCGTGTTCCTGATCCCGGGGCTCTACGCCGGCGTCGAGCTCGCGGCCAGGCGCCTCTTCGGCCGCGGCAGCGACTCCAGCGAGGCGCCTACGGAAAGCTGACCGAGGCCCGGCCCG
>JASJCN010000039.1 GCA_030065975.1 Myxococcota bacterium
GCCAGATCAACACGGGCGGCAAGTACAACGACGACGTCTTCCAGTTCTCCGTCGGCCTGAACGGCGTCGGGACCAAGGCGGTCAACGCGCTCTCGTCGTGCTTCGAGGCCCGCAGCGTTCGCGACGGACGCTTCCGCCACGCCTGGTTCGAGAAGGGAAAGCTCGTCCAGGAGAAGAAGGGCAAGGACCCGGGCGAGAAGAACGGGACCTGGATCCGCTTCACGCCCGACCGCGAGATCTTCCCGGACTTCGCCTGGAACCGCGAGTTCGTCGAGCACCGGCTGCGCTACTACGCCTACCTGAACGCCGGCCTCACCCTCCGCTACGGCGACCAGCGCTTCCTGAGCAAGCAGGGGCTCGCCGAGCTGCTCGGCGAGGAGATCGGCGAGGAGCCCCCGCTCTACGACGTGGTGCACTGCAAGCAGGAGCGCCTCGAGTTCGCCTTCACCCACACGCACAACTACGGCGAGAACCACTTCAGCTTCGTCAACGGGCAGTACACGAACGACGGCGGCACCCACCAGAGCGCCTTCCGCGAGGGCCTGCTCAAGGGCGTGAACGAGTTCGCCAAGGCGAGCTTCGCCGGCGAGGACGTCCGCGACGGGCTGATCGGTGCCGTGGCGGTGAAGCTCAAGGATCCCGTCTTCGACAGCCAGACGAAGAACAAGCTCGGATCGACGGACGTGCGAAGCTGGGTCGTCCCTGCCGTGCGGGAGCAGGTGGTCCTCTGGCTGCACCAGAATCCGCAGGCCGCCGAGGCGCTGCTCGAGAAGGTCAAGACCAACGAGCGGATCCGGAAGGAGCTCTCGGCGATCAAGAAGGACGCGAAGGAGCGCGCGAAGAAGGTCGCCGTCCGCATCCCGAAGCTCACCGACTGCAAGATCCACAAGACCGACGCCCGGGGCGGCGCTCGCCGCGACGACACCGCGATCTTCCTCACCGAGGGCAACTCGGCCGGCGGCGTCATGGTGCAGTGCCGCGACGTCTACACCCAGGCCATCTACGCGCTGCGTGGGAAGCCGCTGAACTGCCACGGCCAGAAGCGCGACGCGCTCTACAAGAACGAGGAGCTCTACAACCTGATGCGCGCTCTCGGGATCGAGGACGGCATCGAGGGGCTCCGCTACGCCAAGGTGGTGATCGCGACCGACGCGGACGTCGACGGGATGCACATCCGCAACCTGCTCCTCACCTACTTCCTGCGCTACTTCGAGGAGCTGGTGCTCAAGGGCCATCTCTACATCCTCGAGACGCCGCTCTTCCGCGTCCGCAACAAGAAGGTCTCGCGCTACTGCTACACCGAGGCCGACCGGGAGGAAGCGGAGGCCGAGATCAAGGGGGCCGAGGTCACCCGCTTCAAGGGGCTGGGCGAGATCAGTCCCGGCGAGTTCGGACAGTTCATCGCCGACGACACCCACCTCATGCCCGTGCGGGTCAACAGCCTCGGCGAGGTCTCGAAGCTGCTCGACTTCTTCATGGGCAAGAACACGCCCGAGCGCAAGAGCTTCATCGTCGAGAACCTGGCGACGGACGTGCTCTAGTGTCCTGCCTCCCCGACTGGCTCGACGCGACGCGCGCGCAGAGGCGTTTCCGGCGGGAACGATCGACTCGAGGAGCAGGACACTAGGGGATGGCCCAGCTCGAAGCGCTGATGCGCACCCACTTCGTCGAGTACGCGAGCTACTCGATCCTGGACCGCGCGATCCCCGACCTGCGCGACGGCCTGAAGCCGGTCCAGCGCCGCATCCTCCAGACCCTCTTCGACATGCACGACGGGCGCTTCCACAAGGTGGCCGGCGTGATCGGCGAGACGATGAAGCTGCATCCCCACGGCGATGCCTCCATCGGCGACGCGCTCGTGGTGCTCGCGAACAAGGAGTACTTCATCGAGCGCCAGGGCAACTTCGGGAGCCTGCTCACCGGCCACGCGGCGGCGGCCCCTCGCTACATCGAGTGCCGGCTCACGCCCCTGGCCGTCGAGACCCTCTTCAACGAGGCGCTCACCGAGACCGTCGACTCCTACGACGGCCGCAGCAGCGAGCCGGTCTTCCTGCCCGCGAAGCTCCCCGTCACGCTGATGCTCGGGAGCGAGGGCATCGCCGTCGGGATGGCCACCCGCATCCTGCCCCACAACCTGGCGGAGCTCTGGGAGGCCCAGATCGAGCTGCTCGAGGGGCGCTCGGTGGAGCTCGAGCCCGATTTTCCCCAGGGCGGGATCATGGACGTCCGCGAGTACGACGACGGCCGCGGCAAGGTCGAGGTGCGGGCGCGGATCGAGGCGCCGGACGACCGCCGGGTCGTGATCCGCGAGATCCCCTACGGCACCACCACCGAGAGCCTGATCGCCTCGATCGAGGCGGCGATCCAGAAGGGCCGGCTCAAGGTCGCCACCATCAGCGACTACACGAGCGAGCGGGTGGAGATCGAGCTCACCCTCGCGCGCGGCGCGCGTCCGAGCGAGGTGATCCCCCAGCTCTACGCGTACACCGATTGCAGCGTCAGCCTCTCGTCCAACCTGGTGGTGGTCAAGGACCGGAAGCCCGTCGAGCTCTCCGTCTCGGAGGTGTTGCGGGACGCGACCGATCGCCTGCAGGAGCTGATCCGCGCCGAGCTCGAGTGGGAGCGAGGCCAGCTCACCGACCGCAAGCACTGGCTCACCCTCGAGCAGATCTTCGTCGAGAAACGCGTCTACAAGCGGATCGAGGAAGCGAGGACCGACGACGCCGTGAAGCGCGAGGTACGCAAGGGCATGGCCGAGCACCGCGAGCTCTTCGTGCGCCCCATGGTGGACGAGGACGTGAAGCGGCTCCTCGAGCTACGCATCCGTCGCATCTCGGCCTACGACATCGCCCGCAACCGCAAGGAGATCGGCGATCTCGACGAGAAGCTGGCCCAGGTCGCCGACCAGCTCGAGCACCTGACCCGCACGACGATCCGCTACGTGCAGGGCCTGCTCGACGAGTACGGCGAGCGGTATCCCCGGCGCACCGCCGTCCAGCGCTTCGAGGAGATCGACAAGAAGGCGGTGGCCCGGCCTTCGATCCGGCTCCAGTACGACAAGGACACGGGCTTCTTCGGCGCCTCGGTCAAGCACGGCGGGGCGGGCTTCGAGCGCCAGGTGTCGGAGTACGACCTCTTGCTCGCGATCTGCGACGACGGCACCTACCGGATCATGCCCCCGCCGGACAAGGTGCTGCTGCCCGGAAAGGTGCTCCACTGCGAGGTCTTCGACCCCGAGACCGGCTTCGAGGCCGTGGTGGTGTATCGCGACCGCGCCAAGCAGGCCTTCGGGAAGCGCATCCGGATCCAGAAGTTCGTCCGCAACCGCGAGTACCAGCTGATCAAGGAGAAGCAGGGGAAGATCGACCTGCTGCTCGCGCCGGATCAGGCCGGTGTCCTCACGCTCTCGTTCGTGCCGGCGCCTCGTCAGCGCACGCGCTCGGCGCGCTTCGACCTGACGGAGCTGAAGCTCACGGCGGCTACCGCGCGGGGCACCCGTCTGGCTCCGAAGCCCGTGAAGAGCATCAAGCACGCTCCCCCGAAGAAGGCCGGCGCGAAGCGGGGCACTCGCAAGAAGCCCGGCGGCGGCGGAGCCGGGCCCGGAGAGCAGCAGCAGCTGCTGTAGGGAGAGGACGGTGCCGGCTAGTCTTCGCAGCGTGAACCCGACCCGGCTCGTGCCTCCGCTCCCCATGGTGCCCATGGTCTGCGTCCTCGCCTGCGCCTTCGTGGCGGGCGGATGCTCGATGCTGGGCGTCGACGAGTCCGTCTCCTCCGAGGCGCGGGTGACGCGCCTCGAGGCCGTGCCGGGGGGCACCCTCGAGCGGCGCTTCGCCGTCACCCTCGTGCTGCAGAATCCGGACGTGGAGCCACTGCTGGCGCAGGGGCTGGCCTTCCACGTCGACCTGGCCGGGACGCGCGTCTCCTACGACGTGGCGCGGAAGTTCACGATCCCGCCGGGCGAGGAGCTCACGCTGGACGTCACGGCCACCAGCCTGAGCCTCGACGCGTATCGCCGGATCCTCGAGCTCCGCGGGTCCGGGAGCGTCCGCTACTCGCTGCGCGGCCGCATCTCGCGGGGGGCCTGGAGTCGCCCGCTGCGCTTCCGCGGCTCCGGCAGCTTCGAGGCGGCGCCCGCCCCGTGAGGCGCCGCTGCGCGTTCGCAGACGTCCTGTTCCTCTTCGCCGTGGTCGTGCCCCTGGTCCTGGCCGTGCCCCTGGTCGTGCCGGCAGGGGCCGAGGACTGGTTCGACGTGATCGAGATCCCGAGCCAGGGCCGCAGCGTGGCGGCGGAGCTGGCCGAGCTCGACGGCGACGGCCGGACCGATCTGTTCGTCGTGGTGCTCGACGGGATCCCGCCCGAGGAGGAGCGCACCGTGCACGTCCACCTGCAGCGGGACGACGGAGGCTTCGGCACCACCTCCGACCACAGCCTCGCGCTGCCCCGCTACAGCGCCGTCTACGACGTCGCGGATCTCCGCCCCGACTCGCCGGGTGCCGAGCTCGTGCTCCTCGGCCCGAGCGGCGTGACGCTGCTCTCCCTGGCGAACGGCTCCGGTCTGCGTTGGTTCCTTCCCGCGCCGGGGCCTACGACCTTCGGCCCCGCGGAGGACGAGCGCGGCCTCGAGTCGTTTCCGCTCGTCTACGACGGAATCGGCGCAGGGCCCACGCTCCTCGTTCCGCAGATCGGCCAGCTCGCCGTGCTCCGGCCCGATGGCGAGGTGCTGGCCACGCTCGACGTGCCCCGTCGGGCCAACTACTTCGTGAACACGAACCGCGGCCTCGTCTCGCTGGAGAGCAATCTCCAGCTCTTCATCGACCATCCGCGGCTCTCCGTGGGCGACGTCAACGGAGACGGGCGGAGCGACATCGTCGCCTCGACCCGACACGAGGTGCGCGTCTTCGAGGCGCGAGCAGAGGGAGGCTTCGCCTTCGAGCCGGACCGCGTGCTCCCGCTCCGCATGGTGACGCCCCGGGATCACATCCGCGGCTCCGGCGGCATCGCCGTCGAGGCGGCCGACGTCGACGCCGACGGGCTGCTCGACCTGATCGTGACCCACACCCGTGGCAGCATGGCCGACGCGAAGACCACGCTCGGCGTGTACCCCAACCAGGACGGGTCCTGGGCGCTCGAGGCGCCTGGGCAGGAGTTCACGAGCGACGCTGCCGTCGGCTCCAACGCGGCGCTCGACGTGGACGGAGACGGCCGGCCCGAGCTGCTCCGCATCGAGCTCGAGCTCTCGGTGCTCGAGGTGGTCGAGGTGCTGATCAGCCGCGAGGTGGACGTCGAGTTCTCGGTCCACGGGTCGAGCTCGGCCGGGCTCTTCGACACCCGGCCCTGGTTCCGCAAGAAGCTCTCGATCCCCTTCAGCTTCGAGACCTTCCGGCCCAACGGCTTCCTCCCGACCTGGAGCCCGGACCTCAACGGCGACGGCATCGCCGACTTCGTCTCTTCGGGCAACGGGGAGGCGATCGAGGTCTATCTGGGAGGCCCCGAGGGACCCTTCGCGCGCTCGCCCGAGCGGCAGGACATGCCGACCGCCGGGATGATCCGCTTCGCCGACGCGTCCGCGGACGGGCTGCCGGACTTCGTGATCTTCGATCCTCACAACTTCGACGTCCCGATCCGCGTGGGTCGAAACCTGGGCAAGCTGCCCGGGAGTCGCCCCAGGCTCTCGCCTTCGCCCGATGATGGCGGAGCGCCGGCTGCGGCCGTCCCGCCCTCCGGCTCCTGATTTCGCCCAAGCCCCTCCGCCGTTCTGCCGAAATGGGCCATTGGAGGCACAGATGGCGACGCGGGCCCTGATCATCGACGACGACCCCTACGTGCACGGCCAGCTGGCCGCGGCCCTCGTCCCGAGCATCGTGGACGAGGTCGAGACCGCGCTGCATCCGGGCCACGGCATTCGCAGCGCCTTCGCCGATCCGCCTTCGGTGATCCTGCTCGACATCAACATGCCGGACATGGACGGCTTCAAGGTCTGCTGCCTGCTCAAGGACAACCCGGCTACCCGCGACGTGCCCGTGCTCTTCCTGACCGTGGACAAGAACATGGTCCACCTGGCCCGGGCCTTCGATTGCGGCGCGACGGACTACATCCGCAAGCCGGTCAACGAGATCGAGCTCCAGTCCCGGCTCCGCTCGGCCCTGCGCGACCGCCAGATGATGGAGCTGCTGCGCGAGCAGGCGCGGGTCGACGCCTTGACGGGTCTCCTGAATCGCGCGGGGCTCGACGAGTCGCTCGCCGCCAGCACGTCGCTCTACGACCGCACCGGCACTCCGCTGTCGCTCTTCCTGCTCGACGTGGACCACTTCAAGCGGATCAACGACGAGCGCGGACACGGAGCCGGCGACGAGGCGCTGCGCGCCATCGGCAGCGTGATGCGCTCGACGTGTCGGCCCTACGATACGCCCTGCCGCTACGGGGGCGACGAGTTCGCCGTGATCTTCGGGCAGGTGGATGGCCAGCGGGCGGAGCGCGCGGCCGGACGACTCTTCGAGGCGCTGAGCCGGATCGAGATCGAGACCTCCACCGGGCCGCTCGAGTTCACCATGAGCGCCGGGCTCGTCTGCACCACGGACCTCCACCAGGCCTTCGAGCCCGTCCACATCCTCGAGGCTGCGGACGCGGCGCTCTACCAGGCGAAGAGCGCGGGAAGGGATCGGGTGGTCACCCGCCACGACTTCTAGTCCGGCTCGCGTCGGCTAGGATTCCGCCCCGAGGAGGCTCCCATGCCGACGCCCCGTGCGAAGGCGGCGTGCGACCGGTCTGCGCGTACGCTGCCCTGGTTCCTGCTCGCGGCGGTCCTGCTCGGGCCGCTCTCCGCCCTGGCGGCCGGTGCGAGCGAGCTCGATGCCGATGCTGCCGAGGCGCTGGTGCGGCAGGTCTACTACGAGGGGCTCCCCGAGGCCGAGGCCCGCCGGATCGGTCCGGCCGGGGCGGCTCGACTCGAGGCCCTGCTCGCGGATCCCACCGAGGCGGCGCACCACGCCAACGTGCTGCTCGCCCTCGGCCATGCCGGCCAGCCCGGCGCCTACGAGGCGATCCAGGCCTTCGCGGCCGCGCTCGGCGACGGCGAGATGGATCGCGACGCCTACCGCGCGTGGCAGGCGCTGCCCTACGCGCTCGGCGCCCTGGCCGAGCACGATCGGCGCGCGCTCCAGCCGCTCGCCGCGGCGCTCGATGGCGGCGACGTCCGCAAGCGCTTCGGCCGCCGCGATGGCGCCCGCCTCGGCGTGCAGCGCCAGCGAGCCGCCGCCCAGGCCCTGGCGGCGAGCGGGCTGCCCGAGGCCGGAGCGCTGCTCGGCGAGGCCCGGCGGAAGACCCGCTCGGCCGAGCTCGAGAGCCACCTGAGCGAGGCCTTGAGCCTGCACTCCCGCAGGGCCGAGGAGCGCCGGCAGTGAGGGGCCTCGCCGTCTTCCTGTGGGTGTCGGCTCTGGCATTTCCCGCCGATGCGGCCGCCCCCGTTCGCGACGTCCACGACCTCCGCTGGTTCGTCCACGTCGATCTCATCGACGCCGGCGCCGGAGAGGATCTCGCGTTCTGGCAGGGCGTGATCGACCAGACCATGGCCGAGGCCACGGATCTCTACGAGGGGGGGCACGGGCCCTTCGACGCCCCGTGCTGCACCTCGATCGAACGCAGCGCCGCCGTCACCACCTTCGGCATGCCCGGAGACGGCCTCGACGTCCTCGACAGCGCCGCGGACTATGCGGCGATCGCGGCGATCGGCCTGCCCGGCTCGCGCGCGTTCCTGGTCGACAGCCTCACCTACTGCGGGGGGCCGGCTCCCACCTCGATCGGCTGCGCCCAGACGCCGTTCTGCGACGGGAACCCGAACGACGACCCCGACCTGTATCTCGTCGTGACCCTCGACTCGCGCGACGGCGGGACCCTGGCCGCGACCCTGGCCCACGAGCGCGGCCACAACGCCTGCCTCGTACACGTGGACGGCGACGAGTGCCAGGTGATGCGCGCCGCGGCCGGTGGCCACTGCGTGGACGCGACGGAGTGCAGCAACCTCATGGCCGGGCGCACGACGACCGGCGGCAGCTGCACCTGCCACGACATGGCCTCGGGCCTCGAGCCCGACGGCACTGCCTGCACCGGTGTCGCGGGAGGCGTCTGCTCCGGGGGCGTGTGCGGAGTTGCCAGCGGCGACGCCGCCGTCTCGCTGCTGGCGGCCGCCGGGCCCGAGTCGGCCGACGGGGCCACGCCCGACGACGCCCTCGCCCTGTCCGGGCTCACCGGCGGCTGGAGTGATCTCGGCCCGCTTTCCGGCGGCGGCGACGTGATCGAGGGCCTCGCCTACGCCCACGACGCCGGCGTCCTCTACGGGGTGGTTCCCGGGCCCGGGGACGACCAGGTCGTCACCGTGGACCGCGTGAGCGGAGACATCACGGCCACGGTGGGGACGATCGCCAACGGGAGCGAGAGGCTGGTCGCGCTCGCCTACGACCCGGGCGCCACCTCCGCCACGAGCGACGATCGCCTGCTGGCCCTCTCGACCGACGGAACCTTCGAGGACCTGGTCGAGATCGATCCGGCGTCTCCCTCGACGGCAGTCTTCATCGGATCCCTGGCCTTCGGCGCCGCCGACGGCTTCCGCGGCCTCGCCTACGACAGCGTGAGCGGCCGCCTCTTCACGGCGAGCCCCTTCGCCGACGGGATCTACGAGATCGACACCTCCACCTGTCCCTTCTTCTGCGGGCTCACCCAGCAGACGGGCTTCGACCTCTCGCGCTTCGACGCGAGCCTCTCCTACTCGCCGGACACGGGCCGGCTGTACCTCGTCGGCACCCAGATCGGGCTCGCACCCCTGGGCGATCGGCTGCTCTACGACGTCGTCGATCCGGCCCAGGGCGCCGTGGTCGAGACCCGGGGCCTCGACGCCTTCACCCCGGCGGCCCTCGCCGCGCTCGGACCCCTGGCCGAGTGCGCCGACGGCATCGACAACGACGGGGACGGAGACATCGACTTCGCCGGCGGGGATCCGGGCTGCGACGACGCCTCGGATCTCTCGGAGACGTCTCCGCTCTTGATGTGCGACGACGGCGCGGACAACGACGGAGACGGCTTCACCGATCAGGTCGATCCGGGCTGTCTCAACGGCAACTTCCCGCGCGAGGATCCCCAGTGCCAGGACGGCATCAACAACGATTCCGACCTGCGCATCGACTTCGACGGGGGAGAGTCGATCCACGGCGTCTGCAGCGGCGGGACCTGCCCGCCGGGCGTGAGCGACGTGGACATGGACGGCATCGCCGATCCCGATCCCCAGTGCGTGGGCAAGCCCTTCAAGAACAACGAGCGGTGCGGTCTCGGATTCGAGGTGGCGCTGGTGCTGCCGCTCATCGTGTGGGTCCGCGGGCGTCGCCGGGGCTGAGGCCGCCAGCGCGACGCCCCGATCGACCTGCGGGACCGCCGCTGGATCTTTCGGCCCATGGGGGATTCCCCCGCCCGGACGGGGTCTTCAGCCCCCCGCCTGCACGGCCGATGAGTACGAACACGCATCCGTGTCGGGTGCTCGTCGCCTCACTTTGCGGTCGGAGCGCAAATGCAGAACCCGAGTCATCTGCTTCGGTGGGTGGATGCGGGCATCGAGCCCGACGCCGACCCGGCCCTCCTGCGCCGCGCCCGCACCCTCAACGTCGCCACGCTCGCGATGTTCGGCGTCGGGATTCCCTTCGCCTACCGCTACCTCGATCTCGGGGTGCCCCACCTGGCACTCGCGCTCGGCGCCACGATGCTGGCCGCCGCGCTGAACATGGTGGTGCTGAGACGGACCCGCGATACGCACGTCGCCGGCCACGTCGCGACCTTCCTGCTCTTCGCCGTCCTCGTGCTCTCCATGGCCAGCGCGGGAGGCTTCTACGATCCGAACTTCGCCTGGCTGTACGTGATCCCGCTCGCCGGCGCGATCCTGGTCGGCATGACGGCCTGTGCGTTGTGGGTCGCGATCACCTCGCTCACCACGCTCCTGTTCTGGAGCTTCGAGGCCATGGGCGTGGTGATTCCGAACGTGATCCCCGAGGAGCAGCGACCGCTCGAGGCGCTGATCAACCGGCTCTCGGCCCTCTTCGCGATCGGGATCATGGCGGGCAGCTTCCTGATGGTGCAGCGCCGGACCGACCGCGAGATCGAGCAGGAGACCGCCTACGTGGGATTGCTGCGCGAGGCGGCGGAGGCCGCGAGCCAGGCGCTCCGCTTCGACGAGCTGCTCTCGCGCTTCGTCACCCTCGTCTGCCGGGTGAGCGGCTGGCCCGTGGGCCACGTCTACGTCCCTGCCGAGGACGGCTCGGGCACCTACCTGTCCAGCGACGTGTGGCACTTCTCGAGCCCGGACGTACATGCCCGCCTGCGCTCCGACCTCGGCGAGACCGGATTCGAGCCCGGGGAAGGGCTCGTGGGGCGCGCCGCGGCCGAGCGCGTGCCGGTGCGCGTGGACGAGATCGAGGCCGAGCCCGCGCTCGGGTCCGCCCTCGCGCAGGTCGGCGGCAACCTCTCGGCCGGCTTCGCGTTCCCGCTCTCGATGGACGGCGAGGTGGCGGCGGTACTCGTCTTCTACGGCCCCCCCGACAGCGTCCCCGACTCGCGCAAGCGGGATCTCGTCGTCCACCTGGTGGAGCAGGCGGGGCGCGCTGCCGAGCGGCTCCGCATGCTCGACCAGCTCCGTCGCACCGGGCGCATGGACGCGGTCGGTCAGCTGGCGGCCGGCATCGCCCACGAGATCAACACGCCCATCGCCTACGTGCGCTCGAACCTGGCGTTCCTCGAGCGGGAGTGGACCGGTCTGATGAACGAGTCCGCCGTCCAGGCGAGTCCCGGGCTTCGGCAGCGCTTGAACGACTGGCAGGACGTCCTCTGCGAGTCGATCGAGGGCGTCGAACGCGCTGCGGGCATCGTCCGCGACATCAAGACCTGCGCGAAGCCGAACGACGCCGTCCACGAGACCGTGCCCATCGCCGATCTCGTCGACAACGCGATCCGCATGCTCCAGCTCGAGTTCGGAGGGCGGCTCCAGCTGGTCGCCACGCTCGGCGGCCTGCCCTCGGTGCGCTGCGCCTCGCGCCAGCTCGAGCAGGTGTTCCAGAACCTCATATCGAACGCCATCCAGGCGATGGACGGGATCGGCACCCTGCGGATCCACGGCGAGGTGCGCGCGGGCAGCGCGATCGTGACCGTGAGCGACGACGGGCCGGGCATGACGCCCGAGGTCGTCGAGCGGATCTTCGACCCCTTCTTCACCACCAAGGCGGTGGGGGAGGGGACGGGCCTCGGCCTCGCGATCTGCGCGGACATCGTCCGCAACCACTCGGGCGAGATCCGCGTGAAGAGCGAGCCCGGAGTCGGCACGACCTTCAGCGTGCGCCTGCCCCTGCCCCCCGATGCCGAGGGCATGAGCCTGATCCGGCGCTCCGGCTAGCCCTGCGCCGTCAGGAGCGCTTCGCGCGGAAGTCCGGCGGCCGCTTCTCGCGGAATGCGGCTCCCCCCTCCGCCGACTCCTCCGTGCCGTAGTAGAGCGCGAGGGCCTGGAAGCCCAGGGATCCGATGCCGCGGATCGATTCGCTGTCGGCGTTGAAGGAGCGCTTGGCCAGTGCGATGGCCGTCGGGCTGCGCGCCACGAGCTCCGCACACCACTCGGCGACCGTCGCGTCGAGCTCGTCGTCCGGCACGACGTGGTTCACGAGGCCCATCTCGCAGGCCTCCTTCGCGCTGTAGCGGCGGCACAGGTACCACATCTCGCGGGCCTTCTTCTCCCCGACCACGCGGGCGAGGTAGGCCGTACCGAAGCCCGGGTCCACCGATCCCATGCGCGGCCCGACCTGGCCGAACACCGCACTCTCCGCTGCCAGGGTGAGGTCGCAGATCGTGGCGAGCACGTTGCCGCCGCCGATCGCGTAGCCGCGGACCTTGGCCACGACGGGGACCGGCACGTCGCGCATGGCCGTGTGCACCTCGTCGATGGGCATCCCGATTACGCCCCGGCTTCCGCCGTAGCCGCTTCCCTCGTGGTCGGACTGGTCGCCGCCCGTGCAGAAGGCGCGCTCCCCCGCGCCCGTCAGCACGATCGCTCCGATGTCGCGGTCGTAGCCGAGGGTGCCGAAGGCATGCACCAGCTCCTCGCAGGTTCGCGCGCGGAAGGCGTTCATCACGTCGGGACGGTCGAGGGTGATGGTGGCGACGCCATCCTCCACCTGGGTGCGGATGTCCTGGTAGTCCAAGGGGGTCCTCCGGGGTTCGGCCGGATCAGCCGTGCATGGTGAGCCCGCCGGAGACGCTGATCACCTGCCCCGTGATGAAGGCGGCGTCGTCCGAGAGCAGGAAGGCGATGAGGCCCGGGTAGTCTTCGGGCTGGCCCAGGCGCTTCATCGGGATCGCGCGCTCGAGGGCCGGGGCCAACCTGCCGCTGGAATCGAACTCGCGAAACAGGGTGGTGTCGGTCGGCCCGGGCGCGACGACGTTGAGGGTGATTCCGCGCGTGGCCATCTCGCGCGCCACCGACTTCGACAGCGCGACGACGCCCGCCTTGCAGGCGGCGTACACGGCTTCGCCCGACGAGCCCACCCGGGCGGCGTCCGACGCGATGCTCACCACCCGGCCCTTGCCGGCCGCGAGCATGCGCGGCAGCAGGGTGTGCGTCACGTGGAGGGGCCCCATCAGGTTGACGTCGATCAGGCGGTGCCAGAGCTCCGGGTCGGTGTCGATGAAGTCGGCGGCGTGGTCGAAGCCCGCGTTGTTCACGAGCCCCTGGATCACTCCCACCTTGGCTTCGAAGGCGTCGACGGCGTGTCGCACCGCGGCGGCGTCCGAGATGTCGGCGGCGTAGCCGGTGGCGTCTCCGCCGGCCGAGCGGATGGCCGCGGCCGTGGCCTGGGCCATGTCGTCGTCGCGATCGAGCACGCCGACCCGCGCCCCTTCCTGGGCCAGGCGCGTGGCCGTGGCCTCGCCGATCCCGCGTCCGGCGCCCGTCACGAGGACCCCCATTCCGTCGAGCCCGCGGAATCCGCTCACGGCATGCCTCCTCCCCGCGCCCTCGTCGCCATCACGAGGCACGGGTCCCCGAGCCCGGGTCCGAGCTGCGCCAGTCCCGGGCGACGATCAGCCGCGCGCCCCGTCGGAACGTGAGGTACGACCAGGCCCAGGAGATCACCACGAAGAGCCGGCCGGGCTCAGCCCGGCCATCGCCACCTGGTAGAGGAGGGGCTGGAAGAGGTGGTGATTGCGCGCATCGACGAGAGTGATCTCGACGTCGGGGTGCTCCGCCAGCCCCCGCGCCGCCCACAGCCCGCCGAAGCCGCCACCGACGATCACGACCTGCTTCACCCTGGGATTCTGACGGAGGAGTCGCGGTCCTGCCGCTACCTTCCGCAGCCATGTCCCGGACGGGCTTCGAGCCGACGTTTCGCGCCGCCGCGCTCCTCGTCTCCATCGGGCTCGCTCCGCCCGCGCTCGTCGCCGCGCTGGGAGGCGCCGACGTGGAGCTCGCCCCGGGCTTGCGGGTCTCCTGGTTCGAGACGCTCCCGAGCGTCGCGGCCCTCGCGCTCGCCGGGATGGCGTTCGCGTTGCCGGTGCCGAGCCGCGCCGTGAGCCGCTGGCTGCGCGTGCTCGCACTGGTCTTCCTGGCCAGCGCGGCCGCGGTGCTCTGGACGGGCGGGATCGATTCCGAGGCCTTCTCCTTGCGCCGCCCCGGCCGCCCGACCCTCGGTGCAGCGATCTGGCTCGGCCTCTCGCTGTGGCGCCCGGGAGTCGGCGCCCGTCTCGATCTGCGCGGCGCCGTGCTCGCGGGTGTGCTCTTCGTCGTCGCGGCGACGTCCCTCGGCCTCGGCGCACGCGGCCTGGATCGCCGCCACTTCGACGCGCGTCTCGGCGAGCCGGGCGAGAACCCGGAGCGCCGTCCCGACGTGGTGCTGATCCTCGCGGATACGTTGCGTGCCGACGCCCTCGGCGCCTTCGGGGCCGAGCCTTCGCAGACGCCCTTCCTCGACGAGCTGGCCGCGCGGGCCCGCCGCTTCGAGTCGACCTGGTCCCAGGCCGCCTGGACCGTCCCCTCGATGGTGAGCCTCTTCACGGCCCTGCATCCCTCCACGGTCGACGCGGAGGACGGAGAGATCCTTCGCACCTGCGGCTTCTCGGGCTTCCGTCTCCCCGAGGTGCCGACCCTGGCGTCGCGCCTGCGCGAGGCCGGACACGTGACCCTCGGGTTCCAGAAGAACCCGCTGCTGCGTCCGGGAACCGGCTTCGAGCAGGGCTTCGACCACTACGAGACCGTGGGAGGGGATCGTGCCGAGGGCCACGCTGCGCGGCACATGGTGGATGCCGTGCTGCGCGCAGGCGCGCGGGTCGCCGAGCGGCGCGCGGAGGGGGACCGAAGGCCCCTCTTCTGGTACGTGCACCTGATGGACCCCCATCTCGACTACGACCCGCCTTCCGCCTATCACCCCGACGAGCCGGGCCCCGGCGACTTCGACGGAACGGCGAAGGTCGTGCAGGCCGCGGTCCGCCGCGACGGCGGGCCCACACCCGAAGAGGTGGCGCACATGCGTCGGCTCTACGCCGGTGAGGTCCGCTACCTCGACGATCAGCTGCGGCGCCTCTTCGACGGGCTCTCGGAGCAGGGGTTGTGGAGCGACGAGACCCTCTTCGTCTTCCTCGCCGATCACGGCGAGCAGTTCGGCGAGCACGGGCGCTTCGAGCACTGCGACATCCATCGGGAGAACCTGCGCGTGCCGCTCCTGATCGGCGGCGCCGGGGTGGTGCCCGGAACGACCTCGAAGCCCGTGCGCCTGATGGACGTGGCGCCCACGATCCTCGACTGGGTCGGCGCTCCCGGGGTCGTCGCCGAGGGACGAAGCCTGCGGCCCGCACTCGAGGGCGCCGCACTCGAGAGCGTCCCGGCGGTTAGCGAGCACAAGCGCGGCTACCGGGTCACGACCGACCGCCACGCGCTGCTGGTCGGAAAGGACGGCGAGCGGCTCTTCGACCTGATCGAGGATCCGGGCGAGACGCGCGATCTCCTCGAGGCCCGTCCCGAAGTGGCGGAGCGGCTGCGCCAAACCCTGGCCGCTCATCGGGAACGCCCGCGACCCGAGCTCGCACCGGCGCCCGAGGCAGAGCCGCTCGATCCCGAGACGCGCGAGGCCCTTCGCGCACTCGGATATCTCGAGTAGGGCGCCGACGCCGATCGACGCCTCCCTGTCGGGCGCCTACGGTCACGGGGCGACAGGGGAGGGAACATGAGAGTAGTCCGGGTCGCCCTGGTGTGTGCCGTCTTCGTCTCAGGTCTCGGCCTCGGCCAGGCCGCCGCAGTGGAGACGATCTACACGAACGCCAAGGTCTACACCGTCGACGAGGCCCTGCCCTGGGCCGAGGCGGTGGCCATCGACGAGGGCAAGTTCGTCGCCGTCGGGAAGGCCGGGGAAGTCGCGGCGCTGGCCACGGACGAGACCCGGATCATCGATCTGAAGGGGCGCGTCGTCCTCCCCGGGTTGGTGGACGAGCACATCCACGTCGACATGATGTCCGAGAACACCATGAACGTGACGTTCGAGCCGACCCACGACTACGAAGCCTTCAAGGCGACGATCGCGGAGTTCCTGAAGCGTCGCCCCGACGCGAAGTGGGTCTACGGAGGCAACCTCGACTGGCTGAAGACCGACGGGCAGCCGATCGACGCGTTCGGCCAGCCGTCCCACAAGTCGACCCTCGATGCGATCGTCTCCGACCGGCCGGCCTTCTTCTGGGACATCGGCGCTCATGCGGCGCTGGTCAACAGCAAGCTGCTCGAGGTCTACGGAATCACCCGGGATACCGAGCCGCCGGAAGGAGGTGCGTACGACAAGGACTCCAACGGGGAGCTGACGGGTGTCGTCCGCGAGACGGCCGCGGGCGAGCTCTGGGAGGCCTTCAACGAGGATCGCCCCTCCCTGAAGGAAATCGCCTACGAGGGGGTCGTCCCGGTCGTCCAGCAGCTCAACAGCCACGGCATCACCTCGTTCACGGATGCCGGCACGCGGGAGTTCTACGTGTCCGCCTATGGCCTGCTCGACGAGGCCGACGACCTGAACATCCGCGTCTTCGCCTACATCACGGATCCGAGCGACTGGCAGTCCGAGGAGATGAAGAAGGGCGCGGCACGGGCCATCGAGAACCGCGACACGTACAGCACTCGGCGCGTGCAGATCGGCGGGGTGAAGTACATCCTCGACGGCTCTGCGGGCGGGCAGACGCTGGTCCTCGTCGATCCCTTCGTCGGCACCGACTATCGCGGTCCGTGGCGCAACCCGCCCGAGGACTTCCTGGAGAAGATCGTCCGCTACGACGCGCAGGGCCTGACGGTGAAGACCCACGCCGTCGGCGACGGGGCCATTCGCAAGGTCCTCGACGGGATCGCGCTGACCCGCAAGCAGGGCAGCACCCTGCGTCACTCCGTGGCACACGCCGGCTTCGTCAATCCCGCGGACCGGAGCCGCTTCGCCGAGCTCGAAGCCAACGCCGAGCTCTCGCCGTACTTCTGGTACCCGACGCCGGCCAACGAGGTCATCCGGGAAGAGCTCGGCGAGGAGCGCCTGGGCTGGGCCTGGCCCGTCCGGATCCTGGTCGAGAGCGGTGCGCCGTACTCGTTCGGCTCGGACTGGCCCGTCACGCCCCCGAATCCGTGGCCGGCGATCGAGGCCTTGATCACCCGCCGCGATCCCGGCAGCGGCCCGGATGCGCCGGCCTTCAACGCAGCTTTCGGAATCTCCCTGGAGCAGGCGCTTCGCGGCTACACCATGGGTGGTGCCCGCGCCCAGTACATGGAGGACGTCATCGGGAGCATCACGGTCGGCAAATCCGCCGATCTGATCGTGCTCGATCAGGACATCTTCGAGGTCGACGTCACCCGCATCAGCGAGACCCGGGTGCTGCAGACCGTCCTGGAGGGCAAGGTCGTCTACGCCGCCGAATGAGCCCGCCCGGTGGGGTCGGGTCCGCCCCAGCCCCGCTCAGAAGCTGACCTTCTCCGTTCCCTCGTAGACGAGCTTGCCCTCGAACCACGTCTGATTCACGACCGTCTCGTGGATCTGGTTGACCGGGATCTCGAAGAGGTCGCGGTCGAGCACGATGAAGTTGGCGCGCTTGCCCGTGCGGATCGAGCCGATCTCCTCCTCCATGAACATCGAGTACGCGCCCCCCATCGTGTAGGCCCGAAGCACCTGCTCGAGGCTCGCGGCGCTCTCCTTCCCGAGGATCGCGTCGCCCTCGCCGGCACCGGGGGCCCGGCGCGTCACGAGGGTCTCCGTGTTGATGAAGGGGTCGGCCTGGGCCTGGTTCCAATCGGATCCGATCGCCACGTTCACGCCGGCGCGCAGGGGCGGGCCCAGCGGCCAGACCTCGTCGATCATGTCGCCCAGATCCGGCTTGGCCTGGTCGATGATCGGGCGCGGGAACCAGAAGCTCGGCGAGAACTCGAGCACGGTGTTCGTGTACTTCATCCGCTCGAAGTCGGCCGGGTCGACGATCACGTTGTGGGCGACGTGGTTGCGCAGGGCTCGGACCTTCTCGGCACCGTGCCTCTCCATCGAGGCTTCGACGCCGGCGATCACGTTGTCGGTCCCCCCGTCGCCCGTCGAGTGCACCATGACCGAGATGCCCATTCCGTTATAGGTCACGATCTTCTCGATCAGCTCGTCGCGTGGGGTCATCGCGAGGCCATGATTCTCGGTCCCGGGGTAGGGGCGCTTGATCAGCATCGTCTGGCCGAAGGGAACCCCGTCGGCGAAGAGCTTGATGCCGTCGATCCGGAAGTGGTCCGTCGAGAGCTTCTCGCGATTCTCGATCACGGGCAGGTTGCTGTAGCGGCGATAGAAGTCCACCTCGTAGACCATCATGGAGACCTGCTGGGTCAACGCCCCTTCGTCGTCCAGCCGCTTGACGGCGCCGGCCCACAGGTGGTCCCCCTGCGCGACCTTGATCCCCGTGATGCCGATCTCGTTGAGCTTGGGCAGGATCTTCCTGGCGGACGCGTAGACCTGCTCCTGCGTGTAGTTCGGCGAGTGCTTGAACACCTCCTGCATGGCCGTCTCGTAGAGCAGACCGTTGAGGGAGCCGTCCTCCTCGCGACCGAAGTAGCCTCCGGTGGGATCCTTGGTGTCCTCGGTGACCCCCGACATCTCGAGTGCCTTGGAGTTCGCGATGGCGATGTGCCCGGTCTCGTCTTCGATGACGACGGGACGGTCGTCGATCGTGGCGTCGATGAACGCCGAGTTCAGCGGGACCTTCTCGAAGGTGCCCCACGAGAACGCACCCCCGACGATCCAGGGCTTCTCCGGGTTCGCTTCGGCGTAGGCCGCGAGCTTCGCCGAGAACTCCTCGGGGCTGGGCGGCACCGCGGCATCGATGCGAAAGTCGACGTCGGGCATCAGCTGCGAGCGGATCGGGTGCGTGTGGGCGTCGATGAAGCCCGGCATCGCGAAGCGACCCTTCAGGTCCACGACCTTCGTCTCGGGTCCCTTGAGTCGCTGGACTTCGGCGTTCGAGCCGACCGAAACGAAGCGGCCCGCCTTGACGGCGACCGCTTCGGCCCGGGGCTGAGCGTCCTCGACCGTGTAGAACGCTCCGTTCAGGAAGATCGTGTCCGCCGTCGCCTGCGCGTGCGCGGGCAAGGCCAGGACCGCTGCAGCCAGCAAGGCGGTCGTGAGTCGCATCATGAGCCCTCCGATCCGCCCAACTTAGCTGCGCGTGCCTCCGCGTCTCGGAGCGGGCTGCACGCACCGGCACGAGGTCCCCGCTTCCGTGGTGGGGTGATGGGGCCGCAGGTCAGCTCCGGTATGTTCCGGCGCTCCATGTCGATGGGAAGCGAGGGGGGCCAGGCATGCCCAGGACGGTGCTCGCCGGGCTCTTGCCGCTGTCCCTGAGTCTGCTGCTCGCTGCGGCCCCCCGGGGCGCGTCGGCTCAGCAGGTGGCGCCGAGCCCGCGGCCGGACTTCATGTCGCGCGTTCCCCGACTGCCCGAGCGGATCGCCGAGCAGAAGCAGGAGGGAAGCTACTTCACCGCGATTCCCGCAATCGGTGTCGATCCCGACGACGGCTTCCAGCTCGGAGCCTTCGCGGAGCTCTACGACAACGGGTCGCGCGACGATCCCTTCTTCGACTCCACGCCCTATCGCAAGCTGACCGCTCTGGGAGCGGTCCATGGCACCGAGGGCTCGTTCCGCGGGGTGGTCGCGCTCGATCGCCCCTACATCCGCGAGACGCCCTACCGGCTCCGCGCGGTCGTCGAGGCCGAGCACCGCGGATTCGAGAACTACTTCGGGCTCGGGAGCTCGAGCCTGCAGCGCCTGCGGAATCCGTCGACCGGCGCGGTGTTCGACGAGATCGAGGACTACCGGGAATCGTTGCGCACGATCTCGGACGACAGCACCCTCGCAGCGTTCAACCAATGGGAGAGCACGCGGCTCTCCCTACGCGCCTCCGTCGAGCGGGACACTCTGGGGGGCGTCCTACGCCCGCTCTTCGGGGTGCAGGTCTCCTGGGTGGACGTGCAGCTTCTCGACGGGGAGCGCGTCGACGCTTCGGGAGGGACGGCCGTGCAGGGGCCCACGCTGCTCGGGCTCGACTGTGCCTCCGAGGAGATCCGGGGTTGCGACGGCGGCTTCGACAACCTGATCAAGCTCGGGATCGCCTACGACACCCGTGACTTCGAGCCGGACCCTCGCTCGGGCGTGCTGGCCGAGCTGACGGGCGAGCTCTCCTCGGAGGTGTTCGGCTCGGAGTTCGACTACCGCCGGGTGACGGCCCACTCCTCGGTGTACTGGAGCCCGCTGCCCGAGCGTATCGACGTCGTCCTCGCCGGGCGCGCGTTCTACAACTGGCAGTCCGGCGAGGTGCCCTTCTACTCGCAGCCGTTCCACGCGGTCACCACCGACCCCGCCGACCTCCAGGGGCTCGGTGGATTCCAGACGATCCGGGGCTTCACGCGCAACCGCTTCGTGGGCAAGGTCTCCGCCGGGGCCTCTGCCGAGGTCCGTTGGACCTTCGGAGAGGGGACGGTGCTCGGTCAGCACCTGTCCTACAAGCTGGCGCCCTTCGTCGACACCGGCCGGGTCTTCGACAGCGTGGGCTCGACCACCATCCGGGGGTGGGAGTTCGGCTACGGCCTGGGCTTTCGCCTGGGCTGGGAGCTCTCCACGGTCGTGAGCTTCGATTGGGCGCACACCCGGGAGGGCGACGCCTTCTACATGGAGCTGGGCCACGCATTCTGAAGCGTTCCCCGGCGCTCCACGGGCGGACCCCTCGCGCGGTGGGCTCCCTCGAGTAGGATCCGCGCCGATGCGAAGCTGCCCGACCCGCTGGATCCCGCTGCTGGCGCTCCTTCTCGGCTTCGGGGGCGGGGGTGCCGCGGGGGCCCAGCAGATCCTGAAGGAGGTGGGAGAGCCCGTCGTGAAGCGCGACGTCCTGCTTCCCTACCTGTTCTGGACCGACTCGACCAAGCTGCTCGCGGGCGGCGTGTACGCGACCACGATCCAGGATCAGCCCTGGACCTCCGCCTTCGTCACGGCGTTCGCCAGCACCAACGGCACGGTCCCGGTGTACGCGGGCGCCTTCGACATCCAGATCGCGCCGCGCCTGTTCGTCGACCCGCGCTTCCACGTGGGCCGCTGGGATCAGGTGCGGGCCTACAACGTCGTCGCGCCGTTCGTGGAGCCGCGTCCGGGCTCTCACGACTCGGACAAGGACCTCTTCATCGACGACGCCGCCATCGACTGGTGGCTCGAGCTGCCCTTCCACTACGTGCTGCCCCTGGGCTCGGCGCGAGAGGATCCCGTGGCCACCTACGAGCTCGACCGGGGCCTGCTCGCGAGCGGGCCCGCCGCGGCGACCACCTGGAATCCGCTCACCCACGGGCGCACCCAGGTCGGCCTCGAGCTCTTCGTCCGGCAGCAGCGCTTCGACGTCCTCGGCGATGCGAGCTCCTTCGAGACCCTCGGGGCCGAGCTCTCGATCGACCACGACAACCGGGACTTCCCGAGCAACCCCTCCCGCGGCAGCCGTCAGCAGGTCCGGATCGCCTACGACCCCGGCTGGTTCGCCTCCGAGGGGGCGTGGTGGACCTGGGAGGTCGAGCTCAGCAAGTACTTCGATCTGGGGGCGACGGAGCGCTTTCGCCAGCGCGTCCTCGCGCTCAACCTCTGGACCGTCGACACGCCGAGCTTCGACGAGGATCGCCTGCCCGACGGCCTCGTCGCCCAGTCCAATCGGCCGCCCCAGTTCCGGGGCGCCACGCTGGGCGGCTTCTACCGGATGCGCGCCTATCCCAACGCGCGCTTCAACGACCAGGCTGCCGTCTACTACTCGGCCGAGCTTCGCTTGATTCCGCACTGGAACCCCCTTCCGCGCATCGACTTCGTCGTCGAGGCCGAGGTCGACTGGTGGCAGCTCGTGCTCTTCGTCGAAGCGGGCCGCGTGGCCGACACCTGGTCTCCCAGCGCGCTCCACTCCGACCTCAACTGGGACGGCGGCATCGGGATCCGCGCGATGATCGCAAAGGCGGTTTTCCGTGCGGGCGTCGCCGGCTCCGACGAGGGCTTCGGCATCCGCGCGATGGTCAGCCACCCCTTCTAGGTTCCACTCTTCTCGGTCGAACGGGAGCTTCGCACTTGGCCCACCACGACGACTCTTCCCATCCCGCCCTGCCCGACGAGCCCATCCAGAAGCTGCTCGCTCCGCTCGCGCGCTTCCTGCACGTCGAGGCGGCGGGCGGCGCCGTGCTGCTGGTGGCCTCGGTGGTGGCGCTCGTGCTGGCGAACTCGCCCCTCTCGGAGGCGTACCTCGCGTTCTGGAAGACGCCCTTCGAGATCGGCTTCGGCGAGACCGAGCTGGATCACTCGCTGAAGCATTGGATCAACGACGGGCTGATGGGGATCTTCTTCTTCGTCATGGGGCTCGAGGTGAAGCGCGAGCTCGTGCTCGGCGAGCTCCGCGACCTGCGTCGCGCGGCCCTGCCCATCGCCGCGGCCATCGGGGGCATGCTGGTTCCCGCCGGCGTCTACCTGTTCCTCGAGGGCTCGGGCCCCTACCGCGCCGGGTGGGGCATCCCCATGGCGACGGACATCGCGTTCGTGATCGGCTGCCTCGCCATCCTCGGCTCGCGCGTGCCGCCGAGCCTGCGGGTGATGCTCGTCTCCCTGGCGATCGCCGACGACATCGGAGCGATCCTCGTGATCGCGATCGGCTACACGGCCGAAGTCGATCTCGTCGCTCTCCTGCTCGGGTTCGTGGGGATCGGGCTCGTGCGGGTCATGGCGCTCTCGGGCGTGCGCAGCATCGGGGCCTACGTGCTGGTGGGAGGCCTCGTGTGGCTCGCGTTCCACGAGTCCGGCGTCCACGCGACCATCGCGGGCGTGATCCTCGGGCTGCTCACCCCGGCCAAGGAGTGGGTGGACGACAACCTCCTGCATCAGGCGGTCGAGCGGACCGGTGACTTCCTGCGCGGAGACGAGGCTGCGAGCGAGGCGAGCCGCGTCGCCTTGATGCAGCGGGTCTCGGTGGCGGCCCGCGAGTCCGTCTCGCCCCTGGTGCGCCTCGAGACGGCGCTGCACCCGTGGGTCGCGTTCGCGATCATGCCGATCTTCGCCCTGGCCAATGCGGGCGTGGTGGTGGAGGCGTCGGCCCTCACCAACTCGGTCGCCTGGGCCATCGGTGCCGGCCTCGTGATCGGCAAGCCGGTCGGGATCCTCGGGATGAGCTGGCTGGCCGTGCGGCTCGGGATCGCGCAGCGTCCCGACGACGTCGGCTGGGACCTGATCCTGGCCGGCGGCTTCCTGGCCGGGATCGGCTTCACCATGTCGCTCTTCATCTCGGCGCTGGCTTTGCCGCTCGAGATCCGCGACGCAGCCAAGCTTGGAATCCTGGTGGCCTCGATCCTCGCAGGAGCGCTCGGCCTCGGCCTGCTCTGGGTGCGGCTTCCCCGGGCCGCGGACGGCTCGGACTAGCCCTGGCCCTGCTCGTCGGCGGCGATCGTGGCGTCGATGAACTTCTGGGTCCGCCCCTCGAGATCGGCGATCAGGTCGGCCGGCGAGCCCTGGTCGAGCACCGACTGCGCCTGGGCGCGGAAGGTCTGGCTCACGTCCACGCCACCGATCACGATCTGCGTGACCCGATAGCGATCCCCGCGCTTGCGAAGCCGCAGCTGGGAGGTGACGGGTCCGCGAGTGCGCTGCGGGGCGAGCGGCGCTCCGATCGCCCCCTCCGGACCCTGGAGCCGCACCTCGACGTCGCCGTTCTTGAGAGGGCGCGCCTCGGTCACGACCGTGGGCGTGTCGCCGTCGAGCTCGAAGCTCCGGATGAAGTTGACGCTCATGTGCCGCGAGTAGGCGACGGCGAAGTCGGTCCGTTCCTCCTCCGAGAACCGTTCCACGAGCGGCCCGAGCGCCCGGCGGCTCAGCGCGAGGAAGTCGAGGTTCTGGCTCATGGTCGAGGCCAGGAGCTCCCGTCGCTGGGAAACGGTCAGGTCCGCGTCCCGTGCCGTCTCGCGCATCGAGGACATGAGGGCCTCGGCGACGCCGCGAGCTTCGGCGACCTGCGCCTCGGAGGCCTCCTCGCTCCCGGCTGCCACGCCGCCCAGAAGGAGCAGCGACACGGAGGCGAGCGTGAGCAGCGTCGCTCGGGTCAGCGAGGATCGCCTGCGGTGGGCCATGACTCGACCCGGATGGAAGGGCGGCAGATGCGTCACGCGGTCTCCTTCGGGTGCGGGCCTCGACGCGCCCGCATTCGGCAGAACCATAGCTGGCCCCCGGTTTCAGCACAGATGCGGCCGGACGGGTGGGGGCGGCGTCCCTGAACGCCCCGTCCCGCCACGAGAATCCGGCCGCGCTCCTCTAGGGGAGGACCAGGCCGAAAGAGAAGCGCAGGGTCGAGTCGGCGGCGCCGTTGGGATTCACGACGTTGTAGTAGTAGCCGAGGCCCAGGCTGAGCCCGATGCCGCTCTCCAGGGCGAAGACCCGGCTGATCTCCGCTCCCAGGGGCACCGTCCAGTTGCTTCCGGCGCCGCCGTCCCAGTCGTAGGAGATGGCACCGGTGTAGCCGAGCGACCAGCCAGGCAGGGCGGGCGGGTTGTACCAGAACATGGGCTGGATGACGGTGGTGCTGAAGTCGTCCTGACCCCACAGGTGCCCGGCGAGCAGCGCGAGCGAGGAGTTCTCGCTGGGCGCCCCGATCAGGACGCCGACCGGTCCGCCGCCCCAGCCCGGGCCGCCGAGGTCGTCGTCCGTGCGGGTGCGCAACGACAGCATCGGGCCGGCCCCCCACTTCCATGCGCTCTCGCTCCTGGGGCTCAACATCGTCTGGATCGTGAGGTCGCCGAGGCCCCAGGTCCGGCTCCCGCCGGGCGCCAGCTGGTCGCCGATGATGCGCAGCTGGCCCTCCGGTGCGATTCCGAGGATGGGAGCGACGGCGCGCAGGACCAGATTGGAGTCGAGGTCGTCGAGGGGAAGGGCGTAGACCGGCTGGAGCTGGAAGCTATAGCTCGTGTCGTCGTTGCCCGTGTCGAAGAGGACGTCGTTCTGGGTGAGCAGCGCCTTGATGTTGGCGAGCGGGTCCTGCAGCCTCCGGGCGAGCTCGGCGTCGTCGGCCAATGCGGCTGCGGGAACCAGCGTGAAGATGCAGGTGAAGCTGCAGGTCAAGCGGCAGAGCAGGAGCGCGGCGCGCTTCGTCAAGGTCGATCCTCCTGATGAGCCGACGGCCCCGTCGATACTAGTGTGTGCCGCGGATCGATCAATCAGGTCATCGGCGCGGCAAGGCCCCCTCTGGGCACCGCGGGCACCGCGGACACCGCAAGCGGGACCGCTCCTCGTCTCGTTCTGTCTCATCGTGGCCGCGCTCGTCGGCTGCGCCCCGACGGTCGTCGAGCGGGGCGTCGAGCGCGATCCGCGGATCGTCTCCCGGTCGCACGCCCCCGCCGACTCGGGGCCGCTGGCGGAGCTGGCCCGGAGCGCAGTGGAGCGCGGTGGAGGGGATCCCGGATTCATCCTGCTCGACGACAACGAGGATGCGCTGCGCCAGAGGCTCCGACTCGTCGACGCGGCCACCGTAAGCGTCGACCTCCAGACCTACCTCTGGAGCGACGACGCGACGGGGCGGCTGCTGGCGCGTCGGCTCCTGGCCGCCGCGGACCGAGGCGTCCGGGTGCGGCTGCTGGTCGACGACTTCCTCGCCGGAGACGGAAGGGACGCGGCGAGCGTCGCGCTCCACGAGAACGTGAGCATCCGCTACTACAACCCCTGGCCGAGCCGGAGGGTCGGCGCTCTCCCGGTCGTTCTCGGCTGGTTGACCCATCCCGAGCTGAATCATCGGATGCACAACAAGGTCCTCATCGCCGACGGCCGGGCGGCCGTCGCCGGGGGGCGCAACGTCGCCGACGAGTACTTCGGCCTGAATCCGCGTCTCAACTTCCGAGACGTGGACGTCCTCACCGTCGGCCCCACCGTGGCCGGACTGGCCGAAGCGTTCGACGACTACTGGAACGACGAGTGGTCCGTCCCCATCCACCAGCTGAGGGAACGCCCGGGAGAAGCCGCTCTCGACGTCGCACGGGAGGAGATCCTCGCCGTCTCCGAGGCCGACCGTGAGAGGCTCACGCGTTTCGCTGAGTCGCCAGCCCATGGGGTCGACGTGCTCCCGCTCCTCGAGCGGCTTCGCTTCGGGCTTGGCGAAGCCGTGCAGGACGATCCCGGTGCCGCCCGGGCCGGGGGCGCGCCCGACCAGGTCTTCCTCTCGTTGGACCGGCTCCTCGAGGGCATCGAGCGGGAGCTGGTGATCATCTCGGCCTACTTCGTTCCCGACGCCGAAGTCGTCGCCTACTTCGGCGAGCTCACGAGTCGGGGAATCGAGGTGCGGGTGATCACGAACTCCCTGGGCTCGAACAATCACGCCATCGCGAGCAGCCAGTACAAGCGGATGAGGCGTCCGCTGCTCGAGGCGGGAGTCGAGCTGTTCGAGATGCGACACGATGCGGCGGTGCTGGCAGAGGTGAACACTCCGCCCGTCGAGGCTCGCTCGATGGTCCTGCACGCGAAGGCCGTGCTCGTCGATCGGGAGCGCGCCTACATCGGCGGCCTCAATCTGTCTCCCCGAGGCGTGCTCACCAACACGGAGAACGGGCTTCTGATCGCGGAGCCGGGCCTGGTTCGCGAAGCCGCCGAACTGGCCGACTCCGACGCCTCTCCCGACAACGCCTGGCGGGTGGAACTCGATCACGAAGGCCGCCTCACCTGGAGCTCGAGTGCGGGGACCGTCCATCGGCAGCCTGCGCGGAATCTGTGGCAACGCATCGCGGACGGCGTCTTCGGATGGTTCCCGCTGGCCAATCAGATCTGAGGCCTCCCAGGCCAACGACTCCTGCCCGGGTCGCCTCGGTGCGGAGTCGGCCGGGCGGAGGGTCCAAAGCCCGCTCGCATGACAGTCCCCGGGCCCGCGGGTACCGTCCCAGCGAGGAGGAACCCCATGAGCCGACCGAGTCGGCGTGGGGCGGCGCGCCGCCTCGCGACCCTCGTCTCGCTTTGCTTGTTCGTCGTGCCCGGGTGCACCAGCACGAAGATGGTCGACACCTGGAAGGCCCCCGATCTCGCTCCCGCGGATCTCGACTTCGAGAAGGTGGTGGCGATCGCGATCTTCCCCGAGGAGTCGCGCCGGCGTATCGCCGAGGACACACTGGCCGCGGCCGCGCAGCGCGTCCCCGTCACTGCGGCATACCGCGTGCTCAGCCCCGAGGATCGTGCCGACGTGGAGCGACTCCGCACCGCGGTCGAGGCCAACGGGTTCGATGGCGCCGTCGTGGTGCGGCTCGTGGGCCAGACCCAGACCGAGCGCTGGGTGCCGGGCACCTACTCCGGTGGCTTCTACGGGTACTACGGGGGGTACGCCGGCCGCGTCTACGATCCCGGCTACATGGTCACCGATACACGGGTGCAGATCGAGACCAGCCTTCACGACGTTCAGACCGGGCGCCTGCTCTGGTCGGGCGTGAGCGAGACGCTGAACCCGACCAAGGTCGAGACGACGATCGACGAGGTGGCCGCCGCTACGAGCAAGGCCTTGCGCGAGGAGGGCCTGCTTCAGTAGCGGGTCGGCCATGGCGTCCCGATCCCCCTCGATCGCAGCCAGCGCGGCATGTCTGCTGCTGGCCCTCATTGCCGACCCGCGGCTCGTGTCGGCCAGGACCGTGACCGTGGAGCTCGTGAGCGGCGACCGCGTGACCGGTGAGCTGGTCGAGTCATCCGATGCGCGGACGGTCCTGGAGCACCCGGTCTTCGGTCGGCTCGTGATCCCCGCGGCCCAGAAGAGGCCGGAGGACCCGCCGAGGTCGGGCCTCTTCGGCACGCGGTTTCTCGAGGGCTGGAAGCGCGAGATCGGGTTCGGCCTATCGGGCTCCGAAGGCAACTCGCCCGAATCCTCCCTCCGAGGCAAGCTGAGTCTCTCGAGGCGGACCGAGGATCTGCGTTGGACGATCGACGGCAGCTACAAGCTGGCCCTCGAGGGCGGCGCGGCCACCGACCACTTCGGGCGTCTCGACAGCCGGCGCGACTGGCTCTTCCGAGACAGCGACTGGTTCGCCTTCGCGGGGACCACCTACCAGTTCGACGAGTTCGAGCCCTGGAAGCACCGCCTCCAGGTCCAGTTGGGCCCCGGCCGCCACCTGATCCGGGACGACTCGCTCGAGCTCGACGGATTCCTCGGGCTCTCGTTGACCTACGAGTTCGGCGACGTGAGGACGCTTCGCCCCGAGGGCCTGCTCGGCCTCGAGCTCAGCTGGGCCTTCCGCGACGGCATGGAGCTGTCGTTCTCGAACCGGTTGTTCCCTCAGCTCGATTCGACCGACATCCGCAACCTGACGCGCGCAGAGTGGAAGATGCGGATCGCGGGCTTCCGGCATCTCTCGCTCACCCTGGGCTTCGACAACGAGTACGACAGCGCAGCCCTCGAAGAGCCGAACAGCCTCAAGTACTGGTCCTCGATCGACTACGACTTCTAGACTCGCGTCGTGACCACACGAGCTCGGCGTTGGCTCCCGATCGTTGTGCTCGTCGCCCTCGTGGCCGGGGCGGTGCTCCTCGCGGCGAGCTGGCTCGAGCGGAACCTCTCCGCGCGAGGCGTGGCCGCCCGCCTCGGCGAGCAGCTCGGACGCGAGGTGCGGATCGACTCGCTCCGCGTCCACTTCGCGCCGTGGCTGCGGGTGCGACTCGAAGGCGTCTCGATCGGGGACGACCTCCGCGCGCCGGTGGTCGAGGTCGGGCCGGACCTCATGGAGCTACTCGCCGGACGACTCGAGGTGGCGCGCGTCGAGATCGAGGGCGCGGAGCTCTCCGTGACGCGCTTCGCCGACGGCGCGTTCGGCCTCGGCGAGGTGCCCTTCGAAGGCGGGCCCGCCTCGGCTCTTCCGGACCCGGAGGCGCTGCCGGAGCTCGAGCTGCGCGATCTCCGCATCGACTGGGTCGACCGGGCGGTGCGAGCCGAACCGGTACGCATCGGCCTCGACCTCGACGACGTGTCGTTCGTACGCTCGCTTCTCGGCAGCGCGTTCGAGCTCGTCGGACGGCTGGGGGAGGACGGGGGAGGGCTGCGGCTCACGGCGAGCACCGGTCTCGGTGCCAGGGTCCAGGGCTCCGTGCTGTTCGAATCGCTCGACACGCAGACGTTCTCACCCTATCTGCTCGCTGCCGGTGTGGCCGGGCCGCTCGAGATCGCGGGACGCATCGACGGCGAGGTCCGGCTGGAGGGCGCCGCCCTCGATGGGCTCGACGGCCGCCTCTCGATGAGGTCTCGCGATCTGCAGCTCGACGTTGCGGAGGCACGGTTGCACGGGCCCGCCGTGATCGATGCGACCGTCTCGCGTGGCGCCGACTCGCTGAGACTCGGCGACGTGCGCCTCGCGCTCGCCGATCTTCGGCTTCCGGGAGCGGCCACGTCTCTCTCGGAGCTCGAGGTCCTGGCGGATGGGTTCGAGCTCGGCTCCGGAGAGTCCGAGTTCGCCGCGAACGAGGTCGCCCTGACGTACGAGTCCGGGGGCGTCGGTCGCCGACTGCACGTGGAGCGCGTCGTCCTCGAGGCACGGGAGGCCGGGCTGGCCCTCGAAGCCAGCCTGGGTCCGGAGCGGGGTCGCACCCCGCTGGCGCTGCAGGCGACGCTGCGTGGCGCGCCCGAGGGGACGCCCGCTGCCGAGCGGCCCCTCGACGTCTTGCTTCGCCTCGATCCCACGGACGCTGCGGAAGTTGCGCCCTGGCTTCCCGAATCGTGGGGCGCCGAGACCCGGGAGGCGAGGCTCGAAGGCGAGGCCGATCTCGCGGGCAGCCTCGACGCGGGTCTGCGGGGCGCCGCCCGGCTCTCCCTCGGCTCCGGCGCTCTGGGCTTCGGCGAGCTCTCGATCGACGCGCCGGCCTCGCTCGAGGGGCGGATCGACGCGACCCGCGGCGGCTTCGCCCTCGAGGGCGGCGCGCTCGACGCGGCCGCCTTCCGTTACGACGAGTACGAGACGCGGGGCGTGCGCGCGCGTCTGCGCTTCGACGGCGCAAAGCTGGAAGTCGAGGAAGCCGCCTTCGATCGCTACGACGGCCCGCTCGTCCTGGCCGAGGAGGGGCGCACGGGGCCGGAGCTCCAGGTGCTCCGTGCCGCGGAGGTCCGGCTCTTCGGCAGCCTCGGCGCCTGGCCGCACGGGGCGCGAGTCGAGTGGCTGCGCATCCCCTCGCGGGCGACGCTGCTGGATGCTCACGGGACGATCCAGACCGGCGGGCAGCCCGAGCCGATCCCCGTTCGCTTCTCCCGGCTGGAGATCGAAGACTACGCTCGCGGCCGTACCGCGAGGCTCGGGCTACGCGCCGAGCTCGGAGATCCGCCCGCATCCAGTGGGACGCTGCGGGTCGATGGGACTCGGGGCCCCCTGGGCGAGCCCGATGGGACCCTGCAGCTCGATGTGACCGCGAGCGGCCTGGACCCGCAGCTGATCCGGAGCGAGCTCGAGCAGTCCTTCACGCTCGGAGGAGAGCCCGGCCCGCTGGACGTGAACGCATCGCTCGAGGTGCGGGCGGATGGGTCGGTCGAGGCGCGGGGAACGCTGTCCATGCAGGAGGGCTCCCTCGGGATCGATACGACGACACTGCAGGCGCCTCTCGGTTGGTCGGGGCGCGTCGAGCTGCGCGACGGCGACTTCGGCATCCGGAGCGGGCGCCTGACGGCGACGGGCATGTCGATCGGAACGCTCGAGGCAAGCGACCTGCTGGTCGATCACGCGCTCTCGGGAACGCGCCTGGAGCTCGCCCCGATGGGCTTTCGAGTCCACGGCGGCAGCGTGCAGCAGAGCGGCTGGATCCGTCTCGAGACGCCCCCGCGCTTCGAGGTCTCCATGCGACTGGCCGAGCTGGATGCCCTGGCGCTCGCCGGTCTGTCGACTTCGCCCGATCCCCCCGTGCTGAGCGGCCGCGCCGACCTCGCCGGCGTCTGGCACGGGTCGGAGCGCTGGCTCGAGGAGCTCACAGGCGAGGGCGAGCTCACCCTGCGCGGAGGGACCCTGCCCGCTGCGGAGCTCGTGCGAGTCGTCTGGAACGCCCTGGTCCGTCGCGTGCCTGCGATCGGCTCGCGCCGCGAGGCCGGCGTGCGTCGTGCCACCGAGCTGCATCTGGCCCGGCTCCCCTTCGAGGTGGGCGATCGTCGAGTTCGCACGCAGGGCTTCACCGTGGGCACCGAGGACTACGACCTCGAGCTCCGCGGCGCGCTGGACGCGGAGATGAAGCTCGACCTCGACGGCGTCGTCCGCTTCACCAGCCAAGGCATCGACCGGCTGCTCCGAACCAGCCGGATTCCCTCCCGACTGCGGAGCGCCTTCCAGCTCCCATCGATCCCGATCCAGATGCGGGGCCCGCTCCGGAGCCCAAGCATCCAGGCCGACGTGGCCCGGGTCCCGCTCGCGACGGTCGAGGGCCTGCTGCGCCTGCCGGGCCGGGCGACGGGGGCCCTCCGCCCCAGGCGCACCGAGCCCGAGCCGTCCGGCCCCTAGCCCGCGAATCACCCGCGATCGGTGGCGTCTCGTGGCGCCTTCGCCTACGCCTTGTCACCTCCTCGGCCTGGAGCCTCGACGTGACGCGCTCCCTTCTCGCTCCGATTGTCCTCTGCCTGCTCGCGCTCGGCTGCAGGACGCCCGTCGGCGTCGAGCAGGCGTCGCAGCGAGACGTGCACCGTACGCTCACCGCGAACGTCCTGACCCACGGTGAGCCGAGCCCCTTCACGCTCGCGCTGCTCGACCGCAACGCGTGGATCGAGCCGTGGCGCGAGGATCCCGAGGCCGCGCTCCGCCAGATCCACGCCGGCCTCTCCACTCCCGATCTTCCCGAGGTCTATTGGCGCGCGAGCCTGGCCGCGCTCGCGGAGCTCTCCTTCCACCGGGCGCTCGAGACGTCGTCGCGCGAGTGGTACCGGGCCTCGGCCGTCTACGCGTACGCGTTCCTGTTTCCCGATACCGCCGCCGAGCTGGCGCATCGCCGGCCCTTCGACCCCCGCATCCGTCTCGTCGTGGATCTCTACAATCTGGGCGTCGCGAAGGGCTTCGAGCGGGACGGCGAGATGGACTTCTCGGACGGGTCGCGAAGCCTCCCCTTCGGAGAGATCCAGCTGCGCATGGATCCCGAGGAGCGCGCCTGGGGCGGCTTCCGGCTGACGCGACTGCGCCCCGCCGCGGAGCTCCGCATGTGGGGGCTCCGCAACCGGCACCGCCGCCCCGGAATCGGGGCGCCCCTGGCGGCGCGTATCGAGCCGACCGACGAGGTGGGCGCCCTCGAGCGCAAGCACGTGGCTCCGGGTGTGCGCGTCCCCGTCTCGGCGCTGATCCGCATCGAAGAGCCGCGCCGGGGGTTGCTCGCCGGCCGCGTCGAGGCACGGGCCGAGCTCTACGCGGCCGACGAGAAGGGGGAGATCGAAATCTCCGGGCGACGCGTCGTCCTCGAGGTGGAGCCTACGTCGGCCCTGGCCTGGACCCTCGGCGAGTCGCGCGTCTGGGAGTTCGAGCGCAGCGGCTTCTTCTCCGGGGACTTCCGCATCGACGCCGGGCCGTCGTTCGAAGGCCAGCTGGCGATGATGCATCCGTACCGTCCGGGCCGCGTGCCGGTCGTCCTGGTCCACGGCACGGCCTCGGGGCCCGGCCGTTGGGCCGAGCTGATCAACGAGCTCAGCAACGACCCGGTGATCGGCCGGCGCGCCCAGCTCTGGCTCTTCTTCTACAACTCGGGCAACCCCATCGCCTACTCGGGCGGCCTGCTCGCTCACACGCTGCGCGACCTGGCCGAGGAGCTCGATCCCGAGCGCGAGGATCCGGCGCTCTGGAACGGCGTCGTGATCGGCCACAGCCAGGGCGGCCTGCTCACCAAGCTCACGGCCGTGGACAGCGGCCGGAGCTTCTGGGATCAGGTCTTCAAGGTCGGCCCCGACGAGCTCGACGTCGACACCGAGACCCGCGACCTCCTGACCGACAGCCTGATCTTCGAGCCCGTCCCCATGGTGGGGCGTGTGGTGTTCATCTCGACGCCCCACGGCGGGAGCTTCCTCACGAGCAACCCGCTCAGCAACCTCGTGGCGGGGCTGATCCAGGCCCCGTTCCGCGTAATGCGCGGCATCAGCGACCTGATCGAGCAGGATCCCGACGAGCTCGCCCTGCGCGGCCTGGAAGGGGTGCCCACGAGCCTCGACAACATGCGCCCGGGCAACCGCTTCCTCGAGACCCTGAAGCGCCTTCCCGTCGCGCCCGGCATCGGTGTGCATTCGATCATCCCCGTTCAGGGAAGCGGCCCGCTCGAGAAGCTCGACGACGGCGTGGTGCAGTACATGAGCGCGCGCATCGGGCAGGGGAGCGAGAAGGTGATCCGCTACGGCCACTCGGTGCAGGCGCATCCGGAAGCGGTCGCCGAGGTGCGCCGCATCCTCCGCCAGCACCTTCGAAGCCTCGACGCCGAGGAGGGCGTCGCGAGCGCCCACTAGATGGCGTGTGCCGAGCCTCGCACGTACCATGCTCGCGTGTCTGCCATGTCCAAGGTGCTTGCGGTCGCACTCGCATCGGTCGTTGCTGCCACGTGGGCGGGGTCCGCATGGGCGCAGCAGAGCGACCTGCTGACGGAGCTGTTCGGGGGGTTCGGGTCCATGGAGGGCGTACCCGACGACATCGACGAGCCCTTCCGCGAGTTCGTCGACGGCTTCGCCGCCTTCGGCAACCTGCCGTTCATGCTGCAGGAGCTGCTGAGCCTGATGATCGCGGTCGGCCTCGGCGGACTCATCGCCTTCTTCCCACGCGAGCACCCCCCAGCCACAGCCGACGAGTACCAGCGACCGCGCGCGATCGTGATGTACGCGCTGGTCGGCGCCGTCGTCGCGGAGCTGGTCCTCTTCAACCCGCCGATGGCGTTCGTGGTCTTCGGCATCGGCGGGCTGATGCGCTTTCGCAGTGTCGTCGGCAATCCGAGGGACACCGCTCGCGCCATCCTGGCGGCCGTGGTGGGCCTGGCCTGCGGGCTCAAGCTGTTCCCGCTGGCTGCGCTGGCGACGCTCTTCTACTGGGGCGGGACCCAGCTCTTCTGGGTGCGGACTCCCGTCCGGCTGGCCGTGCGCAAGCTGGATCCGGAACGCGTTCCCACCGCGGCCGGCGCCTGGCTGGGCGCGCTCGAGGCGAGGGGGTGCCAGGTGCCCCATCTCCGCATCCGCGAGGGCAAGAGCCGGATCGAGATGCTGGTGCTCGTACCCATGAGGCTGGATCCCGAGCGGCTGCTCGAGTCGCTCGACCTGCCCCTGGAGCTGCGCGGCTCCGCGGACTGGGAGCTTCAGTAGGGGGGATGCGGAGTCGCCGACGCACCGGGGGCGGAGCGGCGCTGCTCTTCGCCGTGTCACTGGTGCTGACCGCCGCGCCGGGCCCCTCGAGCGCCGCCCGCCCGCTGCCGTTCTCGCCGTCCTTCGAGGCCCGGGTCGAGGAGACCTTCTTCGAGGACCGGCGCGTGTCGCCAGAGCGCGTGGAGCGCTACCGCGCCGGGCTGATCCAGCGGAGGGAACAGGTGTTCGCGGTGTTCCGGGCGGATCAGCGCGCACGGGGGCGCGGCAAGAAGGCGTCGCGGCGGCGGGCGGCGCGGCGCAAGGTCGTGCGGATGTACGACCTCGTGATCGGTACGGAGGATTCGACCGGGTGGCTCGACGCGCTGCTCGAAGAACCCGACCCCGTTCGATCGCGCCGGCTCGCGGCCCGCATCCTCGAGGTGGACTACGCGCTTCTCACCGAGGGGCTGCCCCCGTTCTCGAAACAGCTCCCCGAGCACCTGACGGCGCTCTCCCTGGCCTACTGGTCGCTCGACGGGAGTACCCGTGCACGCAAGGCCGACCGCGAGGCCAGCAACCTGGTCGACCCCGATGGCGGCGGGTTCCTCGAGCCGGCCGAGATCCGTCGCATCGTCGAGCAGGGCGGCGACCTCTCGCGACTGGATCCGCCTGCCGACTCGACCTTCTGGCGGGACCCCGGCGTGGTCGCGAGCCGCCCCGTGGCGTCGACCTACTACGAAGAAGGGCCGCCCGTCTACCGCGGCCTCGACATGTCCTTCCCCGAAGAGGTCGTGCTCAAGCGCGTCCGCAAGACCCAGACCAAGCCCAAGTTCGAAGTCGAGATGGAGGTGGGCGGCGTCGAGCGTCGCTACAAGCTCAAGGTTGGAGCCGAGATCAACTCCGAGCCCGTGACGGGGGCGCTGCTCACGCTGCTCGGCTTCAACGCAGACGTCGTGAAGCACGTGAAGGACTATCGGATCGATCTCGGCGACCTGAGCGAGGAGGAGATCCGCCGGGAGTGGCGTTCCTACTTCGAGTTCAAGCGCCTACACCTGGCCTACTCGTTCGACGACTACTTCGACGTCCACCACGACGAGAGTGGCTCGTACATGATCGCGAAGGAGGGGAGCCTCACGTCCTACAACCCCGCGGTCACGCGGGTCGGGCCCTGGCCGTGGGGCGCACTCGGCAACGAGAGCCTGCGGGAGGTGCGAGGCCTCAGCGTCTTCAACCTGTGGGTCGGCAACAGCGACGTGAAGGAGGCCGAGAACAACAAGCTCTTGATGCGCCACGGTGCCGACGGCGACGAGCTGCATCACATGGTGCACGACCTCGGGCACTCCTTCGGCCGAGTCTTCGGCGAGCAGCTCCAGACCTTTCCG
>JASJCN010000344.1 GCA_030065975.1 Myxococcota bacterium
CAGCCCCCGGCGTGCGGCCTGGGATTCGAGGCGGTGCCGTTCCTGCTCCTGGGCGCCCTTCGAAGGCGTCGCGCGCTCACTGGATGCAGGCGAGCCCGGCAGTGAACGAACGCGAGAGCCGGCGACGGCTCTCGGCCGCGAGGAGGAGCTCGTCGCAGACGGACGGCTCCGAAGGTGGCGGGCGCCTCCTCGCGGACCTGCCCTGGGCGAAGGCTTGCGCCCGAGGCTCGCGCTAGAAGGGCCAGGGCCCCGTGAACAGGATCGCCGCGCCGAGTGCTGCGGCCGAGAGCGGGAAGCCGATCGCACAGACCGCGATGGCGCGGCCGGTGCCGCAGTGGTCGAGGGCCTGGCGCACGGCGATCACCATGGCGACGAGCAGCCACCCGCCGACGAGGATCAGCACCCAGGGGTTGAGCCCCGGGATGATGCCGAGCCCGGCAAAGAGCCCGGGAGAGGCCGAGAAGCCGACGGTGCGCATCAGCTCGCCCTGATCGCTCTCGGTGCGCGGGCCGGGGATCAGGTAGACGCCGATCAGGAAGGTGACGAAGGCCCAGCCGACCCAGCCGATGAAGGTGGCGGCGACGATGATGCCGATGCCCGCGATGCCGCCGTTGGCGAAGGTGCCGATCCCGGCCGAGAGCGACGCCAAGAGCACCACGAGCGCGGCCTGAGGCAAGGCCCTGCGATCGGCCTCGACCTCCTCGTAGAGGCAGGCGTCGAGCATGGCCGCGCGCCAGATGCGCCTGAGGAAGGGCGTGGTGGGGGGCGGCGGCGTGCCGTCGGGCGGGCAGCCCTCGGGAATCGGCGGTTCGCCCTGGGTCATCGCGCCGCTCCTCTGGTCTTCGCTCCGGTCCCGCGGGCCGGCCCGTGCCCGTTCTCGTCGACCCACTCGCGCAGCGCATGGATGGCCGCCCGCATGTTCTTGCGCGTGAGCGCGGCCTGCATGCCCTGGGGCAGCACCGGCCCGATGTCCACGAAGGTGCCGTACAGACCGAGCGTGCGCCCGCCGGGAAGGGCGTGGAGCTCCCAGTAGCCCTCGAGCGCGCGGATGTCGTTGCGGTGCAGGGGCGAGAGCCGCCACCAGATGCGCCACTCCTCCCGGCTCCACTGCTGCTCCACGTGGTAGGCGATCCGCGTGAAGAAGATCGAGATCTCGTGGCGGTCGACGTGGCCCTTGGTGCCGCGCGACACCGCCTCGAGACCGCTCACGCTGGGGAGGAACTCGAGGTGCCGTTCGGTCTGGATCAGCAGGCGGAACACCGCGGCCGGCGGGTGCTGGAAGAGTACGAGAGCCGGCGCCAGGTCGATGCAGGGCTCGAGGGAGCCCGGCCGCGGAAAGATCACGCGGCGATCCTCGAGGGTCTCGACGAGCTTCGGGTCGGCGCGGGCCATCCAGCCCTGGGCGCTGGCGGGGCGGCTCTCGCGGCTCGCGTCGAGCCGGCACAGGGCGGCCGAAGGGGAGGCGACGACGAGCCCGATGGCGAAGGCGAGGAGTGACGAGGGGCAGCCGAGGACCATCGCCGGGCGAGGCTACCACGCAGCCACCCCCGGCTGGCGTTTCGCAACTATTGACATATGATTTGTCAAAATATGGGAGGCCTGCCATGCTGCGCTTCGTCCTGCTCATGAGCCTCGTCGTCACGGCCGGCCTGGTCGCCGCGGTGGCCTGGCAGCAGTGGCGCTACCTGAACGCACGCCGCAGCGTCGTCCACGATCGGCAGGCGATCTTCCACTCGAGCCAGGTGTTCCACGTGGTCACCTGGCTCGCGCTGCGCGAAGACGGCGAGGTGATCGACGCCGTGCGCAAGCTCCGCTCTGTGCTCGAGTCGGGCGGCAACGCGAGCATGGTGTACGCGGGCAAGGCGGTCACCAACGCGCTGCACTCCGAGCAGCTGAAGGCGCGCCTCGGCGAGGAGCCGCACTGGGACGCCCTCGTCGTGATGCAGTACCCGTCGCGCGAGGCCTTCGACGCGATCGCCGCGACCGACGCCTATCGGCAGGCCCTCCTCGGCTTCGCGCAGACGTGGTCGCACGGCATGCAGCGCCCCGCCATGGCGAACCTCATGATCCCCGTGATGTACCTGGCGCTTCGCGTCCGCCAGATCGTGACGGGCGCGCCGTCGCACTTCCCCTTCGTGCAGGCCGACGAGCTGCCCGACGAAGCGAAGCAGCGGGCCGCCGAGCTGCTCTCCGAGCCCGAGCTCGGCAAGGACGCCGTGCTGGTGGCCAACCTGCTGAAGCGCGGCACGCCCGCCCAGGCGGCGGCGGATCGCGCCTACGGCATGCGCATGCTCGCGATGATGGCCGAGGCGCCCTGCGGCATCATGCACATGGGGCGAGCGGTCTCGCTGGACCCCGCCGTCGAGTTCGATCAGGTGGCCCTCGTCTACTACCCCGGGGTCCAGTTCTTCGCCGACATGGCCCGCAGCACCTTCTTCCAGGGCATCGTGGGCGACAAGCAGCTGGGCGATACCGAGGCCACCGTGACCGTCCCGATCCTGGAGCGGCTCTAGCCCCGCCTGCGGTAGCATGGCGGCTCCCCTTCGGGGGCGGCAGGGGGCGACAGCAGGAGACGAGTGCGTGTTCCAGGCCGCGGAGCTCGGCAGCCGGATCGAGAAGGCGGAGTACGAGGGCGAGGTCCCCACCCTCCGCGTCGACCTCGTGAACCTGCAGTACGACCTCCAGCAGGCCTCCTTTCCCGTCTTGATCGTGCTGGTGGGTGACGACCAGCAGGGCGTGAGCCAGGCCGTCGCGCGGCTCTGCGAGTGGATGGACGCGCGCTACGTCGCCACCCGCGTGTTCGGGATGCCGACGGACGAGGAGCTGCGCCACCCCCGCTTCTGGCGCTACTGGAAGGCCCTGCCCGGGAACGGCGAGCTCGCCCTCTACACGGGGGCCTGGGTGCTCGGAACCATCGCCGAGCGGCTCACCGGCGCGATCGACGACGCCGAGCTCGACCGACGCCTCAACCACATGCAGCGATTCGAGCAGGCCCTGGTCGACGGCGGCGCGCTGGTGCTCAAGTTCTGGGTCCATCTCCCGCAGTCGCAGCGGAAGAAGCGGGTGAAGCGGGCCCGCAAGAACGGCAACGGGCGGCTCGACGACCTCGACCAGGCGATCTTCGAGCGCAACGACGAGGTGATGACGCTCGCCGAGCACGTGATCCGCAAGACGGACGTGGGCCACGCCCCGTGGCAGATCATCGAGAGCAGCGACGCGCGCCACCGCGACCTCACGATCGCGCGCTCGGTGCGGGCCGCCCTCGCGGCACGACTCGAGCCCGGTGCGACGCCCCCCGAGCCGAGCCCGGTGCCCCACGCCGAGGCCCCGAAGGTCCTCGACTCGATCGATCTCACCGCGAGCGTGCCGCGGGACGAGGCACGGCGACGACGCGCCGAGCTGCAGGAGCGGCTCTCGGAGCTGGCCGCCCGCGCGCGGGAGAAGGACGTCTCGAGCGTGCTCGTGTTCGAAGGGGTCGACGCCGCCGGGAAGGGAGGCGTGATCCGGCGGATCGCCCACGCCCTCGACGTGCAGGACTACCGCATCGTGCCCATCTCCGCGCCGACGGAAGAGGAGCGCAACCATCACTATCTGTGGCGCTTCTGGCGGCGCATCCCGCGCTCGGGCCGCATGGTGATCTTCGACCGCAGCTGGTACGGCCGCGTGCTGGTGGAGCGCGTCGAGGGGCTCGCGAGCGAGGCCGCCGTGCAGCGAGCCTACGCCGAGATCAACGACATGGAGGAGCAGCTCGTCGAGGAAGGCGTCCGCGTGATCAAGTTCTGGATGCACATCGACGCCGAGGAGCAGGCGCGGCGCTTCGCGGCCCGGGAAGAGACGCCCTACAAGAAGTACAAGATCACCGCCGAGGACTATCGCAATCGCGAGCGCTGGCCCGACTACGAGCTCGCCGTGAACGAGATGCTCACGCGCACCAGCACCCAGCTGGCTCCCTGGCACCTGATCCCGGCGAACGACAAGCGCTTCGCGCGCGTGGAGGTGCTGCAGCGGGTGTGCAGCGCCCTCGGCGAGGCGGTGGGCGACGCCTGAGCGGGCGACCCCTCTTTCGTTCGCCCCGTGGGGCCTTGGCACCGATTCCTGACTAAGTGTTGGGTGGTCACCCCGGCCACTGCCATGTCACAATCGGTGCCCGACTCTGGCCCGGCCGCTTCGAGCCCACCCTCCGATGCGCCTTCCCCCCACCCGGCCAGCAAAGACCCTGGAGGCGTGCCCCCATGCGCTTCGCATCCCCTCTCCTCTTCCTCCCGCTCCTGGCCGTGGCTCTGCCGGCGGCCGACGCTGCCCGGGCTCAGCCCACGGTCCTCTACGACCGCAGTCTCGACCGCGAGCTCACGCCCTTCCCGGACGACTTCTGGCTGGTGGACGACCCGTCGACGGGCTCGGGCAAGCGCATCGACTTCCAGCCCTTCGACTTCCCGGGGCTGCTCGGCGGAGTGGTCGACGGCATCGTGGCCGCACTCGCGCAGTTCGACGGCTACAGCGCGACCCAGCCGATCGTGCTCGGCCTGAGCGAGGCGCCCGACCCCACGACGGCGCCGACCACGCCCGACGCGAGCCTGCTTTCGAGCGCCTCGATCGCGCTCTTCGACACCGACCCGCAATCGCCCGACTTCGGCTCGCGCTTCCCCTTCAAGCTGATCGTGCGGAGCGACCCCGCCACCGACGGAACCGTGGACCACACGCTGATCCTGCTGCCCTCGGCGAGTCTGCGCGCTCCCGGCCACTACACCGTGGTGGTGACGCGCGATCTCGAGTCGCAGGGCGGCGTGCCCTTCGCGCCCTCCGCGTTCTTCTCCGAGGTGCTGAGCGACACCGCGGGCGGATCGCCCGAGCTGCTGCGCGTACGGAGCCTGCTGGCGCCCTCCCTCGACCTCTTCGAGAACCAGCTCTCGCCGCCGCTCCCCCGGAGCGAGCTCGCCCTGGCCGTCCCCTTCTCGACGCGGAGCGAGTTCTTCGACCCGTCGGACTGGGTCTCGGTGAAGGAGCAGGTGCTGGCGGCGCCGCCGCCGACCCTGAACGTCGAGAGCACGACGCCCTTCGGCTCCGAGACCGTCGTGCGCGGAACCATCACCCTCCCGCTGTTCGTCGACCCCGGCCTGACCCAGGTCACGCGGAACGTCATCACCGGCGCGCCCGTGAGCCTCGCCACCGAGGACGTGCCCTTCGTGTTCCGCTTCCCCACCGATCCGCCCGCGCCCGTCCCGATCCTGATCGCCCAGCACGGCTCGCCGGGCTCCCCCGAGACGGTCGTCGGCACCGCCAACTCGACCGTGGTGTCCGAGACCGGCTTCGCGGCGATCGGCATCCAGGATCTGCAGAACCGGCGCTTCGGCGAGAGCCGGGAGAACCTGACCAACTCGTTGATCCTGAGCCTCGTGCTGGTCGGCAACCTGCCCCTCGACAACTTCCAGACCAACGCCGACATGATGGGGCTGCTGCGCGCGATCCAGGGAATGGGCTCGCCGGTGAGCTTCCCGCAGATCGACGCCAGCCGGATCGTGTACCGGGGCGCGAGCTTCGGCGCCCATCACTCGATCGGCTTCCTGGCCTTCTCGCCCGAGGTGAAGGCCGCCGTCGCCCACGTGGGTAGTGGGCGTCTGTTCCACACCTTCATCCACCAGCTCGACGCCTTCGGCCTGCTCGACCGCGTGCTCGAAGCCCTCACGGGCTCGCGGCCCCGCGACGTCGTCGTCGGCTTCGCCGCGCTGCAGGTGGCCCAGGATCGCGACGACCCGATCCTCCTCGCCCGCCACCTCTACCGGGAGCGCCTCCCGATCGCGGGGCTCGCACCATCGGCGCCGACCAGCCTGCTCTGGACCGAGGGGCTCGCCGACTTCCAGATCCCCCAGAGCGCGACGCGCGCGGCGGCGGTCGAGTTCGGCATCCCGAGCATGCTGCCGATTCCGGGGCCTTCGCCCGTCCTCGACGTCGTGTCCGGCCCGCTGCGCGACAACATCGAGCCCGGGGTGACGGCGGGGCACACGCAGTTCGATCCGCTCGCGACACCCAGCTGTGTGAGCCGCGGCATCACGGACGGCCACTTCTGCGGCGCCTCATCGGACGAGGTGCTGCGGCAGGCCATCGTCTTCCTCGAGAGCGCACTCGCCGGGTCGCCCGTGATCGTCGACATGCTCTCGGGCGGCCTCGACAGCGACGGCGACTTCGTGGGCGACGG
>JASJCN010000040.1 GCA_030065975.1 Myxococcota bacterium
CGCAGATCGAGGAGGGCCCCTTCGAGTTCGACGGCGAGGACGACGACGGGAGCGAGGCGCTCTTCTTCACCTCCCTGTGGAGCGAGTTCTCGAACGATCCCGACGAGTGCGAGGCGGACATCCACTACCTGGGCGCCGTCCATCCCGACCTGCCGGGATGCGTCGACGGCGACCCCGACACGAGCTGCTTCAACGGCGTCGCCTACCGGCCCTCCGACGACCTGCTCGTGCGCATGGAGCCCACCAACGACGGGCTCGCGTCCTTCAACGGGCCGCGCGGTGGCCGCACCCTGGCCCACGAGCTGGGCCACAACTACGGCCGCAAGCACATCGACTGCGGCGGACCCGACGGGCCCCACGACGACCCGCCCTTCGACGACTGCGACTTCGGCGTGAACGTTCCCGACTTCGAGGTCACCCACTTCGGCTTCGACCCCGTCACCCAGACGGTGATCAAGCCGGGCGATGCCGGCGAGCTGATGAGCTACTCCGGCGATCGCTGGATCTCGAAGCACAACTGGGACCGGATCTGGAACGAGACGTCCACCGAGGGCGGGCTCTTCGCCTTCGGCGCCGGCGGCAACGCCGTGGGCCCCCACGTCTACGTCTACGGCCGCGCCGACGCCATCAACGGCGAGGGAGAGCTGCTCCCCGCCTACGTGCTCCCCGACGGCAGCTACGACCGGGAGAAGGTGATGCGCTCGATCGATGCGGCCGCCCTGATCCCGGCCACGAGCCCGTGGACCCTCGAGGTCCGCGACGGCTCGGGCGGCGTGCTGTTCGACACCATGGCGCTCGTCTTCGAGTCCTCGGACGCCCCGGACAAGCCGGCTGGCTTTGCCCAGTACCTGCCCTTCCCGGCCGGCGCGCAGAGCGTGCACCTGCTCTTCCAGGGCACCTCGGTCGCGAGCCAGACGGCGTCGAACTCGCCGCCCCAGCTGGCCCTCGACCCCCTCTCCCTCGACGTGCTGGCCCAGCAGCTGCAGGTCTCGTGGACCGCATCGGACGCCGACGGCGACACCCTGCGCTTCACGATCCACTACAGCGACGACGACGGGGTGAGCTGGAAGCTCCTGCGCCTCAACTACGGCGCGCTCTCGGCCACCCTCGACACCTCGCTGCTGGCCGGGAGCACGAGCGCCCGGGTGCGCGTGCTGGCGAGCGACGGGCTCAACACCACCGAGGCGATCAGCCCGCCCTTCATCCTGCCCACCCACGTGCCGACGGTCATGATCGGCGGCGTGATGGACGGCCAGGAGCTGCCCTTCGGCTCCGACGTGCAGCTGCTCGGCATCGGAGTGGATGCCGAGGACGGAAGCCTGCCGGGCTCCTCGCTCGACTGGAACGTCCTCGGACCGCCGGACTTCAGCGGAACCGGGAGCGACCTCACGCTTCCGGACCTGATCCCCGGCCCCTACTCCGTGGACCTGATCGGCACGGACTCCGACGGCGATACGGGCAGCGCCATGCTCGACTTCTCGGTGGCTCCGGTCCTGATCCCCGATACGGGGGCTCCGAACCTCGACGGGTTCTGCGGGGACGGGGCCTACCGGCAGGCCTCTGCGATCCGCATGCCCTTCGGCGCCGGCGGGAACGCCACCGCGCGGCTGGTCCACGCGGGCACCGACCTCTACGTGTGCGTCACCGATCTCGCCCTGCCCTTCCTGCCCTTCTTCCCCGCCTCCTTCAGCCTGCGGGTGGAGGTGGACGGACAGGGAGACACCAACCCGGAGACGGGCGACCGCGGCTTCCGCGTCGACAGCGACGGCGACCCCTTCCAGGAGCTCGTCGGCCGCAGCGGCGGCTTCGCCGTGACCCAGTCGCCGTCCTCCGGCTACGCGGCTCGCATCAAGAGCGGCGCCGAGTCCTGGTCGGCCGAGATGCGGATCGACGAGGGACTCCTCGGTGGCTGGGACGGGCTCGTGCGCATGAGCTTCCGCCACGGGAACGCGCTGTGGCCGCCGGCCCACGACGCGGACTCGCCGGCAACCTATGGCATGGTGCAGCTCGGTGACACGGCTCCGCCGCTTCCGAACCTGGCTCCGGTGGCCGTGACCGGCCCGGACTTCGCCGTCGACCTGGTGGACGCCGGCGAGGTGCACCTGGACGGAACGAACAGCTTCGACGCCGACGGTGACCCGCTGGGCTTCAGCTGGAGCCAGACGGGAGGCCCGCCCGTCACCCTGGTCGATGCGGACACGGCGACGCCGGAGTTCGCCCTGCTCCCGAGCAGCCCGGCCGGCGTGTACCGCTTCGAGCTGATCGTGGACGACGGGTCGCTCCCGAGCCTCCCGGCCATCCAGCAGGTGACGGTCAACCGGGCCGACCCGGCGCCCCAGAGCTCGCCCGACCTGCCCCAGCTCCCGGACTTCGTGACCGTGGGAGACCCGGGCAACGACGAGCATCCGGACTTCCGCTTCGGTGCGGTCGCCGAGGCCTTCCAGGCGCGCACCACGGAGGTGACCAACGCCGAGTACATGATGTTCCTCCAGGCAGTCGCGCGCAGCGACCCGGCGGGACTCTGGGACCCGGCGATGGGAAGCGACCCGCGCGGCGGCATCACCCGCAGCGGCGTGGACGGATCCTTCGTCTACGCGATCCGGCCGCTGATGATGTTCAAGCCGGTCAACTTCGTGGACTGGTCCGACGCGGCCCGCTACGTGAACTGGCTCGAGAACGGCTCGCCGACGGCGCCCCAGGGTCCGACCACGACCGAGGACGGCGTCTACGACATGAGCCAGTCGACTCCCTCGCGTGCGCCGGGCAGCAACTACCGGCTGCCGACCGAGGACGAGTGGTTCAAGGCGGCCTTCCAGGATCCGGGAGCGCCCGGCGGCTGGCGCCAGTTCGCCGTCGACGCCTCCTCGGTCCCGACCCCGGCGAGCGTGGACGGCTCGGGCAACGTCTCCAACTCGAACCCCGACGTCGCCAACTACGGCAACTTCGCGGATTGGAACGCCCTCGACGGCCACTTCACCACGGTGGGGACGACGCTCGCACCGAGCTTCTGGGGCACCTACGACCAGTCGGGCAACGTGTCCGAGTGGACCGAGAGCGAGAGCCGACGCCGCGGGCGCCGGGTCGTCCGGGGAGGCAGCTTCTCCTCGAGCGACTTCCTGATCTCGATCGAAGGACGCAGCGAGCGTCCGGACTCCGACTCGCGTGCGGACCTCGGCTTCCGGGTCTTCCGGAGCGACACGACGCCGCCCCCGGACTCGGACGGCGACGGCATCCCCGACACCGCCGACAACTGCACCGACGTCCCCAACCCGGGTCAGGCCGACGCCAACGCCGGCCAGGACGACGACTCGAGCCTCCCGGGAATCCAGCACTACGGGAACGCCTGCGATCCCGACTTCGACGACGATGGATTGGTCACGCCCAGCGACTTCTTCGCCGGGTTCCGCCCCTGCATCGGAGTCGACCCGGCCAGCGATCCGGTGTGCGCCGGCGCCGACTTCGACGGCGACGGCGTGGTGGGAGCCGCCGACTTCTTCGGCACCTTCCGCCCGCGCATCGGCGGAGCGCCCGGGCCCGGCGTGGGCTCGCCCTGAGCCTCCCCCCGCCAGGGAAGGGCCGGCCTCTCGCTATGCGGGGGGCCGGCCTCTTTGCGTCTCGGCGTCGAGGCTCCGCCCACCGGCCATCGCTCGCTGCAGCCCTTCGCGCGTGGCCTCGGAGGCCACGACGGAAAGGACGCTCCTTCCTCGCTCGAGCACGGTGAAGCGGTCCCCCACCGCGAGCGCGTGCTCGACGTTGTGCGTGATGAGCACGACCCCGACGCCCTGGTCGCGCGCCGTCCGGACGTTGCGCAGCACTCCGGCCGACTGGGCCACGCCGAGCGCGGAGGTCGGCTCGTCGAGGATGAGCACGCGCGCCCCGTGATGCAGCGCCCGCGCGATGGCGACGCACTGTCGCTGCCCGCCGGAGAGCGTCGAGACCGCCCGATCCACGTCGGACACCTCGATGGACATCCGGTCCAGCGCCTCGCGCGCGAGCCGGCCCGCGGCGGCCGCGTCGAAGACCGCGAAGGGTCCGAACCGCCGGACGGGCTCGCGGCCGAGCACGAAGTTCCGCGCCACGCTCATCAGCGGCACCAGGGCCAGGTCCTGATAGACCGTCGCGATGCCGTGATCCCGGGCCTCGCGCGGCGAGGCGAGCTGCAGCGGCTCCCCGTCCATGAAGAGGTCACCGCCGGTCGGCTCGAGGGCGCCGGAGAGGATCTGGATCAGCGTCGACTTGCCCGCCCCGTTGTCGCCGAGCAGGCAGTGGACCTCGCCGGCGTGCACCGCGAAGGAGACGTGGTCGAGCGCCATTCCCGAGTCGAAGCGTCGGGACACGCCCTTCGCGGAGAGACACGGCGGGGCGCTCATGCCAGGGCTCGTCCGCGTACGAAGCGGTTGAACCCGACGGCACCGAGCAGCATGGCGCCCAGGAAGACCTGGAACCAGTCCGAGTCGACGCCCGTGTAGAAGAGCCCCATCTGCACGGTGCCGAAGAGCAGGGCACCGAGCCCGGCTCCGAGGATCGAGCCGTGCCCGCCGCTCAACAGGCAGCCGCCGATCACCGCCGCGGTGATGGCCTCGAACTCCTTCTGCAGCCCGCGATTGGTGTCGGCCGAGCCGGCGTCGAGCACCTGGAGCGTCGCCACGAGCGCGGCCGACGCCGCGGTCGCGACGAAGAGCGCGATCTTGACCCGGTCCACCGGGACCCCGCAGCGGAGCGCGGCGCGCGCGTCCCCGCCCGCCGCCAGCACCCAGTTGCCGAAGCGGGTCCGGAAGAGCACGAAGGCGCCGAGCGCGACCGCGGCCACCCACCACAGGATCGAGACCGGAAGGCCCGTCACCGCCGGCGCCCCGTCCACCCGGGTGGCCATCCAGCCCGCATCCGCCAGCGCCGAGAAGAGCGGCTCGGCCACCTCTCCCGAGAAGAGCGGCGCGACGCTGGCAGTTGCGAGGGGCTCCTTCAGCCCGCCGATCTGGGTGCGCCCCGTCGCCCATCGCGTCACGCCGAGCGCGAGCCCACGTAGCACGAAGAGGGAGGCGAGGGTCACGATGAAGGAAGGGAGCCCGCTGCGGACGACCACGATGCCGTTGAGACCCCCCCAGGCCGCGGCGAAGGCGAAGCCCAGGGCGATGGAGGGGCCGAGCGGCCAGCCCCACTCCATCGCGGGGATGGCGATCGCGATGGAGACGGCCCCGACCATCGAGCCGACCGAGAGATCGAACTCGCCGCCGATCATCAAGAGCGCCACGGGCGCCGCCAGGATCCCGAGCAGGGCCGAGACCTCGAGGAAGTTCACGATGCCCCGCGCGCTCCACATCCCCGAGTCGGCGGCGAAGATCGCGAAGAAGGCGAAGACCAGCGCGCACCCGGCGGCGGCTCCGAAGGCCGGCGTCGCCACCCAGCGCCGCCCCATGGGCTAGCGCACGCCTTGCCGGGTCAGCTCGATCACGCGCGCCGCGTCGGCAGGGGTGACGAAGCCCGGTCCGGTCAGTACGTCCGAGGCGGGCACCACGCCGTAGCGATGGCGAAGCACCAGGGTGGAGACGGCCAGGTACCCCTGCAGGAAGGGCTGCTGGTCGATGGCGAATGCGAGCTTGCCGGCCACGAGGGCTTCGAGGATCGCCGGGGAGAGATCGAAGGTGGCGAGGCGCACGCTTCCCACGCGCCCCTCCTCCTCGAGCGCGGCGAGCACGGCCTCGGCAGGCGCTGGCGACAGGGTGAGCACCGCCTGGGTCTCCGGACTGCGCGAGAGGTGCGCCGAGACGGCGCGTCCGATCTCCGTGGGGTCGAAGCTCGTGGCCAACAGCGTGACGTCTCCGCCCAGTCCCTCGGCGAATCCTTCGCAGCGACGATCGAGCGCGACGTTTCCGACTTCGTGGTTCAGGCAGACGGCCTTCACGACTCCGGCTCGTGCCAGCTTGCGGCCGGCGCGGAGTCCGGCTTCGTGCTCCGTCTGCCCGACGTGCAGCAGGGCACCCAGCTCGCCGCTCACGTCGGCGCCGGAGTTGAGGGAGACCACGGGGATGCCGGCGCCCACGGCCTGGTCGAGCGCCTCGCGCAGGGCGTCGGCGTCGGGGATCGAGACGGCCAGGCCGGCGGGCTTGGATGCCGCGGCGGCTTCGATGAGTCGCGCCATCCGGATCACGTCGAAGCTCGGGGGGGCCGCGTACTCGACCTCCACGCCGAGATCGTCTCGCGCCTGGTCGATCCCCCGTTTCACGACCGACCAGAACGGGTCGTTGGCCTGCCCGTGGGTCACCACCACGATCCGGGTCGTCCCGCTCTCCGCGGCCGACCCGAACGCCGGCGCGCCGAGGAGCGCCGCGAGCAGGAGCCACGGCGCCAGCCGGCGCGCTCCCATCAGAGGAAGCGCCGCAGCAGCCCGAGCATCCGCTCGCTGTAGGGCGGGTACATCAGCTTCGGATCGAATCGCACGCCCCGGGTCAGCACCGACTTGCGGTGGCTGAAGGCCTCGAAGGTGTGCTTCCCGTGATAGGCGCCCATGCCGCTCGGGCCGACCCCGCCGAAGGGCATCCGCGGGTCGCCGATGTGCAGGATGGTGCCGTTCACGCAGACGCCGCCGGAGCTGGTGCGCTCGAGGACCTCCTGCTCGGCCTCCTCGTTGCCCGTGAACAGATAGAGCGCGAGCGGCTTCTCGCGCTGGTTCACGAACTCGATGGCCTCCTCCACGCCGTCGACCGGAAGCACCGGGAGGATCGGACCGAAGATCTCGTCCTTCATGAGGTCGGAGTCGGGGGAGACGTCCCGGAGCACGGTGGGCGCGATGTAGCAGTCCTCGGGGTCGCTCTCGCCGCCGAAGGCCGGCGTGCCGTCCTTCAGCAAGGCCGCGAGCCGCGCGTGGTGACGCGAGTTCACCACCCGGGCATAGTCGGGCGTCGCCTTCGGATCCTTGCCGTAGAACTCCTCGACGGTGCGACGCAGGGCGTCGACGAGCTCGGACTCCTTCGAACGCTCGACGAGGACGTAGTCGGGCGCGATGCAGGTCTGGCCCGCGTTGATGAACTTGCCCCAGGCGATGCGACGGGCGGCGACGTCGATGTCGGCGTCGGCGTCGACGATGCACGGGCTCTTGCCCCCGAGCTCGAGGGTCACGGGCGTCAGGTTCCGTGCGGCCGCCTCCATCACGATGCGGCCCACGTGCCCGTTGCCGGTGTAGAAGATGTGGTCGAAGCGCTCGTCGAGGAGCGCCGTCGTCTCTTCGACACCGCCTTCCACCAGGGTGATGGCCTCGGGGTCCAGGTAGCGCGGCACGAGCTCGGCCAGCAGGGCCGAGGTGTGCGGCGTGACCTCGGAGGGCTTGAGCACGACGGCGTTGCCCGCGGCGATCGCTCCGACGGCCGGAGAGAGCAGCAGGCCCACCGGGTAGTTCCAGGGCGCGATGATCAGCACCACGCCGAGGGGCTCGCGCAGCACCCGGGCCTTGCCGGCGCCGGGCATGGGGCCCATGCCGCGCAGCTTCTCGGGGCTCGTCCACTTCTTCAGGTTCTTGAGGGCGAGGGCGGCCTCGGACTTGCCCTGCCCGACGTCGGCGGTGTGCGCCTCGAGCGGCGGCTTCTTGAAGTCGGCGTGGAGCGCGCGGGCGAAGTCCTCGGCGTGCTCGGAAGACATGCGCTGGATGGCCTCGAGCTGGCTCCGCCGCCAGTCGAGCGAGCGCGTGCGCCCGGAGTCGAAGGTCGCGCGCAGCTGGGCCACGCGCCCGGGGATCGCCTCCACGTCACAGGTGGGGTGCGGGATGCTCTCGGCAGCGGCCATGGCTCTCTCCTGGTGGATCGGCGAAGGATAGCGCCGCCGGAGCCGCGCCTTCACGGCCGGCGGGGTCAGCGAAGGCCCGCCCCTGGGCCCCGTAGAGATCGATCGCCCGGCGCCCCCGGCCCGGGCTCGAGCAGGGCCCGAAGCTCGCGCGAGAGCTCGCCGCGGTCGTAGGGCTTCGCGAGGAAGCGCGCGCCTTCGGGTGCCTGCATGCGCTCGCGGATGGGGCCCGAAGAGAAGCCGCTGCTCAGGAGCAGCGGAAGCCGGGGCGCGATGGCCCGGAGGCCGCGGAGGGTCGCGACTCCGTCACTTCCGGGCATCGTGGCGTCGACGATGGCCGCTCGGAAGCCCTTTGGCCGTCGGCGCAGCGTCTCGATCGCGGCGTCCCCGCTCGCGGCCGCTTCCACCTCGAACCCGAGCGAGCCGAGCAGGCGGCTTCCCGTCTCGAGCACGATCGGCTCGTCGTCCACGAGCAGGATGTGCCCGGAGCCCGTCCACTCCGGCGGTGCGTCCACGCCCGGGTGGGCGCGAGCCGGCCCCTCGTTCGAGATCGGGAAGCGCATCTCGACCTGCGTCCCGTCGGCGGAGGAGCCGACGTCGATCTCCCCACCGTGGGTGCGGACGGTACCCGCAACGGTGGCCAACCCGAGCCCCCGACCCGTGAACTTGGTGGTGAAGAAGGGGTCGAAGATGCGCGCCCGGATCTCGTCGGGAATTCCCGGCCCTTCGTCCTCGACCCGGATCGCCACGTGCCCCGGCCCCGCGGCGCGGGTCACGACGCGGATCTCGCCCTCCGCCTCGCCCATCGCCTCGCCGGCGTTGGAGAGCACGTTCACCAGGGCTTGACGCAGCTGGGTGAGATCGCCCTTTGCGGGCGGCAAGCCGGGCGTGAGCTCCTCGACGATCGTGACCCCCTCCGGGATCGCGGGAGCGGACAGTCGGATCGCCTCCCGAACGACCCCCTCGAGATCGACGGCGACCAGGTGGACCGGCCGCCCGCCCGCGAAGTCGAGCATCTTGGAGCAGAGCTCCTTCGCCGACAACGAAGCTTCGCGGATCGTCTCCAGGGCGAAGCGCCGCGTCTTCGCGTCCTCCTCGGCACTCAGCGCGAGATCCGCACCACCGAGGATGCCGACCAGCAGGTTGTTGAAGTCGTGGGCCACCCCACCGGCCATCACGCCCAAGCTCTCGAGCTTCTGCGCGGCGAGAACCTGCTCCTGGGCCCTGCGACGCTCCTCGGTCTCCCGTTCGAGTCGGGTGTAGGCGCGGTCGAGCTCCGTGAGGGCGCGGACGCGGCCGAGGTGCAGCGCGAGTCCACCGGACCAGGCGATCCCGCAGAGGATTGCGGTGGATCCCGCGACCGACCACTGGAGGGCCAGTACGCCGGCGACGAGCCAGCCGATCGCGTAGAGCTGGACGGGGATCAGCGCGCGGCGATCGAGCAGCAGATAGAACGACCCGATGCACAGGATCGACAGGTGGAGCAGCGGGCCGGGAGTCCCGCTCTGCAATACGAACGTGCCGATCGCCGTCGCGAGGTAGAAGCCGACGACGGTCCCGGCGAGGTGCGGCCGCCGTGGAGGGGATCGCAGCCACCAGAGTCCGGTGAGCGCGAGCCCGAGATGCCCGGCCAGCGCAAGGGGCCGCGGCGTGCCCGACTCCACCAGGAACTGACCAGCCGCACCGAGGGCGCCCGCCGTGCCGGAGAGCAGGGCGAGAGTGGGCAGGACCTTGCGGAGCTGCTCGTCCGCGCGCCGAAGGGCGCCCGGCACGATCCCCGGACCTCGCCAACTGCTCGCTGCCAAAGCCTAGGTGAGCCCGTAGGCGGCCAGCGCGTTGCCTCCGAGGAAGCCTTTGCGGGACTCTTCGGGAAGGGCCTCGGTCAGCCGCTCGAGCTCGGGCACGTAGTCCGGCGGGTGGTCGGGATGCGGGAAGTCCGAGGCCCAGACGAAGCGGTCGGCGCCGACGATGGGGATGACGCCGGCCAGCGACTTCTCGTCCGGGTCCGCCGAGATCCAGCACTGCCTTGCGAAGTAGGTGCTGGGCAGCTCGGGCGCGATCTCGCGGACGGGGCGGCCCTGGATGGTTGCGACCATCGTGTCCATGCGATCGAGCCAGTAGCCGATCCAGCCGGCGCCCGACTCGAGCACCACCACCCGCAGGCGCGGGAAGCGCTCGAAGACGCCGTACTGGAACAGCGACGTGAATGCGTGGCGGACGGCGTCGCCGGCCGTCGTGTTGTGGAAGAAGCCGTACTTCGCGCTGGTGTAGTCGCCGAAGCGTCCCGGCGCGCACCACTTGGGCTCGAAGACCGGGTGGATGCCGAGCGGCAGGCCCAGATCCTGGCAGGCGGCAAAGATCCGGTCGTGGGCCGGGTCGCCGAGCGGGAGGCGCGTGGTCGTGAAGGGAGGCACCCAGACGCCGACCGCTCCCGCTTCCGCCACGCGCCGCAGCTCGCGTTCGGCCCGCTCGACGCAGCCCAGCGAGAGCTGACACACCGGCAGCAGCCTGCCGCCGGAGTCGGCGCAGAAGTCGACGATGAAGCGGTTGTAGGCCTTCAGGTTGGGCTGGATCCGATCCTCGTCCTCGACCTCGGAGACCCAGAGCACGCTGAGCGACGGGTACAGGATCGCGCGCTCGATGTTCTCCTGATCGAGTCGCTGGATCCGCTCCTTCGGATCCATGGCTCCGAGCGGGGCCTCGTCGACGTAGGGCGAGCCCGTCTTCGGCTCGCGCTCGTAGACGATGCCTGCGAGCCGGTCCATCAGGCCGAGCCCGGCCGGGAAGCCCTTGCGGATGATCCTGGACGACACGCCCCCGCCGAGATCGAGGAACTCGAGCCCTTCCTCGTCGGGATGGATCGAGAGCGCCTTGTCGCGATCTTCCGGGTCGATGTAGCGCTGGTACATGTCCGGCGGCTCGAGGATGTGGCCGTCGGCATCCACGGCGCCGGAGTACTTGAGCCGGGGGAGGGCCTTCACCTAGTACACGCCCCCGAGCTTCGCGTGGTCCCAGCTCACGATCCTCTCGGGCCGCACGCGGATCGCGACCCGCTTCTCCGCGGTCTTCCGCATGCCGGCGCGCACGGCCTCGTTGGTGGGATCCATGTCGCCGGTGTTGCGCGACGCCACCTTCATCAGGGTGTCGATCACCTTCTCGGTGTCGGGCACGAGCTCGGCCTCACCGTAGATCACCACACCGCGCAGCTTCGCGTACTCGGTGCCGTCCTCGGCCAGCAGACTCACGCGGGGATCGCGCTCGAGGTTCTTGATCTTCTGGCTCCTGGCGAAGGTCGTCATCAGCACCGCACCGTCGTCGTCCACGGCGAACCACATGGGCATCGGGTGGGGCACGCCGTCCTTCCCGATCGAGTTGATGATGATGGTCTGCGAGCCGTCGAGGAAGGCCTTCACCTCGTCGTCGCTCATGCGGATCTGGTCGCGTCTGGACATCTGGACGTGGGGCTCCGGGTTCGGGCGTCGGAAAGGTCAGGAGGAGCGGGGCTCGCGGGCACGGACGTCGCGCTCGAAGCTGGCGTTGCGCTCGCGCAGCGCCTGCTCGGCGTCGAGCCCGGCGCGTCGCGCGGCGTCGGCGAGGGCGAAGAGCCGCTCGGCGAGGGCCGCATCGTCTTCGATTCCGGCCGCCGCCGCGTCGCCAGCGACGTCGGCAGGCAGGAGGCCGGCCCGTTCGGCGCGGCGCTGGAGCTTCTGGGCGCGCAGGAGCGCCGGCAGGCCGAGCGGCACGTCGTCCACCGCGGACGCGGCTTCGCCGCGCTCGGCCTCCTTGATGGCCTCCCAGCTCACGCTCCCGGGCTCGGCATCGCCGAACACGTGGGGATGGCGGCGCACCAGCTTGTCGGAGATCGCCCGCGCCACGTCCGAGAGGTCGAAGGCGCCCTCCTCCTCGGCCATGCGCGCGTGGTAGACGACCTGCAGCAGGAGGTCGCCCAGCTCGTCGCAGAGCGCTTCGCGGTCGCCCCGCCGGATCGCGTCGTCGACCTCGTAGGCCTCCTCGATCGTGTACGGCGCGATGGTCTCGAAGCGCTGCTCGAGATCCCAGGCGCAGCCCCGCTCGGGATCCCGCAGCCGGGCCATGATGCCGACGAGGCGCTCCATCTCCTTCACGCCGGGGAGTATAGGGGCACTCAGCGCGCGTCGTACGCGCGGACGAGCAGCGGCCGCAGCACCTCCGTCCAGGCGGCGTAGCCCGTCCCGTTCAGGTGCAGCCCGTCGAAGAGGAAGACGTCGTCGCGGGGCTCGCCGCCCGCGAGTAGCGGAGTGGCGAGGTCCACGTAGTGCAAGCGCTCGTCTCCTGCGGAGAAGGCCTCGACGGCCGCGTTCGCCTCGCTCATCGCGGGCCAGCGTTCCCAGCGCAGCTTCGAGGGCTTGATCGAGAGGAAGTAGAGATGCGTCTCCGGGAGCTTCGCGTGGACACGCGCCACGAGTTCCTGGTACTCGCGCAGAACGCGTGCGGGCTCCTTGCCGCTCCCGGCGGCCAGGTCGTTGTCGCCGGCGTAGACGACGACGATGCGGGGGGCGTAGGGGAGCACCACGCGATCCAGGTTGTGGAGCACGTGCTCGAGGTGCGCGCCCCCGAAGCCGCGGTTGATCACCGGGAGGGGAGCCATGTCGGAGGCCAGGCTCCGCCAGAGACGGATGCTCGAGCTGCCCACGAAGAGGATCCCGTCCGGCGCGGGCGGGGCCTCGCGGTCGGCCTCCTCGAAGGCCACGATCGCGTCCTCGAAGAAGGCCGGGTCCCCGCTCGCCTTGCCCATCTGGGAGGCCAGCCAGTAGAGGGCGCCGAGCCCGAGGACGATCGTGACCGTCAGGCTGACGAGCACCCACTTCCACCAGGCCATGGGGGCTACAGCACCTGGCGCAGGTAGCGCCCGGTGAAGCTGGCCTTGCACTTGGCCACCTCCTCCGGGGTGCCGGCTGCAACGATCTCGCCGCCTGCGTCTCCGCCCTCGGGCCCGAGATCGACGATCCAGTCGGCGCAGCGGATCACGTCGAGGTTGTGCTCGATCACGACGACGGTGTTGCCGGCATCGACGAGGCGGTTCAGCACCATCAGGAGCTTCTTCAGGTCGTCGAAGTGCAGGCCGGTGGTGGGCTCGTCGAGGATGTAGAGGGTGCGGCCGGTGGCCGTCTTCGAGAGCTCGCGGGCGAGCTTGATGCGCTGGGCCTCCCCGCCCGAGAGCGTGGGCGAGGGCTGGCCGAGCTTCACGTAGCCGAGGCCCACCTCGGAGAGGGTCTTCAAGCCCGCCAGCACCTTCGACTGGTTCGCGAACACGTCGAGCGCCTCGTCGACCGAGAGGTCGAGCACCTCGGCCACGTTCAGGCCCTTGAAGCGCACCCGGAGCGTCGCCTCGTTGAAGCGCTGGCCCTTGCACACCTCGCAGGGCACGAAGACGTCGGGCAGGAAGTGCATCTCGATGCGCTTCACGCCGTCGCCCTCGCAGGCCTCGCAGCGCCCGCCCTTCACGTTGAAGGAGAAGCGCCCGGGCTGGAAGCCGTAGGTGCGGGCTTCCTGGGTCTGGGCGAACACCTTGCGGATCTCGTCGAAGATCTTCGTGTACGTCGCGGGGTTGCTGCGCGGCGTGCGGCCGATGGGCCGCTGATCGATGTCGATCACCTTGTCGATCAGCCCGAGTCCGCGGATGCGCTTGTGGGCGCCGGGGACCTCCGGACTCTTGTAGAGCACGCGCTTGCAGCCGGGGTAGAGGATCTTGTTGACGAGGGTGCTCTTGCCCGCGCCCGAGACGCCGGTCACCGCCACGAGGGCCTCGAGGGGGATCTCGAGATCCACGTCCTTCAGGTTGTGCTCCGAGGCGCCCTCGACGATCACCTTGTCGCCGCTCCCCCGGCGGCGCTTGCGCGGCGTCTCGATCTCGAGCCGGCCCGACAGGTACTTCCCGGTCACCGACTTGCTCGAGCGCTTGAGCTGGGCGGGCGTTCCGGAGAAGACGATCTCGCCGCCCGTGACCCCGGCGCCGGGGCCGAAGTCGAGCACGTGGTCGGCCTCCTCGATGGTCTCCTGGTCGTGCTCGACCACCACCACGGTGTTGCCGATGTCGCGCAGGCGCTTGAGCGTCGCGAGCAGGCGCGCGTTGTCGCGCTGATGCAGGCCGATCGACGGCTCGTCGAGGATGTAGAGCACGCCGGTGAGCTCGCTTCCGATCTGGCTCGCGAGACGGATGCGCTGGCTCTCGCCGCCCGAGAGCGAGGGGCCGGGACGATCGAGCATGAGATACCCGAGCCCCACGTCGATCAGGAAGCCCAGGCGGTTGCCGATCTCCTTCAGGACCTCGCTCGCGATCTGCTTGCGGGTGCGGTCGAGCTTGAGCCCGGCGATGAAGTCGCGCGCCTCGAGGATGGTGGCCGAGGCCAGCTCGGGCAGGCTCTTGCCGCCGACCAGCACCGCACAGGACTCGCCGCGCAGACGCCGCCCCTGACAGCTCGAGCACTGGGAGTCGGAGAGGTAACGCACGTAGTACTTGCGCATGCCCTCGGACTTGGTCTGGCGGAAGCGACGGTAGAGCTCGTTGAGCACGCCCTCGAAGCGGCGCTCGAACTCGATCTTCCCGCTCGCGAACTTCATGCTCATCGCGATGCGCTTGCCGCCCGAGCCGTGGAGGAGCAGCTCGCGGTGCTTCTTCGGCAGCTTGTTCCACGGCCGGTCGAAGTCGATCTTGTACATCTTCGCCAGGTTCTGCAGCAGCGAGCCGGTCCAGCTCTCGGATCGCTCCATCACCTTGGCCCAGGGCTCGATGGCGCCCTCGCGCACGCTCTTGGTGGGATCGGGAACCACGAGCTCCGGATCCATTTCGGGCTTCGTGCCGAGTCCATTGCAATCCGGGCACATGCCGAGCGGCGAGTTGAACGAGAAGCTCTGGGGCGAGAGCTCGGGAAAGCCGATCTCGCAGTGGTGGCAGTAGAGGTGCTCGGAGTAGAGGTGCTCCTCACCGTCCACGACCTGCACGCGCAGCCCGCCCTCGCCCTTGCGCAGCGCCGTCTCCACCGAGTCGGTCACGCGCTTGGTGAAGGCCGCGTCGCGGTCGCCCGGTGCGGCGAGCCGATCGATCACGACGTCGATGGTGTGCTTGCGCTTCTTGTCGAGCGTCGGGAGCTCGTCGTCGCGGTAGATCTCGCCGTCGATCCGGAAGCGGCCGTAGCCCTCCTGGACGGCCTCCTTCAGGACGTCGCGATGCTCGCCCTTCCGCGCCTCGATCAGGCGCGCGAGGAGCAGGAAGCGGGTCTTCTTCGGGAGCGCCACCAGCCGGTCGACGATCTCGGCCGAGGAGAGCGACTCGACCGGGCGGCCACACTGATGGCAGTGCTGCTCGCCGATGCGCGCGAAGAGAACCCGCAGGTAGTCCTGGATCTCGGTGATCGTCCCGACGGTGGAGCGCGGGTTGTTGCTGGCGGCCTTCTGCTCGATGCTGATCGTCGGCGAGAGCCCGCGGATGTGGTCGTAGCGGGGCTTCTCCATCTGGCCGAGGAACTGCCGGGCGTAGGCGGAGAGCGACTCGACGTAGCGACGCTGGCCCTCGGCGTAGACCGTGTCGAACGCCAGCGAGCTCTTGCCCGAGCCCGACGGCCCGGTGAACACCACCAGCTTGTGCTTGGGGATGTCGGCGTCCACGCGCTTGAGGTTGTGCTCTGCCGCGCCGCGGACTTCGATGAACTCTTGCTTGGGGGGCATGGACCCGACGAGTTTCCTTGCTTTGCCGTCGCGGCGCCAGCGGCGACGCCTACACTGCTGCCATGTTCGAGCCGCTGGGTCCGGAATCGCTCGGCGCCCTGCTGGCGCAGGCCGACGTAGGCGCCCTCGGAGCGAGCGCCCTCGCCCTCTTCTTCGTGCTGGGGGTCGTGTTCGTCGCCTCGGGAACCCAGGGCTTCCTGGGCTTCGGCTTCGGGATGATGGCCATGACGGGCCTCACCCTGTCCTTCGACCTCGTCCACGCCGCCGGGGTGGTGAACGTGACGGGGCTGCTCGTGAACCTGGGCGTGTTCTTTGCCCTGCGCGGCGCGATCCTGTGGGGGCACCTGCGGTGGATCGCTCCCGCCATCGCCGTCGGCGTGGTCGGCGGGGTCTTCGCCCTGGGGAGCTTCCCGGCGGCGGGCATGGTTCGCCTCCTCGGCGTCACCATCGTGGCGATCGCGGCCTGGAATCTCGTGGCTCCTCGGCTGCCGCGGCCGCGTTCGCGGTCGGTCGACGTGTCGGTGGGCGTGGTCTCGGGCGTCCTCGGCGGGGCCTTCAACACCGGCGGCCCGCCACTGGTCGCCCACCTGTACTCGACGGACCACGCGACCGACCGCATCAAGGCCACGATCCAGGCCCTGTTCATGGTGATCGGCCTGGCCCGGATCCCCATCGCAGCCGCTCAGGGGCTGATGCCGCCCGCGGTGTTCGTCGATTCGGCACTGCTCATGCCCGTCGTCCTGCTCGGCGTCGCGACCGGCGTGCGCCTCGGACGCCGGGTCCCGGCGGAACGCTTCCGCAGGGTGGCCTGGTTCGCCCTCGGCGCCCTCGGCCTGATGCTGGCGGCCGGCGCGTGACGCAGCGGGCTGGCCGGCGCGTAGCGCGACCAGCTGGCCGGCGCGTAGCGCGACTCGCTGGCCGGCGCGTAGCGCCGACGAGACGCACGAGCCGTGCGCTACCGTCGGCCGCCGGAGGTACTTCCGTGTACGAGCAGCTCCTCTACGACGTCGAGGACCCGATCGCCACCATCACCCTGAACCGGCCCGAGCGCCTCAACGCCTTCACCAACCGGATGGGGGACGAGCTCAAGCACGCCATCGCCACGGCGGAAGAGGACCCGAGCGTGGTGGCCATCCTCCTGACCGGCGCCGGCCGGGGCTTCTGCGCGGGCGCCGACCTGAAGGGCCTCGAGGCCATCGGCGAGGGGCGCGGAATGGACACGGGCGACGGCGCACCGAGCCAGTCCCTCGACGCGAGCCCCGGTGACCCCTCCATGGGCGACTCGTTCCAGGGTCCCTACTCGTACATGCTGTCGGTCCGCAAGCCGATCATCGCGGCGATCAACGGCCCCATCGCCGGCCTCGGCTTCGCCATCGCCTTGTTCGCCGACATGCGCTTCGCCTCGGACCGCGCCAAGTTCACCACCGCCTTCTCCCAGCGCGGGCTGATCGCGGAGTGGGGCATCGGCTGGACCCTGCCGCGCCTGGTGGGCACCGCACACGCCCTCGACCTCCTGATGTCGGGTCGCAAGTTCGACGCCGCCGAGGCCGAGCGCATCGGCCTGGTGAACCGCACCCTGCCCCACGACGAGCTGCTGCCCTTCGTACGGCAGTACGCGCGGGATCTGGCCGCGAACGCCTCGCCGGCGTCGATGGCCATCATGAAGCGACAGGTCTACTCACGCCTCACGTCGGAGCTCGGGCCGGCCATGGACGAGTCGATCCGCCTGATGCAGGAGAGCTTCGACCGCCCGGACTTCAAGGAAGGCGTACGCAGCTTCCTCGACGGCCGCAAGCCGAAGTTCGAGCGCGTCTAGAGGCCGCGGGAGATCGCCATCGACCTCGATCATCTCGAGCGCATCCTGCCCCGCTACCAGCGGGCCGTGCCGCGGTACACGAGCTACCCCCCGGCGCCGGCCTGGGGCGAGACCTACGACGCGAACGACTTCCGGAGGGATCTCGCCGAGCTCGGCGAGCGCCCCGATCAGCCGCTCTCCCTCTACGTCCACGTCCCCTTCTGCGCGAGCCTCTGCCACTTCTGCGCCTGCAACCGGATCATCACGCGCGACACCGCTCTCCCGGCGCGCTACCTGGAGACGATGCGCCGCGAGATCGCGGCGATCCGTGAGGCCACCGCGGACACCGGCCGCCTGGCGAGTCAGCAGCACTGGGGCGGAGGCACGCCCACCCACCTCGACCCCGATCAGATCCGGAGCCTCTACGGGGCCCTCGTCGACGCGTTCCCCATGGCCCCGGATGCCGAGATCTCGATCGAGGTCGACCCTCGGGTGACGACCGAGGCGCACGTCGATGCGCTGCGTGACTGCGGCTTCCGGCGCATGTCGATGGGCGTGCAGGACTTCGATCCGCGGGTGCAGGAGGCCGTCCATCGCATCCAGCCCGAGGCGCAGACGGGCGCGCTCGTCGAGCGTGCGCGCGCAGCGGGCTTCGAGAGCGTGAACTTCGACCTGATCTACGGGCTTCCCTACCAGACCGAAGAGAGCTTCTCGCGCACGCTCGACTCCGTGATCGCCCTCGCGCCGGATCGGCTCGCGCTGTACGCGTACGCCCACGTGACCTGGGTCGCCAAGCAGCAGCGGGGATTCGAGCGCAAGGACCTCCCCGCCCCCACGACTCGCCTGCGGATCATGCTGGGCGCGATCCGCCGCCTGCTCGACGCCGGCTACGAGTTCATCGGGCTCGACCACTTCGCACGGCCCGACGACGAGCTCGCAAGCGCCCTGCGCGACGGGTCGCTGCGCCGGAACTTCATGGGGCACACGACGCAGGAGGGAGTCGAGCTCGTCGGCTTCGGCCCGAGTGCGATCAGCGAGCTCTCGGACAGCTACGCGCAGTCGAAGCGGGATCTCGGCGCGTGGGAGACCGCCGTCGAGTCGGGCGGGGTCGCGACGCTGCGAGGCTTCCGGCTCTCGGCCGACGACCAGGAGCAGCGTTGGCTCATCTCCCGGCTGATCAGCCTGGGCTCCATCGACGCGGCCGACTTCGCGCAGCGATTCGGGAAGACCCTCGCCTCGAGCCACGCCACCGAGCTCTCACGCCTCGGCCCGGCCGCCGAGGACGGTCTGGTGGACGTCGCCGTCGACGGGTCCGTCCGGGTCACCCCGGCCGGTCGCCTGCTCGTCCGGAACCTCGCGACCGTCTTCGACCGCTACCTCCCCGACCCGAAGGACGACGGGAAGAAGGTCTTCAGTCAGTCCGTGTGAGCGTCGCGTTCCTCGAACGCAGGGTGATCTCGGTCAGCTCCGCCGGGGCGAAGAGGCGCAGCGGCGGCCCCCAGAAGCCGGTTCCGCGGCTCACGTAGATCGTGCTGTCGCCTTCGCGGTACACGCCGGACACCCAACGCACGGAGAGCCGCACGAGGTAGCGGAAGGGCCAGATCTGCCCGCCGTGGGTGTGGCCCGAGAGCTGGAGATCCACGCCCGCGTGGCGCGCCTTCTTGAAGGTGCCCGGGTCGTGAGCGAGCAGGACCACCGGCACGTCGGGATCGCGGCCCGCCAGCGCCGCGGGCAGGTCCTCGCTGGTCCCGGTGACCCAGTCGCCGCGGTGATCGTCGACGCCGGCGAGATCGAAGCGTGCGCCGTCGACGTCGAATGCACGGTGGACGTTGCGAAGCGGCGTGATGCCGAGCTCGCGCACCCGCGCCACCCAGGCCTCGTCACCCGAGTAGACGTCGTGGTTGCCCGTCACGAAGAAGACGCCGTGGCGCCCCGCGAGGTCGCGGAAGGGTCCGACGCCGGCGCCGACCTGATCGACGGGACCGTCCACCAGATCGCCGGTGATCACCACCAGGTCGGCGTCCAGGGCGTTCACCCGCTCGGTCAGCCGCCGGGCAAAGCCCGCGCCGAGGATCGGGCCGATGTGGATGTCGCTGATCTGCGCGATGCGGAACCCGTCGAGGGCCGCAGGCCAACGCTCGAGCTCGATGCTCACGCGCTTGAGCGCCGGATCGCCCAGGCCGGATCGGGCGGCGAAGGCGGCGATGCCGAAGGTGGCGGCCACGACGCCCGCGGCCTGGGTGCCGGGGCCGATGGGGAGGAGCCCCGTGGCCACGGCGAGGTCGCTGAGCGCGAGCACCCAGGTGCCGACGAAGAGCACGCCGACGCCGATCCAGGCGGCCACGCACACGACGCGCCGCCACGGGTAGGGAGGCATGCGCTCGAAGACGGGCCCGGCGACCAGGCAGCCGAACATGCCGCCGATCGCCCAGAGGGCGGCGCCGGCCCAGGGCTCGGGCAGGCCGGGGTCGTGGACGAGGCGGGCCGCGAAGTAGCGGAAGAGCAGCACCAGCAGCGCGATCAGGGTCGCGAGCACGCCCGCCACGGCGGCCAGTCGCGCCTTGGGGAGTCTCGCTTTTCGGAGGGGCCTGCGCGCACCGGCGGTGGCCGGCGGGGAGTCCTGGGCTGCGCTGTTCATGCGGGTTCTTTCGGGCGGGCGCGAGATCGGGCGATCCTACCTGCTCCTGCTCCTTCGCTGCCTCGAGCCTGCCGGTCTCCTGCGCACTCGTTGCGCCCCGGCTGCGGGTCCGAGGAGGAAGGCTGCCGACGGCAGAACCCCTTCAGAGACGCAGAGTTTGGCCGATACGAACGAACAGACAACCGCCTTGGAGGGTCCCCCGATGCCCCGTCTCTCGAAGCGCCTCGCTGCGGCACTCGTGCTGCTCGCGTTGCTCCTTCCCTCGCAGTCCTTCGCGCGAGGGCTCTCGAACATCGAAGAGTCCAATGCGCCGCCGGTCTTCGACCTGCTGATCATCCGCCCGCTCGGCTTCGCCGGTCTGGTGGCGAGCGCAGCGCTGTGGATCCCGGCTCAGGCCATCACGATGGCCGTCGCTCCCGACGAGTGGGAGAAGCCGATCGACCTGATGCTCCGCAAGCCCGCCGAGTTCGTGTTCAAGGATCCGATCGGATCCCACTGAGCCACGCGGCCCGCTCCGCCAGTCGGAGCGGCCCCGCCCGAGCCTGGGCGGCTACCAGCCGCGCAGATCGATCTCGAGCGTCTCCACGACGTCGTCCCCACGGACGAGGTGGAGACGTTCGTGCTTTGCGACCGTCGGGTCCACGTGTCGCGCCCAGACGCGCACGCGATCGCCCACGCGCACGGGGGACTCGGGAGCGAAGGTCACGTGTTCGTCCGAGGCGAACCAGACCTTCGCTCCGTCGATCTCGGGGTTGCCGTGGTCGAGGGCCAGGGACTTGAGCCCCGCGTCGACCACGGCGTACTTCTCGGCCACCGAGATGACGCTGCTCTCGATCCAGATCGCAGCCTGGAAGGGCAGCTCCTCGAAGGCGTAGCTGCGGTCCATCAGCACGTAGCTCCCCGCCTGGATCTCGGTGGCCACGTGGTTCAGCGCGTAGTTGGTGGTGCCGCCGGCGGAGACGACGTCGCCGCCCACCTGCTCGTGGGCCTGCTTCAGCAGCTCCATGGCGGTGGCCGTGGCCGCTTCACGCTCGCCGGCATCCTCGATGGGCATCACGTGCCCCTCGTACCCCATCACGCCGCGCACCTCGAGCTCGGCCTTGCGGGCGCGGTCGGCGAGCGCTCCGGCCTGCCCCGGCGGGCAGCCGCAGCGAGGCAGGCCCACGTTCACGTCGATCAGCACCTCGCGCACGCCGCCGTCGGCGGCCGCGCGGATCGTCTCCTCGGAGTCGACGGCGACGGTCACCCGCGCGTCGAGAGCGCCGAGCCGGCGGGCGTCCAGCACCTCGTTCGCGAGCAGCAGATCCTCGCCGAGGCCTGCCGCCGCGAGCCCCTCCATCTCGCGGATCGTGGCGCAGGTGAAGCCGGTGTGGCCCCGCGCGGCCTGCTTGCGGGCGAGCCCGGTGCACTTGTGGGCCTTGATGTGGGGGCGCAGGCGGTGCCCCGGGAGGGCCTTGGCCATGGCGTCGAGGTTGCGGTCGATGGCGTCGGCGTCTCCGACCAGGGCAGGCGTCGTGAGCTCGCTTCGGTGCATGGGTCCTCCTCGATCCGGCGCAAAGGACGCTAGCGTTGAGGGCCTCCCACCCACCACTCGGAGCCCCCCATGTCCGCAGCCAAGCGCTTCCTCCACGACCGCTTCGTCGGCATCGCCAAGGTCGTCTCCAAGCTGCTCCCGGATCGCACGCCGGTCACCTTCGTCGGCAGCGAGGCGACCCGTGAGCTGTGCGAGGCCATCGCCCAGAGCCGGCCCGCCTGCGTCGGCATCGTCACGGACGAGGGGCTCGTCTCCCTGGGCGTGGTCGAGCGGGTGACCGCGGCGCTCGACGCCGCCGGCGTTCGCCACGCGACCTACTCGGGCGTGCTGCCCGACCCGACCTTCACGCAGGTCGAGGAGGGGCGAGACCAGCTGCTGGCCGCGGGCTGCGACGCCATCCTCGCCGTCGGTGGAGGCTCGCCGATGGACGCGGCCAAGGTGATCGCCGCGGCCGCGACCAACCCGGGCCCGGTGCGCAAGCTCGAGGGGCGCATGAAGATCAAGCAGGCGCCGCTCCCCCTCTACGCCCTGCCCACGACGGCGGGTACGGGCTCCGAGGCCACCCTGGCCGCCGTCGTCTCCGACGCCGAGACGCACACCAAGTACTTCGTGCTGGATCCCAAGCTGCTCCCGCTGATGGCGGGCCTGGATCCGACGCTGATGCTGGGGCTCCCGCCCCACGTGACGGCGGCGACGGGCATGGACGCCCTCACCCACGCCATCGAGTCGGTGCTGGCCAAGACGTCGACGCGGGAGACCGAGTCCTTCGCCGAGGCCGCGATCCGGCGCATCTTCCCGGACCTCCCGCGCGCCCACGCGCAGGGTGACGACCTCGAGGCGCGCAAGTCGATGTCGCTGGCGGCCTACTACGCGGGCCTGGCCTTCACGCGCACGAGCGTCGGCTACGTGCACGCGATCGCCCACAACTTCGGCGCCTACTACGGGACGCCCCACGGCCTGGCCAACGCCATCGCCCTCCCCCACGTGCTCGACTACTCGCTCGTCGAGGCGGCTCCGCGCATGGCGCTGATGGCCGAGTGGGCCGGCGTGGGCGACCCGGCCGCGTCGGAGACCGAGCGCGCGCAGGCCTTCATCGCGGCCGTGCGAGAGCTCTCGGGCAAGATCCAGATCCCGACGACGCTGGATGCCCTGCAGCGCGCGGACATCCCGTCCATCGCCACCAAGGCCTTGGCCGAGGCGCACATGAACTACCCGGTCCCCCGCTACATGGAGCAGGCGGACTGCGAGGCCCTGCTCGAGAACGTCCTCGCCTGACGACCCACGGGGTGGGGACGGTCCTTGTCCCGAGGGGTAAGGACCGTCCCCACCCTTCGGGGGTTAGCGGGAGTGGAGCTCGTCGAGGCCTTCGCGCGAGAGGTAGACGCCGCCGAAGCCCTGGGCGGTGATGCCCATGAAGCCCTCTTCGCCGGGTCGGATCGACTGGCCGGTGCGGGCGCAGCGCTGGGGAGCGTTCAGGATCACGGGCTGCCAGGCGACCACGTCGGCAAAGGCGCCGGTCACGGGCGCCGGTGCATCCTCGCCGGTGTCGGCGTCGGTGTCGTCCGTGTCCGTGACGTCTCCGGCCGTCGGGATCTCGCCGGCGGACTCCGCCTCGGCCTCGGCGGCCTCGCGCAGGGCATCGTCGCGCGCATCGGTCTCGGCACCCTCGCCGCGCCGCTCGGTCGCGCGCAGCTCCTCGTCGGCGCGGTACCGGGCACGGCGGTTGGCCTGGAAGCGCCGGAAGCGCTCGGTCGCGCCCTCGGCCTCGTTGATCACGTCGTCGAGGATCTCGCCGACGTCGTCGCTCATCTCCTCGACCACGCTGAAGGCCTCTTCGAGGACGTTGCGCACCAGGTTCGAGACGGGCACGCGGAGATCGTCGGCGAGGTTGCGGATGTCGTCCGAGAGCTTCTGCGAGATGCGGGTGTGCAGCACCCGCTCCTTGCGCTCGCGGCGTCGGTGGCGGCGGCCTTCGCGGCGGCTGTAGCGGTCGCCACGGGACTCCCGGGATTCGCGATCACGGTCGCTTTGTCGGCGGGAGCGGTAGGGGTCGTAGCATCGATGGGTCATGGGAACTCCCCGATTCGAATGGTTGTGACACGAAATGTATCACGCTGTCTGTCGATGGCTACGATTTGTATCACAATCGAATACCAGCATTTTTCCCCAATGAAATCAAACAGATGAAGCCCAGCCGAGATCGTTGAAGCCGGCCTCGGACTCGAGGACGCGCTCGGACCCGAGGTGCCGGCGCAGCTCCCGGGCCACCTCGGCGGCCATGCCGGGCTCGGCGAAGCGCTCGTACCCGGCTGCCCGCAGGCGCTCGAGGGCCCCTCGGCTACGGCGCCCCCCGGCCCCGTCGCCGCGGAAGAAGTCGTCGACCACCACCCGGTCGACACAGCCGTCGAGGGCGCGGGCCAGCGCCGCCGGGTCTCCCGGGAGCACCGGCGCCACGGCGGCCTGGGTGCGCAGCCCGGCGCGTCGGAGGCGCGCGAGGGCGTCGAGCCGGCGGGCGACCGAGGGCGAGTCCGGCTCCATCAGCCGGCGCACCCCTTCGTCCACAGTCGGGAGGCTCACGCTCACGAGCACATGGGGAATGCGCGCCAGCACGGCCCGGTCCCGCAGCACGAGCGGGCTGCGCGTCTGCACGACCAGGGCGGCGGGAGGATGCCGCGCCATCACCTCGAGACAGCCGCGGGTGAGGCCGAGCTTCCGCTCGGCGGGCGTGTAGGGATCCGTCGCCGACGAGCAGAAGATGCGGGCGGCCTCGAGCCCTCCCCGTCGCGCCGTCCTCCACAGGAGCTCGGGCGCGTTGGTCTTCGGCGCGAGCCAGCGAGACCAGGGCAGGCCGAAGGGGTTCGCACGCTGCACCGTCATCTCGCGCACGTAGCAGTAGCGGCACGAGAACTGGCAGCCCGAGTACGGCTGCAGCGAGTGGGTGAAGCCCGAGAGGAAGCCGCCGGTGCGGGTGAGGATCGAGTGCGCCGGGCGCGGGAAGAGCTGCCGGCGCCTCGTCGCTTCGCCGGCGTCGCGCACGCTGGCGTCGTGCGCGCTGGCGTCGTGCGCGCTGGCGTCGTCCAGGTCGGATTCGGTCGAGTGGGCCATCGGCGGTGCCCCGGTGTGCCGTCCGGCGTCTCTCGAGCCAGATGATACGCTGCCGCCATGGACGCGCTCGAGCTCGCCTGTGTGTCGAAGCGCTACGGGGGCCGAAGCGCGCTCAGCGAGGTCAGCCTCCAGCTCGAAGAGGGAGCGGCTCTCGGTCTGCTCGGGCCCAACGGCGCCGGCAAGACGACGGCCCTGCGCCTGCTGCTCGGGTTCGCGCGGCCGAGCAGCGGAGGCGTGAGCCTCCGGGGCCAGGACCCGCGGGACGCGCGCGCACGGGTCGGCGTGGGATACCTGCCGGAACGGCTGGTGCTGCCGGAGCGCACCCGGGTCGATGACTTCCTGCGCTTCCACGGGTCCCTCGCAGGCATCGGCGGCGCCGATCGCGAGCAGGCCGTCCACGATGCCCTGAAGCTCACCGACCTCGCGTCGCGCGCACGCGACCGGCTGGGCACCCTCTCGAAGGGACTGCGACAACGCGTGGGCTTCGCCCAGGCGCTGATGGGTCGCCCGGCCCTCTTGCTGCTCGACGAGCCGACCTCGGGCCTCGATCCCCTGGGCGTACGCGACGCGCGCGAGTGGATCCTGCGGGCACGCGAGCAGGGCACGACGATCCTGGTCTCGTCCCACGTGCTGTCCGAGGTCGAGCGCACCTGCGACCGGGTGGCCATCCTCCACGAGGGCAGCCTCCTCGCCGACGGTCGCCTCGACGAGGTGCTCCGCGACGGTGAGAGCCTGGAGGACGCCTTCGTGCGCCTGGTGCGCGGGGAGGCCGCCGCGTCTTGAGCGGGTTCCTGGTGCTCTCGATCGAGGCCGTCCGCGATGCCGCGCGCCGGCGCATCGTCGCGGTGGTGATCGTGCTCTCGTTCCTCTCCCTGCTCGGGATCGACGGCTGCACGTCGTGCGCGGGCCAGGTGACGGTCAACGGCCAGACCCAGGAGATGGGCGAGCTGGCCGGCATCACCGGCACGCTCACCTTCGGCATCCTCGGCTTCTGGTGCATCCTGCTGGCGGGCGTGCTGGCCGCCGAGCACCTCGCCCAGACCCTGATCGACGGCTCGGCCAACCTCACCCTGGCCCGTCCGGTGGGACGCAGCGCGTTCGCTCTCGCTCGGCTGGCGGGAGCGCTCTCGATCGCGTTGATCATGACGGCCGTGCTGCTCGGCGCGACCGCCGGGCTTCTCTTCGTGCGCGGGAGCCTCTCGCTCGGGCCCCCCGCCGTCGCAGCGGGCGTCGTCGTGCTCGGCTCCGTCACGATCGGGGCGCTGTCCATGGCGGCCTCGCTCTACCTGCCCCGGGTCGCCTGCATGCTGCTCAGCGTCTTCGCGCTCGCGAGCACGGGGCTCGCCAACCTGGTCGGGCTCTTCGGCGAGACCAAGGGCGTGCTCGGCGGGATCGATGCCGCGGGACCGCCCATCCTCGGTGCGCTGGCGCTCGCCCTCGACCCCTGGATCCCCCAGGTCGAGGTGCCGGGCGACCCGGTGATGGCCTGGATCCGCCTCGGCGTCTGGGCCGTGGGCTCGGTGGCCCTGCTCGCCCTGGCCTTCCGCCGCCTCGAGCTCGGGCGCTGAGCGGCGCGCGCGGGCACGTAGCCCCGGGTCGCGCGCGGTCGGCCAGCGTCAGACGATCGTGAGCCAGCGCGCGTACTTCTCGCTTCGCCCCTTCACGGCGTCGAAGAACGCGGTCTGGAGGGTCTTGGCAATCGGCCCGCGGCGCCCCTCGCCGATCTTCCGGTGATCGATCTCGCGGATGGGCGTGACCTCGGCGGCGGTTCCGGTGAGGAAGACCTCGTCGGAGGTGTACAGCTCGTCCCTGGTGATCGCGGCCTCCTGGAAGGGAATGCCCTGGTCCCGGGCGAGCTCGATCACGGAGGCGCGGGTGATGCCGTCGAGGACGGTCTGCAGCGGCGGCGTTCGCAGCACGCCGTCGCGGACCATGAACAGGTTCTCACCGCTGGCCTCGGAGACGAGCCCCTGGGTGTCCAGCAGGATCGCCTCGTCGTAGCCGTCGAGCAGCGCCTCGCGCTTGGCGAGGATCGAGTTGACGTAGTCGCCGCACGTCTTGCCCTTGGTCATCTTGGCGTTGACGTAGTGGCGCTGGAAGGTCGAGACCTTGGCGCGGATCCCCTGCTCGAGACCCTCGTCCCCGAGGTAGGCGCCCCAGGGCCAGACGACGATCGCGAGACGGATGGGGTTGTCGGCCGGGTTCAGGCCCATCGCCCCTTCGCCCACGAAGGCCAGGGGGCGGATGTAGCCCTCGGCGAGCTGGTTGGCGCGCAAGGTCTCGAGGATCGCGTCCGAGACGGCGCTCGCCTCGAAGGGGATCTCCATCAGGTTGATGTGCGCCGACTCGTAGAGGCGTCGCACGTGCTCGGCCAGACGGAACACCGCGGAGCGGCCGTCGTCGGTCTGGTAGCAGCGGATGCCCTCGAAGACCCCGAGCCCGTAGTGCAGGGTGTGGGTCAGGATGTGGACGTGAGCGTCGTCCCAATCCACGAGCTGACCGTCGAGCCAGATCTTCTCGCCGGTGATTGCGGCCATGTTCGGGTCCTGTCATTCCATCGCTGGCGGTGGCCTAGCGACGCAGGATCCGTCGCACCAGCCCCCGGGATTTCTCTCGCCGCATGTGGATCAGCCGCAGCTCGCGCAGCGCCTCGACGCAGTCGGGGTCGAGCTGGACCGCGCGGGTGAACATCTTCTCCGCCTGCTTCATGCGGTCGGCCGCCTTGTACAGGCGGCCCAGGAAGAGGTAGGGCTTCTCCCGATCCGGTGCCAGCTTGCGCGCCGCGTGGACGACCTTGATGGCCTCCTCCAGCTGCCCGGGTGCCTCGGGCGCACACAGCCAGTGCGTGAAGCCGAACCAGGCGCGGTACTCGCCCTCTTCGGGGTAGGCCTTCACGGCCTCCTCGAAGTGACCGTAAGCCTCGTCGTAGCGCCGCGCTCGAAGCGCCCCCTCGCCCTTCTGGAAGGCGACCTCCGCCTGGAGCGCCCGGTGCCCCTCCTCGAGCTCGGCGGCGTCGAGCTCGGCACTGCGCGCCTGGCTCGCCAGCCGGCGGCGGGAGTCCTCGTCGCGGATCGCGTCGTAGGCCTCGGCGATGCGTCCGAACACCTCCTCGGCCAGGCGTGCCACGGCGTCGCCCGCGCCGGCCAGCCGGTCGGGGTGGGTCCGCACGGCAAGCGCCGCGTAGGCCTTGCGGATGGTGTCGTCGTCGTCGCTCGTCTCGACGCACAGGATCTCGTAGGGCGTGGCGCCCTCGATGCGGCCGGCGTGGGCGGCCAGCTCGGCGCGCAGCTCCTCGATGTCGATGGGGCCCTCGGGCGTGGCCATCGTCTCGGGGGGCGTCTCGACCGGCGGCTTCGTCGTCTCGCGCTTGACCCGCCGCGCCTCGGTGGTGCGGAGCTCGACGAGCTGCAGCACGAGCAGGCCGTAGAGCAGACGACGCTCGGGCTCGGTCAGGGGGAGGATGTCCCCGAGACGATTCACGCCTTCGACCCGGTGCATCATCTCGCGCGTCTCGTCGTCGAGCTCGAGCTCCTGGAAGCGGTAGAAGGCGGTCTCGGCGGGCTGCGGATGGGCGTCCGCCTCGGCGGTCAGGAACTCGTCGACCACCTCGATGGGCGTTCGCAGCCGGACGCCGTCGAGTACGATCTCCGCGGTGCCGCGCTTGAGCGAGAGCGCGTTGCCGCTCTTGACCTTGGCACCGCGATGGAAGCGGAAGCGACCCTTCCGCCACGAGAAGGTCTCGAAGAGCTTCTCCTCGGCCTGGTTGTGCAGGGCGCGAGCGAGATCCTGCTCGTCGAGCATCTGCATCGCCATCAGGATGTTGCCCTGCAGCCCTTCGCCCTTGCGGACGCGGGTGAGCGACTCGTGCATCACGTCCCAGGTGATGGTCCCCGAGGCCGCGAGCAGGTGGCCGAGGGTCTCGTTCACGAGGTTGGAACGGATCACCGCGACGCGGCCCTCCCGCAGCTGGATCTGCTTGCGCTTCTTGCCGCGCTTCAGGTCCAGGACGCCGGTGGCGCGCAGGCCGTGCAGGTGGTGCAGCAGGGCCGGAAAGGGAACCTCCTGCAGGTCGCCCTCGAGCATGGGCGTGCCCGACCGTCGCGGGCCCGGGGAGACCGGCACGGTTCCGACCTGCTTGCGCACCATGTCGAGCAGGCGGTCGAGCGGCACCGGCTTGCGCAGGATCGTCTCGGCGCCGAGCTCGCGAGCGCGCTCCTCGTAGGCCGGCGTGAGCGAGCAGCTCGAGAGCAGCACCACGGGAATGCGACCGCATTCGGGATCCTTGCGGATGTCGCCGAGCAGCGAGAAGCCGTCGAGGCCCGGAAGCAGGACCGAGAGCACCGCCAGATCCGGCTCGTGCTCCCGATGCAGCGCAAGGGCCGAGGGGCCGTCGTGGGCCATGACCACGTCGAATCCCTCCTCACCGAGCGTGCGAGCGAGGCTTCGGCAGAAGCGGGGATCGTCGTCCGCGCACAGGATCTTCGCGTTCAACTGGGGCCCTCCAACCACGCCTTATCGACACGACGGGGCCCCGAGCTTGACGCCCGGTTGCGTCGACTCGCGCGCAACCGCACCCGACCGGCAAGCCCTGTGCAGCGGGCTGGCAGCGGGGCAGCAGCCTGCGGGAGTCAGCCGCCCGGCGAGCCGGCGAGCTGCGCGGCGAGCGCCTCCGCGAAGGGCGGCCGCGCGATCCCGCGCTCGGTGATGATCGCGGTGACCAGGCGGGCCGGGGTCACGTCGAAGGCCGGATGCCGCACGGGCACGCCCTCGGGAACCACCGGGCGCGCACCGAACTCGGCGACCTCCTCCCGGCCGCGCTCCTCGATGGGGATGGCGGCCCCGTCCGGGGTGTCGGGGTCGACGGTCGAGAGCGGGGCCGCCACGTAGAAGGGCACGCCGTGCTCCCGGGCGAGGACGGCCAGGGGGTAGGTGCCGATCTTGTTGGCGACGTCGCCGTTCGCGGCAATGCGGTCGGAGCCGACCACGACCAGGTCCACCTCGCCCTGCTGCATCAGATGGCCGGCCATGTTGTCGGTGATGACGGTGACCGGGATGCCGTCGCGGTCCAGCTCCCAGGCCGTGAGCCGCGCGCCCTGCAGGAAGGGCCGCGTCTCGTCGGCGAGCACGCGTACGCCGCGACCCGCCTCGAACGCCGCGCGCACGACGCCGAGCGCCGTGCCGTAGCCCGCAGTCGCGAGCGCGCCGGCGTTGCAGTGGGTGAGGATGCGCGCGCCCTCCTCGACCAGGGGGAGCGAAGCCCGGCCCATGGCACGGCACGAGGCCTCGTCCTCGCGGACGATCTCGAGCGCGGCCTCGAGCAGCGCGGCGGCGACGCTCTTGGGCGAGGCGCCCGCGGCCTCGCGCGCCACGGCCTCGCACTCGGCCATGCGTCCGAGTGCCCAGAACAGATTGACGGCCGTAGGGCGCGTGCGGGCCAGACGCTCGCGCGCGGCCTCGAGCTCGACGCCGAGCGCGGCGAGATCCGTGGCGCGGCTCCGCCTTGCGGCCAGGGCGACGCCGAGCGCCGCCGTGCAGCCGATCGCGGGCGCACCGCGAACGGCGAGGCTCTCGATCGACTGGGCCACCGCCTCCACCGTCTCGAGCGTGAGGTACTCCTCGCGCTCGGGAAGCACGCGCTGGTCGAGCATGCGCACGCCCTCGTCGGACCACGCGACGGTGAACCAGTCGCTCACGACTCGAGCTTCGCCGCCAGGAGCTTGCGCACGGCGCCGGGGTCGGCCTTGCCCTGGCTCGCCTTCATCACCTGACCCATCAGGAAGTTCAGCGACTTCTTGTCGCCCTCGGCGTAGCTGGCCACCGCCTTCGGATTCGCCTCGATCGCCTGGGCCACGAGCGCCTCGAGGGCGCCCTCGTCCGAAACGCTCTCGAGGCCCCGCTCCTGCACCAGTCGCTCGGGATCCCCGCCCTCGCGGATCAGCTCGGGCAAGAGCGAGCGCGCACTGCGCGCCGTGACCCGCCCCTCTTCGACCATGCGGATCAGCGCGCCCAGACCCTCGGGCTCGAGGTGGCCGTCCTGGACCTCGACGTCGTCCTCGCGCAACACGGCCAGGACGTCGCGAAGCATCCAGTTCGCGGTCGTCTGGGCCGCGGGCTTCGCGTCATCGCCGGCCGCGGCGGCGGCGCGCTCGAAGAAGTCGGCGAGGCCCCGCTTCTCGGTCAGGATGGCGCAGGCGTCTCCCGGGAGACCGTACTCCTCGGTGAAGCGCGCCCGCTTCTGCTCCGGCAGCTCCGGCAGGGCGGCGCGGATCTCGGCGATGCGCTCCTCGGAGAGCACGAGGGGCACGAGGTCCGGGTCCGGGAAGTAGCGGTAGTCGTCCGAGTCCTCCTTCCCGCGCATCAGGAAGGTACGTCCGCGGTCGGCGTCGTAGCCGAGGGTGACCTGCTCGATGGTCCCGCCTTCGGAGAGGACCTTGGCCTGGCGGTCGATCTCGAGACGGATCGCCGCCTCGACGAAGCGGAAGGAGTTCAGGTTCTTGAGCTCGGTCCGGGTGCCGAGCTCGCTCGAGCCGTGGGGCCGCAGGGAGACGTTGACGTCGCAGCGGAAGTGCCCCTTCTCCATGTCCGCGTCGCTGGCGTCGATGTACCGCACGATCTCGCGCAGGGTGCGCAGGTAGGCGGTCGCGGCCTCGGGCGAGCGGATGTCGGGCTCCGAGACGATCTCGATCAGGGGCACGCCGGCGCGGTTCAGGTCGACGTGGGTCTCGGACAGGCCGGCTTCGTGCACCGACTTGCCGGCGTCCTCCTCCATGTGGATGCGCGTCAGCCGCACGCGCAGCGGCTCCTCCTCCCCCTCCATCGGCACGTCGACGTAGCCGCCGGTGGCCAGCGGCTCCTCGAACTGCGAGATCTGGTAGCCCTTGGGAAGGTCGGGATAGAAGTAGTTCTTGCGCGCGAAGATCGAGCGCGGCTGGATCGTGCAGTGGGTCGCGAGCCCGGCGCGGACGGCGAGCTCCACCGCCGGGCCGTTCAGCACCGGGAGCGCCCCCGGAAGGCCCAGGCAGACGGGCAGCGTGGCGGTGTTGGGCTCGGCCCCGTAGGTCACCGGGGCCGGAGTGAAGAGCTTGGTGCGCACCCGCAGCTGGCAGTGCACCTCGAGCCCGATCACGACCTCGTAGTCGGGATGGGTCGGCTTCATGCGCCCGCTCCGGCGAGCGGCGGCCGCGCCTCGTGGTGGCTCGTGCGCTGCTGATAGGCGTCGGCCACGCGCAGGATCGTCTCGTCGCCGCGCGCCGGCCCGATCAGCTGCAGCCCGACCGGGAGGCCTTCGGAGAGCCCGCACGGGACGGAGACGGCCGGCGTGCCCGTCAGGTTGGCCGACACCGTGTAGACGTCGGAGAGGTAGAGTGCGAGGGGATCCGCCTTCTCCCCGAAGCGGAAGGCGGTCTCCGGCGACGTCGGCGCGGCGATCACGTCGCACTCCTCGAAGGCACGCCCGAAGTCGTCGCGCAGCAGCGTGCGGACCTGCTGCGCCTTCTTGTAGTAGGCGTCGTAGTAGCCGGCGGAGAGCACGAAGGTGCCGAGCAGGATGCGGCGCTTGACCTCGGCGCCGAACCCCTCCGAGCGCGAGCGCTCGATCATCTCGCCGACGTCGGCGGCGCCGGCCGCGCGGCGGCCGTAGCGGGCGCCGTCGAAGCGGGCGAGGTTGCTCGACGCCTCGGCGGTGGCGACGAGGTAGTAGCAGGCCACGGCGAAGCGGCTGTTGGGGAGCGAGACGGGCACCGTCCTGGCGCCGGCCGCCTCGAGCTCGGCGACGGCCTCGCGAACCCGCTCGATCACGCCCGGCGCGGCGCCCTCGAGCTCGAAGTACTCGCTCGGCAGCCCGATGCGCAGGCCGTCGAGGTCGCCCATCTCGAGGGCGTCCGTCAGCGCGTCCGTGGAGCGCGTCGGCGGGTCGGGCAGGCTCGTGCTGTCGCCGGGGTCGTTGCCGCTCATGGCGTCGAGCACCCACGCACAGTCGCGGGCGGTGCGCGCGAAGGGTCCGATCTGGTCCAGGGACGAAGCGAACGCCACGAGGCCGAGCCGCGAGACACGCCCGTAGGTGGGCTTCATGCCGACGATCCCGGTGAACGAAGCGGGCTGCCGGATCGATCCCCCGGTGTCGCTTCCGAGTGCCACGGGCACCACGCCCGCCGCCACCGCGACCGCCGAGCCTCCGGAGGATCCACCCGGCGCGCGCTCGGGATCCCACGGATTGCGCGAGGGACCGTAGGCCGAGTTCTCGGTGGAGGAGCCCATCGCGAACTCGTCCATGTTCGTCCGGCCGACCACGATGCAGCCGGCGGCCTCGAGGCGCGCGAGGGCCGTCGCATCGAAGGGCGAGCGATAGCCCTCGAGGATGCGCGAGGCACACCCGGCCGTCTCGCCGCGCTTCGTGATGTTGTCCTTGATCGCGATCGGGATCCCGTCGAGCGGCGAGCGGCGCTCTCCCGCGGCGCGGCGCCGATCGGCGGCGCGCGCCTCCTCACGGGCACCGTCCTCGCGCAGCGACAGGAACGCGGCGAGCGACTCGCACTCGCGCGCGCGAGTGAGACTCTGCTCGACGAGCTCGAGCGAGCTGCGCTCGCCCGCTTCGAGACTCGCGGCGAGCTCGCGGAGGGTCGGCATCGGATCGGCCACCATCAGCCCTCGTCGATGACCTTGGGAACGGCGAAGGCGGTGCCCGATCGCTCGGGCGCGTTGGCGACGGCCTCCTCGGCCGGAAGCGGCTCCGCCGGCTCGTCGTCGCGCAGCGGGGTCGGGAACGGAATCGGCAGCGAGGTCGGCTCCACACCCTCGGTGGGGGCCTGCTCGAGCAGCTCGACGTAGCCGAGCACCGCCTCGAGGTCGGCGCCGAACGCGCGTAGCTCGGCCTCGGAGAACCGCAGCGCCGAGAGCTTGGAGAGGTGCAGGAGCTCGTCCGGGGAGAGCTTGGACATGGGGCCGGGAGGGTAGCGGCAAGGCCGCCCGGGGCGCCTGCGCGCCTCCGGCACGCGACGGTGTCGCCAGAGCGGGGCTCGGGGGACAAGCGGCGAGCCGGTTGGTAGGGTTGCGGCGCCGTGGAGCCCGAAACCAGCGATCCGAACGTCTTCGTCGACCTCCCCGAGGACATCCGCCAGGGCATCGCCGATCTCGGCTGGACCGACCCGATGCCGGTGCAGGCCCAGTCGATCGCGCCGATGCGCAAGGGGGGCGACCTGATCGTCCAGGCGCGCACCGGTAGCGGCAAGACCGGCGCCTTCGGCATCCCCATCGTCGCCGAGATCGACACCGACCTGGCCGCGCCCCAGGCGCTGGTGCTCGCGCCCACCCGGGAGCTCGCCAACCAGATCTGCACCGAGGTCACCGCCATCGGCAAGCACCGCGGCGTGCGCACCCTGCCGATCTACGGCGGCACCGCCTACGGGCCCCAGCTCGAGGGCCTGGCCGAGGGCCCCCACGTGATCGTGGGAACGCCGGGCCGCATCCTCGACCACCTGGGCTCCGGCCGCATGAGCTTCGACGACGTGAAGATGGTCGTCTTCGACGAGGCCGACGAGCTGCTCTCCCTGGGCTTCTGGCCCGACATGAAGGAGATCCGCTCCTACCTGCCCGAGGAGCGCCAGTCCTGCCTCTTCTCGGCGACGATGCCCGAGAAGGTGTTGGCCCTGGCGCGCGCCTTCCTGGTGGAGCCCGAGTTCATCTCCCTGGTCGAGGGGCACTCCTCGCCCCAGGAGATCGAGCACTTCTACTGCGTGACCACGGCCCAGGAGAAGGACCACACCCTGCGCCGTCTGCTCGAGGTCGAGGACCCCGAGAGCGCGATCATCTTCTGCAACACCAAGGACGACGTCCGCTTCGTGACGGCCTTCCTGCAGCGCCACGGCTTCGACGCGGACGCCATCTCGGGCGACCTCACCCAGGCCGCGCGCGAGGCCGCGATGAAGCGCATCAAGGCGGGCGAGCTGCGCTTCCTGGTCGCCACCGACGTCGCCGCACGCGGCATCGACATCAGCGACCTGTCCCACGTGATCGGCTACTCGGCACCGGACTCGGCCGAGGTGTACGTCCACCGGACGGGCCGCACGGGCCGGGCCGGCAAGGCCGGCATCGCCATCTCGCTGGTGTCGGGCCTCGACATCGGGAACTTCCGCAACCTGCAGAAGATCAACAAGATCGAGATCTCCGAGCGGCCCGTGCCGACGGAGCAGGACATCCTGGATCGGGTGCAGGAGCGCCTCTCGGTGAAGATCGAGCAGGAGATCCGCCAGATCCCCGATCGCGAGCAGGCCTTCAAGGTCGATCGCTTCGTCCCGATCGTGGAGAAGATGGCGGCGACGCCGGACGGCCGGCGCGATCTCGCCGCGATCTGCGCCTCCTACCTGCAGGAGCACCGCCCGGAGACCAGCGTCCGCGAGGAGCCGCCGGCGAAGGCGCCGAGCCAGTCCGGCGGACGCGAGGGCCGATCCGGCAGAGATGAGGGCCGGTCCGGCGGAGGCGAGGGCGAGGGACGCCGTGGCGGACGCCGCCCGAGACGCCGCCGAGGTGGGGGTGGCGGCGGCGGACGCCGCCGGTAGTCCCACCAGCGGCGAGCGCGGGCGCTAGGCGCCCGAGAGCCCGTG
>JASJCN010000041.1 GCA_030065975.1 Myxococcota bacterium
CCCGAGGAGGTGCGGGACCAGGACTGGCCCGTCCCGGACTTCTTCCTCCGGCGGCGCTTCCGGCTGACCGATGCAGAGGGGAGCCGGGAGGTCGTCGTACGGGAGCGGAGGCCCGAGTTCGTGCGGGCGCTCTCCATGGGGCGCCTGTGTCGGGACGTTCGGGAACGGGGCATACTCCGCGAGTCCGAGATCGGTGGGATTCCTGCGGGAGTCATCGATGCGCGCGCGATGTGGGAGATGATGGTGGAGCGCCAGCGCACCTCGACCTATCCCTACGCGTTGGCCCGGCTCGCGGGCGTCGGCCGGGCGCCGCGCCCGCGCATGGAACCGAGCCCGCACAGGGAAGCCAACCCGAGCAAGGACTCCTGAGCATGGCCAGTCTGCGATTCCGACTCACGAAGGTGTTCCGCGAGGTCCTCGACGAGGACGATCTCGTCCTGCCCGAGGATCCGACCGAAGAGATCGAGGGCTGGGACTCCCTGGCCCACGTGGAGCTGATGATGGCCCTCGAGTCCGAGTTCGACGTGGCGCTCACGAACGAAGAGACGGCCGAGATGACGAGCATCCCCGCCATCGAGCAGGTGCTCTCGGGCCACGGTGTCGAGGTGGGCGGGTGAACGACACCGCTCCGGGCGCGGCCCTGCGCGCGGCCGACGTCGAAGCCGCCCTGGCCCTCACAGCCGACGGGCCGGCGCGACTCGAGGCCGTCTCGCGGCTCGTCGAGCGCGTGGGCCGGCGCTTCGATGCCGGCGCGGCCGAGGCGCTGGTCGACGGGATCGAGCTGGTGCGTGGATCCCTCCCGCCCGAGGCGCTGTCGGAGGGGCTCGACGCGTGGGCTCGGGCCGCGACGCCCACCGGCCTGTACCTGGTGGCCCGGCTACGGGGGACCGGTGCCGAAGCGGGGCCGGCCTGGGACGCCTTCCTGAGCGCCGCACCGGGCGTCGTTCCCGAGGCGCTGCTCCACCGGGCGCGGGTGCGCATCAAGGCGGGCCGGGCGAGCGAGGCCGTGGCCGACGTCCGGCTCGCCCTGCACGAGGGAGCCGCCTACGAGCTCTGGTCGCGCGCCGAGAAGACCCTGCGGCGGCTGCGCGAGATGCCCGAGGACGTGCGCGGGAGCCGCGCCCTGCGACTGGCGGTGCTCTCGGGTCAGGCCTCCACGGCCCTGCTCGTGCCGCTGCTCCGCGCCGCCTGCGTGCGCGACGGCATCGACGTGACCCTGCACGTCGGCGAGTACGACGCCTGGCAGAGCGAGATCCTCGACCCGGCCGGCGAGCTCGCGCGCTTCGAGCCCGACGTCGTGCTGCTGCCGCTGCACTGGCGCGACGCGGCGCTTCCCCCGACCAGCCCGGATCCCGAGGCGGCCGCGCGCGACGTGGCCGATCGCGTGCAGAACGCGTTCGCCGCCCTGCGGGCCCGGCGCGAGTGCACCCTCGTCGTCCACGCCTTCGACCTGCCCCCCGACGAGCCCCTCGGTCATCTCGCTGCGGCGAGCCCCGGCGGCCGGGCGGCGGTGCTCCGGCGCGCCAACGAGCTGCTCCGTCGGGAGGCGGGCACGGGCCTCCACCTGCTCGATCTCGAGCAGGTCGCCGCCGAGGTGGGAAGGGCGCGCTACGAGGATCCGCGGCGCTGGTACGCCGCGCGCCAGCATCCCGCCGCGACGGCGCTCGTGCCCCTCGTCGAGCGGCAGGTGGCTCTCCTGCGCGCGCTGCTCGGGCTCTCGCGCAAGGTCGCGGTGCTCGACCTCGACAACACGCTCTGGGGTGGGGTGGTCGGCGAGGAGGGCGTGGAGGGCATCCAGCTCGGTGCTCCCTCGGCCGCCGGCGAGTCCTTCCTCGACTTCCACCGCTGGCTACGCGAGTGGAAGGAACGCGGCGTGCTGCTCGCCGTCTGCAGCAAGAACAACGAGGCGGACGCGCGCGAGCCCTTCGAGAAGCACCCGGAGACGGTGCTCCGCCTGGACGACTTCGTCGTGTTCAAGGCGAACTGGCAGGACAAGGTCAGCAACCTGCGCGAGATCGCCGACGAGCTCTCCCTCGGTCTCGACAGCTTCGTGTTCGTCGACGACAACCCGGTCGAGCGGGCCTGGGTGCGCGAGCAGCTCCCGATGGTCGCCGTGCCGGAGCTTCCCGAAGACCCTGCGCTCTACGTGCCGGCGATCGAGCGCCACCGCTACTTCGAGCCGATCGCCCTCTCCGACGAGGACCGTCAGCGGCACGAGAGCTATCGGGCCGAGGTCGAGCGCGGGCGCCTGCGGGAGTCGTCGGGCTCCCTCGAGGACTTCCTGGACGGGCTCGCCATGGTGGCCCGCGATGCCGGCTTCGACGCGCCGAACCTGCCACGCATCGCCCAGCTGGTGAACAAGACCAACCAGTTCAACCTCACCACCCGCCGCTACACCGAGGCCCAGCTCCGCGAGCAGGCCGAGGATCCGGCATGGTGGACGCGCTGGTTCCGGCTGCGCGATCGCTTCCGCGATACGGGGCTGATCGGCGTGATGAGCTGCAAGCCGCGAGAGGGCGAGCCCGGCGCGCTCGAGATCGATCAGTGGCTGATGAGCTGTCGGGTGCTCGGGCGGCAGATGGAGCGCTACATGCTGCGCGCGCTGCTGCTCCACTGCCGCGAGGCGGGCGTGCCCCGGCTCTACGGCCGCTACCTGCCCACCGCGAAGAACGCCCAGGTGGCGGAGCTCCTGCCCGCGCTCGGCTTCGAGCGGATCGAGGCGCAGGACGGTGGCGAGGCGCTCTTCGCGCTCGAGCCCGCGAGCATCGATCTGCCGGACGTGCCGATCCGTCGCGAGGCCGACGAGGTGGGCGAAGCCTCGTGAGCCCGCTTCGCATCCTGCTGGTCGGTCCGCTGCCGGGCCCCATCGGCGGAGTGGGCCGTTCCTTCCAGCAGCTCGTCGACGAGCTGCGCGCCCGGGACGACGTCCGCATCCACGTCGTGGACACGTTTCGAGGGGAGAGCGGGCTCGGGCTCGGGGATGCCTGGCTCGCCCTTCGCGTCGCCTGGCACTCCCTGCGCGCAGCGCGGGACTCCGACGTGGTGACCTTCCACGCCTCGTCCCGCGCGACGGTGCTCTTCGGGCCGCTGATCCGCGGGATCGCGCGTCTGACCGGACGGCCGTTCCTGCTCCGCGAGTTCGGCGGGTCGTTCGACTCCGATCTGGCCGGCATGCACCCCATCGCCCAACGGCTCGGGCGGAGCTGCCTGCGCGGCGAAGGGGTCCTGCTCCAGACGCAGGCCCTCGTGGCCCACTTCCGCGAGGCCGTCCCCGAGGCCTGCATCCGCTGGTTCCCGACCTCGCGACCGCGGCCCGAGGCGCTTCCGCCGCGGACTCCGCGCGAGGGAGGCGCCCGACGCTTCGCGTTCGCGAGCCACGTGAAGGCCAGCAAGGGCATCCACGAGATCCTCGAGGCCAGCCGCTCGCTTCCCCCGGACTGCAGCGTCGACGTCTACGGGCCCTTTCGCGAGGGCATGGACGAGTCGGTCTTCGAGGGTCAGGAACGCGTGGTCTACCACGGCCCGCTCTCGGCCGACGCCGTCCAGCCCATGCTCGCCGAGCACGACGTCCTGCTGCTTCCGACCTACCACTTCGGGGAGGGGTATCCCGGCATCCTGCTCGAGGCCTACAGCGTGGGGATCCCCGTGATCGCTTCGCGTTGGCGGGCGATTCCGGAGATCGTGGAAGACGGGGTGAGCGGGCTCCTGGTGGAGCCCCGGGACGCCGAGGGACTCGCGCAGGCGATGAGCCGCGTGGTCGGAGACGACGCCTTCTACCAGCGCCTGTGCAAGGGTGCTTCGGCCCTCTCCGATCGCTTCCTCTCCGGCCGCTGGACCGACGCCTTCGTCGAGCACTGCCGGGCGCTCGCCGAAGGGCGGGAGCTCCCGCGGCCCGAGGACCGGCCCTAGGGAAGCTCTGCAGATGTGGACTACACGCGGCTCTCTCGCCTCGTAGCTGCGTGAAGAGAGACCCGTGCAGAGCTAGCCGGGCCTACGCCTCGATCGGGACGCGGCGCCCCGTCTCCGCGCTCTCCAGCATGGCGAAGGTGGTGAGCGAGGTGCGCACGAGGTCGTCCAGGTCGAAGGGCGAGGGCGCTCCGCGGCGCACGGCCTCGACCACCTCGGAGACCGCAGTCGACTGCCCCTTGTCCTGGTTCAGGGTCTTCACGTTCTTCGCGGCCGTGCCGGCGAAGGTGGTGGTGCGGTAGTTGTCGCAAGTGGCGGTGTGGCCGTCGGCCGAGGCCTCGAAGCGCTCCTTCGGAAGCTCGCTGCTCGCGTTGGCCAGGTACTCGATCACCGCGGTGGAGCCGTCGGGATAGTCGAGGATCGCGACCATGGAGTCGTCGCGGTCCGGGTCGCGATCGAGGTTGCGCGCGTAGACCGCCGTCGCGGGCTGGCCCACGAGGTAGCTGCACAGGTCGACGAAGTGGCAGGCCTCGCCGATCACGCGGCCCCCGCCCTCGCGCAGGTCGGTGATCCAGGTGCCGCGCGGCGGAGGGCCGGCGGCGACGGTGTAGCGCACGGCCAGCGCTCCCCGGCGCCTCTGGAAGGCCTCGCGGATGGCTCGGGCGTGGGGCGAGAAGCGGCGGTTGTAGCCCACGGCGAGCAGGGCGCCGCTCTCGCGCGCCGCGTTCGCGACGCCGAGAACCTCCTCGCGACCGAGGCCGATCGGCTTCTCGAGCCAGACCGACTTCCCGGCCGCGAGCGCCGCCGTCGCGAGCGGCGCGTGGGCGTCGTGGCGCGTCGTCACGAAGACGAGATCCACGTCGGGGTCGTCCATCACCGCGGCGGGGTCGGTGCCGCAGCTCGCGAAGCCGAAGCGCTCGGCGCTGCGCCGGGCCGACGGGCCCGTCTGGGTGACGAGAGAGACCTTGCGCAGGCCCGAGACGGATCCCAGCGCCGGCAGCAGCACGGCCTTGGCGTAGTTGCCCGCGCCGAGGAACGCGATTCCCGGCTCGCTCTTGCCCGCGCGGGCCGGCGTTCCCGGCTCGAGTCGCAGGGTGCGGCTCGCGTCCGACGACGCGGGGTACTCGAACACGACCGCAAGGGACGGTCGTTCCCCCCGGGCCAGGGCGTCGTAGGCGCCCACGATCTCGTCGAAGGGCAGCGTCTCGCTCTGCACGGCGGAGAAGTCCATGCGTCCGGTGGCCAGCAGGCCGAGGAAGGCCTGGAGATTCCGGTTCTCCGTCCAACGCACGTAGGAGCGCGGGTAGTCGAGCCCCTGCTCCTCGTAGCGGCGGTCGTAGCGGCCGGGGCCGTACGACATGCTCATGCGCAGCTCGAGCTCCTTGTCGTAGAAGCTGCGCCGGTCGAGGTCCATGCCGGTGGCGCCGACGCACACGACCCGGCCGCGCTGGCGGCACAGGTTCGCGGCCATGGCGACGGGTGCCGAGCTGTCGGAGCCCGCCGTCACGATCACGAAGTCGACGCCGTCGCCTTCGGTCTCGGCGCTGGAGAAGCCGTCCGCGACCTCGCTGGGCGTGGCCACCCAGTCGGCGCCCTGGGCCTTCGCCTCCTCGTTGCGCGCGGGGTCGAGGTCGATGCCGAGGACGCGACAGCCGTTGGCGCGCAGCAGCTGGACGGTGATCTGGCCGATCAGCCCGAGCCCCACCACGGCGCCGACCTCGCCGAGGGTCGGATCGGCGACGCGCACGCCCTGGAGCGCGATGGCGCCGAGGGTCGAGAAGGCCGCATGCTCGAGCGCCACGCCCTCGGGCACCGCCGCCACGAGGTTCTCGGGGACGACGCAGAGCTCCGCGTGGTTCGCGTAGCCGGCGCCCGCGCACGCCACGCGGTCGCCCGGCGCGAAGCCCGCGACGCCTTCGCCGACCTCCACGACCTCGCCCGCCACGGAGTAGCCCATGGGCTGGGGCGCATCGAGGCGCGTCGTCACCGTGCGATAGGTGGGGAGCGGCCCTTCCTGCTGGAGCTTGCGCACTACCTGCTTCACCAGGTCCGGCCGGCTTCGCGCCTTGGCCACCAGCGACTTGCGCGCGAAGTCCATCACCAGCTTGTCGGTTCCCGGCGACATCACGGAGTAGCGCGTGCGCACCAGCACCTGGCCCGGGCCGGGGCTCGGCGCGGGGACCTCGACGAGCTCGAGCTTGCCCGTGCGTCCGCTCTGCAGGATCTGTCTCAAGGGAGTCTCCGTGCGGTCACGAGGAGCTCGCGCCTCGCCTGTCGATCGGCGTCGGCACGGCCGGGTCGAGGAACATGCGGCACCAGAGCTCGATGCACAGCAGCGAGAAGATCGTATAGGCCGCGTCCACTCGCCCGTCGCGGTCGTCGCGCACCAGGCGGGCGACGCCGGCCGGGTCGAAGAGCCCGCGCGCCGTGAGCGTCGTCTCCGAGAGCACGTCGTCCACCACCGGCCGCAGGGGGCCGCGCAGCCACTGCCGCAGCGGGGCTCCGAAGCCGGTCTTGGGGCGGTCGATCACGTCCGCCGGCAGGTGCCGGCGCATCACCTGGCGCAGGATCCACTTGCCCTCCCGGCCGCGCTGCTTCAGGTCCATCGGGAGGCGCATGGCGAGGTCCACGAGATCCGGGTCGAGCAGCGGCACGCGCACCTCGACGCCGGCGGCCATGGACGTCTTGTCGGTGTAGTTCAGGTTGTGGTCGGCCAGGAAGTAGAGCATCTCGAGGGCGAGCATGCGGTCGAGGGGATGGGCGCCTTCGGGCAGGCGCGCGAGGGACGCGAGCAGCGGCGCGTCGACCCGGCTTCCCGCGAGCGCGCCGCGCAGGTCCGGCGCGAGCAGGCCCTCCACGCGCTCGGGCGGGATCCAGTAGAAGTAGCTGGCCAGCCGGGCGTCCCCGTCGAGGTGCGCGTACTCGAGTGCCTTGCGCACCCGGCGCGAGAGGGCACCGCGAGGCGGGATCGATCCGGCCGCCGCCGAGAGGACGCGGCGCGCCGGGCCGGGGAGCCAGCTCCACGCGCCCTCCTGGAGCAGCGCGTAGTGGCGGCGATAGCCCGTGAAGAGGTCGTCGCCGCCGGCGCCCGAGAGCAGCACCTTGATGTCGTGCTCGCGGGCCAGTCGCGCGATGAAGAGCGCGTTGATCGGGGCCGGATCGGCCTGGGGCTCGTCCAGGTGGAAGAGCATGGTCTCGAGCTCGTCGACCATCTCCGGGCCCACGTGGATCTCGTGGAGATCGACGTCGAGGTGCTTCGCCACGCGGCGCGCGTAGGGCAGGTCGGCCGTGATGCCCTCGACCCCGGCGACGTCGCCCTCGAAGCCGATCGTGAAGCAGGGGATGCGCTCGCCGAGGGCCTGCCGCGCCATGCTCACCACCGCGCTCGAGTCGAGGCCGCCGGAGAGGAAGGCGCCAACCTGGACGTCGGCGACCAGCTGGCGCTCGACCGCCGTGCGCAGGGCCCCCTCGACCTCGTCGATGGCGGCGGCTTCCGCAACCGGCGCAACCTGGCCGCGAACCGGGATGTCGTAGTGGCGGAAGCGGCGAAGGACCTTGCCGTTCTCGACCCACAGCGCGTGGCCCGGCTCGAGCTTGCGCACCGAGCGCAGCATGGTGTGGGGAGCGGGGCACCAGAGGTAGGTGAGATGGGCGCGCACCGCCTCGGGATCGATGCTCCGATCGAGTGCCTCGTCCTGGAGCAGCGACTTCAGCTCGCTTCCGAAGAGCAGCCGGTCGCGGGTCTCGGCCAGGTAGAGCGGCTTGACTCCGAGGCCGTCGCGAGCGATGAGCATGCCGCCCCGGCTCTTGTCGAAGAGCGCGAAGGCGAAGATGCCGTTCAGGCGCTCGAGCATCGCCTCGCCGTCGCGCCGGTAGAGGTTGAGGATCACCTCGGTGTCCGAGTCGCTCTGGAAGGCGAAGCCCGCCTCGCGCAGCTCGGCGCCGAGCTCCCGGTAGTTGTAGAGCTCGCCGTTGTAGACGATCACGACCTCGCCCGTGGCGTCCCACATCGGCTGGTGACCCCGGGGCGAGAGATCGATGATCGACAGGCGCCGCTGACCGAGGGCCACGCCGTGCTCGGGCAGGTGCAGGGTGCCCGCGTCGTCCGGGCCGCGGTGGGTGACCGCCTGGGTCATCCGCTCGAGGAGATCCGCATCCCCCGCGCCGGAGAAGCCGGCGATGCCGCACATGCTAGTGGGCCACGCGTTCGAGGAAGGCCAGCATGCGAAGGGCCAGCTGCTCGCGCCGGAAGTGCTCGAGCACCCACTCGCGGCCGGCCTTGGCGCGGCGCGCCGCGTCCTCGGGGTGGTCGCGGATCTCGTCGATGGCGGCGGCCAGCTGGGCCGAGTCGTCCGCGTCGATGGTGAGGCCGGCTCCGGCCTCGTCGATCAGCCGGCGGCACTCGGCGCGGCGGGGCGCCGACATGAGCAGCGGCCGCTCCTGGGCCAGGTACTCGAACATCTTCGAGGGGATCACCGTCTCGAAGACGGGCAGGTCCCGCAGCATCACCAGCAGCACGTCGATCGACGCGAGCCAGCCCGGGACCTCGTCGCGCGGGACCAGTCCGAGGAAGCTCACGTTCGAGAGCCCGCGCTCGGCGACCTCGCCCTCGAGGCGGGCCCGGTCCGCGCCGTCGCCGATGAACACGAAGGAGACGTCGGGGAGTCGCTCGGCGGCCTCGATCACCCCGACGAGCCCGTGAGCCAGCCCGAGGGTCCCCACGTACGCCACCGTGAAGCGTCCGGCGAGGCCGTGGGCCTCGAGGCGCGCGTCGTCGCGGGGGAGGGGGCGGAAGCGCGCCGTGTCGATGCCGTTGTAGACGAGCTCGATGCGCTCCTCGGGGATGCCCCGCTCGCGGATGTGGCTCTTGAAGGCCTCGGTCACGACCACGATGCCCTCGGCGCTCTTGTAGAGCAGGGACTCGAGCCCTTCGAGCAGGCGCAGCAGGGGGCCGCTCTCGAGCTGACCCAGCTGGACGATGGAGTCGGGCCACAGGTCGCGGATCTCCGCGACGAAGGGCCGGCGCTTGAGGAGCGCCACCGCCGCACCCGCCAGCCCGCAGAAGAACTGTGGACTCGTTCCCACCACCACGTCGGGGCGCGGGAGGCGCAGGCTGGTCAGGACCGCCAGCACGGCGAAGAGCACGTAGTTGGCCGTGCGCTTGAGGAAGCCCTCGTTGGCCGTGACGTACATCCACGTCCGCACCACGTGCACGCCCTCGATCCACTCCTCCTGGAAGAGCCGGTTCTCGTAGCCGGGAAACAGCTCGCCGCGCGGGTGGTTCGGGACCCCCGTCAGCACCGTGACCTCGTGGCCCCGGGCGGCCCAGACCCGCGCGTGCTCGTGCACGCGGTTGGCCGGGGCATTCACCTCGGGCGGGTAGTAGTGCGAGAGGAACAGGATCTTCACGGGTGGGTCCGGCCGCCCGGCCAGTCGTCCGGCCGGCCGGGCCGCCGAGAACATCGGCTAGAAGAGCGCGTAGATGAAGGGCGCGACTGCCGATCCCTGGGTGAAGACGATCAGGGCCGAGAGCATCACCATCGTCACGAGGATGGGGCCGAGCCACCACTTCTTGCGGACCCGCATGAAGGCCCACAGCTCGGAGAGAAGCGAGATCATCGGAGTGTCTCCTCAAGGGCCCCTCGGGGGCCAAGGGCTAGTCGAGCGCGTACTTCTCGCGCCAGTCGAAGTCTTCGACGAGCTCGGGCTGGTCCTGCTTGCGCAACACCTGGTTCCCCAGCACCAACACGTCCATGTCCGTCCGCATGAAGCACAGGTAGGCGTCCTCGGGCGTGCACACGATGGGCTCCCCGCGCACGTTGAACGAGGTGTTGATCACCACCGGGCAGCCCGTCCTGGTCTCGAAGGCCCGGATCAGGTCGCAGAACTCGGGCTGGCTGTCGGTGACGGTCTGGAGCCTCGCGGATCCATCCACGTGGGTCACCGCCGGGATGTGGCGGCCTTCGCGCACCTGACTCACGAGGAGCATGTAGGGGCTCTCGCGGTCGGTGTCGAACCACTCGGATGCCCTCTCGGCGAGGCAGGCCGGAGCGAAGGGGCGGAAGCTCTCGCGGAACTTGATCTTCAGGTTGACGCGCTTCCAGTTCTCTTCGTTCCGCGCGTCGGCCAGGATCGAGCGGGCGCCGAGCGAACGCGGGCCCCACTCCATGCGGCCCTGGAACCAGCCGATCACGGCCTGCTCCTCGTCCATCAGCCGGGCCGTCTCGGCGATCATGGCGTCGCGTGAGAGCGTCTCGTAGGGCGCCTTGCGCTCGTCGAGGAAGCGCCGGATCGTCGCGTCGTCGAACTCGGGCCCCCAGTAGGCGTGGTCCATGCGGAAGCGTCGGGGCTGGCCGTGGACGCAGCAGTGGGCGAAGAGCGCGGCACCGAGCGCGCCGCCGGCATCGCCGGCCGCCGGCTGCACCCACAGGTTCTCGAAGGGGCCCTCGCGCACGATGCGTCCGTTGGCCACGCAGTTGAGCGCGACGCCGCCGGCCATGCAGAGGTTCTTCATGCCGGTCCGCGCGTGCAGGTCGCGCACGATCCGCAGCATGATCTCCTCGGTGACCTTCTGGACGCTGGCTGCGACGTCCCAGTGGAAGTCCTGCATCGCGGACTCGGCTTCGCGACGCGGCTGACCCATCAGCGTCTCGAAGCGCTTGTTGGTCATGGTCAGCCCGTAGTCGAACGCGAAGTACTTCATGTTCAGCTTGAACGAGCCGTCCTCGCGCAGGTCGACCAGGTGCTCGAGGATCAGGTCGGCGAAGCGCGGCTCGCCGTAAGGGGCCGCGCCCATCACCTTGTACTCGGCGGAGTTGACCTTGAAGCCGAGGTAGTAGGTGAAGGCGCTGTAGAGCAGACCGAGGGAGTGGGGGAAGCGGATCTCGCGGTCGAGCTCGAAGTGGTTGCCGCGCCCCACGCCCTGGGTGGCCGTCGCCCACTCCCCCACGCCGTCGACGGTCAGGATCGCGGCCTCCTCGAACGGAGAAGGCAGGAAGGCCGAGGCGGCGTGGCTCTGGTGGTGCTCGGCGAAGAGCAGGTCGGACTCGAACCCGAGCTCCCGGGAGAGCGCCTTCGGTACGAGCAGCTTCTCCTTCAGCCAGATCGGGATGGCCTTGGAGAAGGAAGGCAGGGAGCGCGGGAAGGTCGCGAGGTAGGTGAGGAGGATGCGCTCGAACTTCACCAGCGGCTTGTCGTAGAAGACCACGTGGTCGATCTGCTCGGGCGTGAGCCCCGCCTCGTCGAGGCAGTAGGCGACCGCCTCGGTCGGGATCGAGGCGTCGTGGCGTTTGCGCGTGAAGCGCTCCTCGTGGGCGGCCGCGACCAGCTCGCCGTCGCGCAGGAGGGCGGCGGCCGAGTCGTGGTAGAAGCAGGAGAGGCCGAGGATGTTCACGTCGCCTCCCTAGAACTGCCGGTGCGCCCGCTCGAGGTCGGGCCGGACGACGGTGTCGGCGGGCTGCCAGGCGCTCGAGTCGGCCCAGAGGCCACGCTTGCCGAGGAGGTCGCGGCCGAAGAGGCGGGCCCCCACGGCCACGGGTCCGATCGCGAATGCGTACATCAGGCACACCAGGATGAGCGTCTGTACCTCGCCGAAGCGGGCCGCGATCTCCATCCAGCCCGCGAAGAGGCGGGACCCGACGCCTCCGCTCACGTTCCGGCTCCGAGGTCGCGCTCGAGGACGTCGACGATGCGCGCCGCGGCGCCTCCGTCCCAGAGGTCGGGGATGCCCCCCTCCTTGGCGTCGTCGTCGAGGATGCGCCGGGCTTCGGCGCGGATCACGTCGGGGTCGGTCCCCACCAGCAGGTTGGAGCCCTGGTCGATGGTCACCGGGCGCTCGGTGTTCTCGCGCAGAGTGAGGCAGGGCACGCGCAGGACGGTGGTCTCTTCCTGGATTCCGCCCGAGTCGGTGAGCACGAGGCGCGCGTCCATCAGCAGGCGCAGGAAGTCCAGGTAGCCGAGCGGCTCGAGCATGCGCAGCGCGGGCGGCCGGCCCCCCAGCTTGTTCTGGATGGCGGCGGTGGTGCGCGGATGCACCGGGAACACGATGGGGATCTCCTGATGGATCTCCTCCAGCACCGAGAAGAGCTTTCGCAGGTGGTCGGCATCGTCGACGTTGCTCGGGCGATGCAGGGTCAGCACGCCGTAGCCTCCGGGCTCGAGGCCGTGGCGCTCGAGGGTGTCGCGCTCCTTGGCGCGCTCGACGTTGGCCAGCAGGGTGTCGATCATCACGTTGCCGACGAAGTGGATCCAGGACGGATCGACGTTCTCCTTGCGCAGGTTCACCTCGCCGGCCGGCTCGGTCACGAAGAGCCAGCGCGAGATCGCGTCGGTCATCAGTCGGTTGATCTCCTCGGGCATGCCGCGGTCGAACGAGCGCAGGCCCGCCTCCACGTGGGCCACCGGGATTCCCAGCTTCACCGCTGCCAGCGAGGCTGCGAGCGTCGAGTTGACGTCGCCCACGACGATCAGCACGTCGGGCTCCTGCTCCTGCAGCAGGGGCTCCATCAGCCGCAGCACCTCGGCCGTCATGCTCGCGTGCGTTCCCGATCCGACGCCCAGGTTGGCGTCGGGCTCCGCGATGCCCAGCTCCTCGAAGAAGCCACCGGACATGGCCTGATCGTAGTGCTGGCCGGTGTGGACGAGGAACGTCTCGAAGCGATCCCGGCTCGCCAGCTCGCGCAGCAGCGGGGCGATCTTCATGAAATTGGGCCGCGCGCCGGCGACGGCGACCGCGCGGATCGGCTTCGAGCTCAATTCGGCTCCCCCGAGGGGCCCCTGCGGGTGCGGGGCTTCGCGCCGCGGAAGCTACCCGGGTCGTCTCGCCCGCACCATCCGGGCGTGTCGAATCTTCATCTCCCCAAGGGGTAGGAAAAACCTGGCCTCCGAGGGAATTCCGTTGCCACGTGGACCCGCAGGAAGGGCACGTTCTTCCAGCGACTTGCTCACGGGTTCTCGGGCCGCGGGGATCACGCGCATCCTTCACGCCCCGAAGAGAGCACCCCCGAGGGGATCCGAACGCGGTTCAGCGGCGAACCCATGAGGCAAAAAACTACCAATCGAGACGGGTTCTTGTTGAACCCCAGAGGCGAACAGAGGAAGATTGCTTCCCTCGAGGCAACCGTCTTCCCTCGAGAGGAAACGAATTTCATACGATCCCTTGGGTCCGCCCCCCGGCTTTCCGATCAGAGGCAACGGATCGGACAATCCCCGGCCCGCAGGCACCACAATGCCCGCTTGCCGGTGTCCGATGCGCCGCCCGGCCAACCGGAAGCGGGGACGCGTACAGGGATCCTCCCAAGCCCGTCCCGCGCCTGATTGGCCCGGAGGAGTGGTTCTGTGTCGGATGCGCTTCGAGTCCTGGTGATCGACGACGACCCCGGGGTACGCGAGTACCTCGAGGCGCTGATGTCGCGCCAGGGCTACCTGGTGACCGCGGTCGCGAGCGGCGAAGAGGCGCTGGATCGGCTGGGCCGGGTCCGGCCCGATCTGGTGACGCTCGACATCGTGCTCGACGGCATGGACGGGCTCGAGACCCTGCGCCGCATCAAGAAGCGCGTGCCCGACGTTCCCGTGGTGATGGTCTCCGGGCACGGGCAGGCGCGCACGATCGTCGAAGCCATGCAGCTCGGCGCGTCCGACTTCCTGCGCAAGCCCTTCGAGGTCGAGGAGCTCGATCTCGCCTTCCAGCGTGCGCTCGAGCATCGCGCGCTGAAGGAGGAGGTGGAGGAGCTGCGCGGTCGCTCGACCAACGGCTCGGGTGAGATCCAGCTCGTCCACGGCGGCGAGGACGGCAAGATGCGCAAGGCCGTCGAGATCATCGAGCAGGTCGCGGACACCGACATCACGGTGCTGATCCGCGGCGAGAGCGGCACCGGCAAGGAGGTGGTCGCACGCAGCCTCCACCAGCAGTCGAGCCGGCGGAACAAGCCCTTCGTCAAGGTCAACTGCGCGGCGCTTCCCTCGGAGCTGCTCGAGAGCGAGCTCTTCGGCTTCGAGCGTGGGGCGTTCACCGGCGCCCAGAAGCGCAAGCTCGGCAAGTTCGAGTACGCCAACCGCGGCACCATCTTCCTGGACGAGATCGGCGAGATGAGTCCGCCGCTCCAGGCCAAGCTGCTCCAGGTGCTGCAGGACGGCGAGTTCTCGCGGCTGGGCGGCGAGGCGGACATCCAGGTCGACACGCGGATCCTGGCCGCCACCAACCGGAACCTCGAGGCGGCCGTCGCGAGCGGCGAGTTCCGCGAGGATCTCTACTACCGGCTCAACGTCGTCCACGTGCAGCTGCCGCCCCTGCGCGAGCGCGAAGGGGCGCTGCCCATCCTCGTCGACTACTTCCTGCGCAAGTTCGGCGAAGAGTACAAGAAGGACGTCCGTCAGCTCTCGCCCGAGACCATGGAGGTCTTCGAGCGCTACTCGTGGCCCGGCAACGTGCGCGAGCTCGAGAACATGGTCCGGCGGATGATCGTGCTGGGCAGCGAGGAGGCCGTCCTCCAGGAGATCAGCAGCCGCGAGCAGCCCGAAGCCGAGAGCGAGGACGCCGAGGAGGCCTTCCTGGATCTCGACGCCCTCGGGCTCGACCTGTCCAACGGCCGCGGCCTCGACCTGAAGGCGATCTCGAAGCGGGCGGCCCGGTTGGCGGAGAAGCGCGTGATCGGCCGGGTGCTGCACCAGACCCGCTGGAACCGCAAGGAAGCCGCGGAGCGCCTGCAGATCAGCTACAAGGCGCTGCTCTACAAGATGAAGGAGAACGGGCTCTCCGAAGGCCGTTAGGGGAAGCGGCCGGAGTCAGCCCGAGGAGGGGACCTGAAGAAATGGACAAGGACATGAGAGTCGACCGGATCGGAAGCCAAGGGCCGTGGGCGCGAGTCGTCCTGCTCGGGGCGTGCCTGTGCCTCGCGCTGGCCTGCTCGACGAGTCTGCCGCCGGGGCCGACCGACGTCGTGCGTGGGGACTACGTGATCGGGCCCGCCGATGATCTCGACATCCGTGTCTGGAAGAACCCGGAGCTCTCGATCACCGCACCCGTCCGCCCCGACGGGATGATCTCGGTTCCGCTCCTCGACGACGTACGAGCGGCCGGCCTCACGACCGCCGAGCTGAAGGAGCTGATCACCCGCGAGCTGAAGGAGTACGTGGCGGCTCCCGACGTGACCGTCGTGGTGGTGAGCACGGCCAGCAAGCGCGCCTACGTGATCGGCGCGGTGAACCGCAACGGCCCGATCTCGCTCTCGGTGGACACCCGCGTGACCGACGGAATCGCGGCGGCCGGCGGCTTCTCGCCTTTCGCCAACAAGCGCAACATCCGCATCATCCGGAAGACGGACGAGGGCGAGGTCGAGTACGGCTTCAACTACTCGTCCTACATTGCCGGCAAGGCGCCCGGCACCAACATGGTGCTCCACAGCGGTGACACGGTGGTGGTCGCAGAGTGATGAAGCCCCTCCGCGGCCTGGCGCTCTTGATCGTGCTCTCAGCCGTTCCGGCGGCTGCGATCGAGTTCCGCTCGTCCCTTCGCAGCCAGACCGGCTACGACTCCAACGTCCTGTCCGGCCGCGGGGACATGGTGGTCGAGGTGACGCCGCGCCTCGTGCTGGCGGACGACGACGGTCGCCTCACCTGGGAGACCGAGTACCGGCCCACCTATCGCTACTTCGTGACCGAGAACGTGGATGGCGGCTTCTCGCACATCGTGAACGGGCGGGTCGCCTATCAGGTGACTCCGAGGCTCCGTCTCGAGCTCAGCGATCGCTTCTCCCGGCTCAAGAACGTCGATCTCGAGACCAGCTTCGGGATCGACGATCCCTCGATCGACCTGATCGACTCGGAGATCGATCAGCGCCGCACGCTCTCCAATCGCGCTGCCCTGCGGATGGACTGGTCGATCACCAGTCGCGACGTCGTGAGCGCCCTCGTCGACCACGGCCTCCAGCAGTTCGACTCCGAGGGTCGCGGTGACTTCCAGGCCCTTCAGGCCCTGGCGCGTTACCGCCGGACGCTCACCTCCGAGCACGTCGTGGGGTTCGACGTGAGCGTCCGGGAGAACACCCAGGAGACTCCCGGTACCGGAGTCGAGCGCTCGACCCGCTTCTACAGCATCCAGGGTGCCTGGGTCTGGGAGATCACTCCTTCGTGGACCTTTTCCGCGCGCGGAGGCCCCGCGTTCGTGGACGCCGAGGAGCTCGATCGGCCGGACACGTTCAACGTGTTCCGCTTCGCGACGACCGGCAACCAGCTGCTCGGCGTCGCCGGCTGCGGCGAGGCTTCCGGTCTCGTCGTGCGCTCGGCCAGCTGTGCACCCGTCGAGCGGACGCCCGGCAATCCGCTGGCATTCGTCCCGCTCAACGCGCAGGGCGTCGTGGTCCAGCAGAACGCCATCAACAACAACCTGGGTCCGGGTCTCAACCAGACCGAGGCCCTGACGTACGCGGGAGACGTCATCACCATCGGACGGAATCCCCTGGACGAAGGGCCCGACGACGGCATCAGCCTGACCTACTTCGCGGACGTATCGTTGGAGAAGACCTGGGGCGAGTACGTCGAGTGGATCCTGAGCTACCGGCGCAGCGCATCGACGTCCGCTTCGGACTTCGGATCCAGCACGGTGGCCGACCAGGTCCAGAGCATCGTGACCTGGACTCCCACGCAGTACACCACCTTCCGCTTGTCGGCGGGCTGGATCCGGCGGCAGCAGGAGCGAGATCTCGCGTTCACCTCGGTCGCGGTGCGATCCGTGGACCTGCCGGGTTGCTTCTCTCCGACCGTCCCGGCCGGGTTTCCGGCCTGCCCGGCCACGCCCTTCGGCGCGTCGCTTCTCGGGACCTTCGACGGAGTGGGGGAGGCGACGAGCTTCCTGACGCAGTCCGTGGGGCTCGAAGACACCCAGGACCAGTTCATCCTGCGGCTGACCGGGCGCTATCGCGTGCGCGACAACGTCTTCCTCACGGGCTCGGGCAGCTACCGCTACATCACGCGCGAAAACACCCTCGCCGATATCGACGACGAGGATCGCTGGCGCGTGCTCTTCGGGGTCGAATACCGATTCGATCCGATCACTCTCTGAACGGAGACTCCCCACAATGGACCTCGAACAGGGATTCGACTTCGCCGACGTCACCCGCATGCTGCGGCGGCGCGCCTGGCTGATTGCCGGCATCGCCGGCTTCGTGACGCTGGCCGGCATCTTCATCGCCTCGGTGCTGCCCAACCGCTTCGAAGCCTCGGCCACGCTCCTCGTGGAGCCGCAGACGATCGCGCCCGAGCTGGTGCCCGGTGGCGTCGCGAGCGGCGGCATCAACAGCCGCCTGCACCTGATCCAGATGCAGATCCTCTCGCGGGGTCGCCTCTCCCGGGTGATCGACGACCTCGGTCTGTACGAGGCCGAGTCCGAGGACATGACCCGCGAAGAGGTCATCTCCCTGATGCGCTCGGACATCCGCCTCGAGCCGGTGCTCCCGGAGCTCGAGGAGTCGATCCTGGAGCGGCAGCGCGACATCGAGATCAACACCTTCCGGCTCTCCTTCCGCCACTCGAGCCGGCGCACCGCCGCCGACGTGGCCAACCGCCTGGCCAACGACTTCATCGAGCAGAACATCAAGGAGCGGGTGGAGATCGCCGGCGACACGTCGGAGTTCATCGAGGCGGAGCTCAACCGCCTGGCCAACCGGATCCAGGAGGTCGAGGAGCAGATCGCGACGGTCAAGAGCGAGAACGCGGGGCGCCTTCCCGAGGATCTCGAGTCGAACCACCGGCTCCTCGAGCGCTCGATCGAGGCCATGCGCTGGGCCGCCCGCGAGCTCTCCATCGCCGAGAGCGACGCGAGCTTCTTCGGCCAGCAGGCCTCCTCCGGCGCCGGCGCGTACGAGGAGTACGGGCGCCCGGAGACGAGTCCCTCGAAGCGCCTCGAGTCGCTCGAGATCATCCTCAACGAGGCGCGGTCGCGTGGCCTCACCGACAAGCACCCCGACGTGATCGCGGTGCAGAAGGAGATCGAGGCCCTCGAGATCCGGCTCGCCGGGGAGCAGGCGGAAGCCGAGGCGGCCGCCGAGGAAGACGACCGGGATCGCCCGCTCTCCCTGGCCCAGCAGAACGCCAAGGCCGAGCAGCAGCGAGCGCGGCAGCGCCAGGACGGCGCCCAGGCCGAGATGAACCGGCTCGAGGGGATCGTCGCCGACGTGCAGCGCCGCATCGGCGAGACGCCCGCGGTTGCGGAGCAGCTCGGAGCCCTGCAGCGCGAGCACGAGCACCTCTTCCAGAGCTTCCAGGACTTCAGCAACAAGCGGCTCGAGGCGGCGGTGGCCGCCAACATGGAGCGGCGCCAGAAGGGTGAGCAGTTCCGCGTGCTCGAGGCGGCCTATCCGCCGCCGGCTCCGGTCTCCCCCAACCGGCCGCTGATCATCGCGGTGGGTCTCGTGCTCGGCCTGCTGAGCGGCGCCGGCCTGGCCTTCCTGATGGAGTTCTCCGACTCGTCGTACCACAGCTCCCGGCGGCTCCAGGAGGCCCTGCGCATTCCGGTGCTGGCCTCGGTGCCCGCGGTGGTGCTGGCCTCGGATCGCGTCGACGCGCGGCGTCGACGCTTCCGCAGGCTGATCGCGGCGGCTGCGATCGCGAGCGTGGGGCTCGGCATCTCGATCGCGGCGAACTGGACCGTGAACGGGGCGCCCGGGCCCGTGAAGGACCTCTTCGGTGGCGACACCGAAGCCGTGGCGGAAGTGACGCCCCAGGGTTCGTAGGAAACCAAGATGTACCGAGAGTTCTACGGCCTCGTTCGCAGGCCCTTCGAGATGACGCCCGACCCGGCGTTCCTCTATCTGGGGGACGCCCACAAGGAAGGGCTCGCCACCCTTCTCTACGGCGTCCAGGCCCGGAAGGGCTTCACGCTGCTGAGCGGCGAGGTGGGGACCGGCAAGACCACCCTGCTGCACGCGCTGCTCTCCCAGCTCGACCCGGACACGCTCTCGGCCTTCATCTTCAACCCCCGCCTCGAGCCCCTGGACTTCTTCCGCCTGCTCTTCGACGAGCTCGGCATCGAGACGCCGTGCCACACGAAGGCCGAGTACCTCCTCACGCTGAACCACTTCCTGATCGAGCGGCTCGAGAAGGACCAGCCGACGCTCCTGATCGTCGACGAGGCCCAGAACCTCTCGGCGGAGATGCTCGAGGAGATCCGCCTGCTCTCCAACCTGGAGACGCCGACGTCGAAGCTGATCCAGATCATGCTGGTGGGGCAGCCCGAGCTGTGGGAGATGCTCTCGCGCCCCGAGCTGCGCCAGCTGCGGCAGCGGATCGTGCTGCGCTATGCCCTTCGGCCCTTCGACGCGGCGGAGACCGCCCAGTACGTCGAGGAGCGGCTGCGCCTGGCCGGGTTCACGGGCAAGGAGATCTTCAAGAAGAAGGCTCTGAAGGAGCTCTATGCGGTGACCCAGGGAACGCCGCGGCTCATCAACGTGGTCTGCGACGGAGCGCTCCTGTTGGGATTCAGCAAGGAGAAGCCCGTGCTGGGGGCCGAGGAGATTCGCGAGGTGGCGCGCGACCTGGACCTGGTTCCGGGCGGTGCCGCCGAGAAGGACGAACCGATGGCTGCGCCCGAGGCGAAGGATGGAGGCTTCCTGGGCCTCTTCCGCTCGCGGCGCGGAGGGAGAGCGTAATGGGGAAGGTATACGACGCCCTGCGGCGGGCCGAAGAGCAGCGCGCGCAGCGGAGCGGAGAGGGGGGCAACGCGGCGGCGACCGCCGCCGTCGAGCCCACGGCACCGGTTCCGCCGGTCGCGCCCGGGACGCGCGACGCGCAGCCCATGGCCCCGCCGCCGTCACGCGCCGGACGCGGCATCTGGCGGCGCCTCGGGCTCGGCCGGAAGTCTCGCGTGCAGGACACGCCCGCCGAGATCAACAAGCGGCGCATCGCGCTGCTCCAGCCCGATTCGTTCGTGGCGGAGCAGTTCCGCAACCTGCGCACGTGCATCGACTCCATCGCGGCGGGACACCCCGAGCACGAGATCCGCACCATCGCGGTCACGAGCGCCCTGCGCGCCGACGGCAAGACCACCACGGCGATCGGCCTCTCGGCGGTGACCGCCATGGGCGTGGGGAAGCGGGTGCTGCTGCTCGACACCGACCTGCGGGAGCCGTCGATCGCGCGCTCGCTCGGCCTGCGCCCCAAGGTGGGCGTAGCCGAGGTGCTGCGCGGCGACGCGACTCCGGAGGACGCGGTGCTGCGGGTCGAAGGCACGGAGCTCGACGTCCTGCCCGTGCGTTCGGTGCCGTCGAACCCCGCCGAGCTGCTGGCCTCCACGGCGATGCGCGATCTGCTGAACTGGGCTGCCGACAACTACGACCGCGTCGTGCTCGACCTGCCGCCCACGCTCGGGCTGCCCGACGCCAAGGCCGTGAGCGAGCTCTGTGACGGCGTGGTCTTCGTCGTGCGGGCCGAGGAGACCCCGCGCGAGGACGTCGAGGCCGCCATCGAGGTGCTCGACCGCCGGCGCATCCTCGGCCTGCTCCTGAACGGGGAGCAGCGCGAGGATCCGCGCTACGAGTACCGCGCCTAGGAGTCTGACCCAAGATGTACTGTGTGGAACCTGGAGAAGCATCTCGTTACTCGAGAGGTTCGGAACGCCCGGCACATCGTTGTCTCGGGTCAGACTCCTAGGCGAGCCACCCAGGAGCGAGATTCCCTCCGTGCAGTCCTGGCTGATCCCCTCCGCATTCCTGGCCGCGCTCGTCGTCGCGGCCCTCGCGACGCCGATCGTGGCCCGCTTCGCCATTCTGGTGGGCGCCGTCGATCGGCCGAACGAGCGGAAGGTGAGCCGGCGGGAGTCGATGCCGCTGCTCGGCGGCATCGCCGTGGCGCTGGGCTTCTTCGTCGGTCTCGGCGTCGCGTTGATCCTGCTCCCCGAGCAGCTCGCCATGAACAAGCACCTCGAGGCCATGGTGATCGGCGGGATCCTGGTGCTGGCGATCGGCGCCGTGGACGACCGCTGGGGGCTATCGGCGCTCACCAAGCTGAGCGTCCAGATCGTGGCCGCCGGCGTGGCGATCTCGGCCGGCTTCCAGATCGACCACCTGACGGATCCCATCTCGCTCACGACCTGGCACTTCCCGACGCCGCTGGTCTGGCTCGTCACCGGGGCGTGGATCATCGTCGTCACCAACGCCATCAACCTGATCGACGGCATCGACGGCCTCTCCACCGGGGTCTCCGCGATCATCGCCTGCACCCTCACGGTGATCGCCTGGCAGGGCGGGCACGTCCCCGGCGTCCTGATGGGCACGGTGCTGGTGGGGTCGCTCCTGGGCTTCCTGCCCTGGAACTTTCCGCCCGCCCGAATCTTCGTGGGCGACACGGGTGCCTACTTCATCGGATTCTCACTCTCGCTGCTGGCCCTCGAGGGCTACCAGCGGGTGACGCTGATCACCTTCATCGTGCCGCTCCTGGCGCTGGCCGTGCCGCTCCTCGACGTCTTGCTTTCCGTGGTGAGGCGAGTTCGCCGCGGCGACAACTTCATGGCGGCTGATCGGCACCACATCCACCACAAGATGCTCTCGGAGTACAGCGGGTCCCATCGCCAGGCCGCGCTCTCCCTGTACTTCCTCACCGCCTGCTTCTGCACCATCGCCGTCTCCTTCACGCGCCTGCGGGGATTCGCGGCCATCGTGTTCCTGGTGGTGATCGCCCTGCTCACCTTGCGAATCCTCTGGAACCTGGGATTCTTCGACCTCGCTGACGGGGAGGTGGCGGCGGAGGGCCCCACCACGGGCGAATCCAGCACGGGTGCCCGATCCCAGGCCGCCACGGACGGGGCCGGGGTTCCCCACGCGGGTCGGGCGGTCGCACACCGCGGAGCCCATGGGGAAGGGGAAGCCTGATGTCTTCGGGTCGAGCACTGATCACCGGTGTCACCGGCCAGGACGGCTCCTACCTGGCGGAGTTCCTGCTCGAGAAGGGCTACGAGGTGCACGGCATGGTGCGCCGCTCGAGCACGGAGAGCTTCGAGCGCATCGGGCACCTGACCGGCCGGATCACCCTCCACCAGGCCGACCTGCTCGACCTGAGCTCGCTGCTGAGCCTGGTCCGGGAGGTGCGCCCCCGCGAGCTCTACAACCTCGCCGCCCAGTCCTTCGTTCCGACCTCCTGGGTCCAGCCCGCCCTGACCGGCGAATTCACCGGGCTCGGCGTGACGCGGCTGCTCGATGCCGCGCGCATGGTCGATCCGCAGATCCGTTTCTACCAGGCGTCGAGCTCGGAGATGTTCGGGAAGGTCCAGGCGACCCCGCAGAACGAGAGCACGCCCTTCTATCCGCGCAGCCCCTACGGCGCGGCCAAGGTCTACGGTCATCACATCACCGTCAACTATCGCGAGAGCTTCGACCTCTTCGCGGTGTCGGGCATCCTCTTCAACCACGAGTCGCCGCGCCGCGGGCGCGAGTTCGTGACGCGAAAGATCAGCGAGGGTGTGGCGCGCCTGAAGCTCGGCCTCCAGGACGAGCTGCGCATGGGGAACCTCGACGCCCGTCGCGACTGGGGCTACGCGCCCGAGTACGTCGAGGCCATGTGGATGATGCTCAACCAGGAGCAGCCGATCGACTTCGTGATCGGGACGGGCGAGCACCACACGGCCCAGGAGTTCGTGGACATCGCCTTCGCGCAGGTCGGGCTCGACCCCGCGGACTTCGTCGAGATGGATCCCGCCTTCATGCGGCCGGCCGAAGTGGACACCCTGCTGGCCGATCCCACCAAGGCCCGCGAGCAGCTCGGGTGGAGCTCGAGGACTCCCTTCGCCGAGCTGGTCCGGATCATGGTCGAGGCCGACCTCGAAGCCCAGGAAGCCTCGAGCGGACGACGGCGCGGCGGTCCGGGCGCACGATGAGGCGATCCGACCCGAGGGCCCCGCGATGAGGAACGTCCTCGTCACGGGGGGCGCCGGCTTCATCGGCGGACACCTGGCGGATCGCCTGGTGTCCGACGGCGTGTCCGTTCGCGTGCTCGACGACTTCTCGACGGGGCGCGAAGCGAACCTCGAGGGCATCCGCTCCCAGATCAAGCTGATCCGCGGCGACCTGCGCGATGCCGAGACGGTCGATCGGGCGGTGGAGGGCGTGGACGTGCTCTTCCACCTGGCCGCGGTGCCCTCGGTGCCGCGGAGCCTCGCCGAGCCCGAGCGCACGCACTCGGTGAACGCCACCGGCACGCTGCAGCTGCTCGAGGCCGCCCGGCGTCACGGCGTCTCGAGGGTGGTGATGGCGTCGTCGTCCTCCATCTACGGCGACACCGAGGAGCTGCCCAAGGTCGAGACGATGCCGCCTCGGCCCCGCTCGCCCTACGCGCTCCAGAAGTTCGCCGCCGAGCAGTACGGCCGGCTCTACGCCGAGCACTTCGGCCTCGAGACCGTGGCGCTGCGCTACTTCAACGTCTTCGGGCCGCGCCAGGATCCCGCGAGCGAGTACGCTGCAGTGGTGCCGCGTTTCGTGCTCGCCTGTCTCAAGGGCGAGACGCCGACCATCTACGGCGACGGCGAGCAGACCCGGGACTTCACCTTCGTGGCCGACGTCGTCGAGGCGAATCTCCATGCCGCTCGCGCCGCCGACGTCTCCGGGCTCGTGATGAACGTCGGCGGCGGCCGCCAGACGAGCTTGAACACGCTGCTCGCGATGATCGGCGAGCTCGCCGGAACCGAGGTGAAGGCGGCGTACGACGAGACCCGCCAGGGGGACGTGCGCGACAGCCTCGCCGACGTCTCCCTGCTCGAATCCCGAACCGGCTTCCGGCCCGCGTTCTCCCTGCGCGAGGGCCTGGGCCGCACCATCGATCACTTCCGGAAGATCCTCGAGTCGGGCCAGCAGGTCTGATCGAGCAAGGACCTCGAACCCGGCCGGCGGCCGGGGTCGAGCAAGGACCTCGACTCCATCCGAGTCGAGCAAGGAGAGTCGCATATGAACCTCGCCGTCATCGGCAGCGGATACGTCGGTCTGGTCACCGGCGCCTGTTTCGCGGAGTTCGGCGTGAAGGTGACCTGCGTCGACAAGGACGCGGCGAAGATCGAGGCGCTCGAGCGCGGGGAGGTTCCGATCTACGAGCCCGGGCTCGACGCGCTGATCGAGCGCAACGTGAAGCAGGGGCGCCTCTCCTTCACCACCGAGTTCGCCGACGCGGTGCAGAACGCACTCGTCGTGATGATCGCGGTGGGGACGCCCGCCCGGGAAGACGGCGGCACGGACCTCACCTACGTCGATGCCGTGGCCCGCGAGATCGGCCAGTGCATCAACGGCTACAAGGTGGTCGTCACCAAGAGCACCGTGCCCGTCGGCACCTCCTACCGGGTGCGCGACCTGGTCCTCGAGGAGCTGGCCAGCCGCAACGAGGAGGTCGAGTTCTCGGTGGCCTCGAACCCCGAGTTCCTGCGCGAGGGTGCCGCCATCGGCGACTTCATGCGCCCCGACCGCGTGGTGATCGGCGCGGACGACGACGTCGCCGCCGCCATCATGAAGGATCTCTACCGGCCGCTCTACCTGAACGAGACGCCCTTCGTGGAGACCAACATCGCGAGCTCCGAGCTCACGAAGTACGCGGCCAACGCCTTCCTCGCCACCAAGATCTCCTTCATCAACGAGGTGTCGAACCTCTGCGAGAAGATCGGCGGCGACGTGCAGGCGATCGCACGGGGCATCGGCCTCGACGGCCGGATCGGCAAGAAGTTCCTGCACGCGGGACCCGGCTTCGGCGGCTCCTGCTTCCCCAAGGACACGCGCTCGGCGGCCCACTTCGCCCGCGAGATCGGCGAGACCTTCCAGATCGTCGAGGCCGTGATCGACGTGAACGATCGCCAGCGCCTGCGCATGGTCGACAAGATCGAGAAGGCCGTGGGCGGCTCGCTCTCGGGCAAGACCGTGGCCATGCTGGGCCTCTCCTTCAAGCCCGAGACCGACGACATGCGCGATGCGCCCTCCATCGAAATCGTGGCGGGGCTGCTCGATCGGGGCGCCAACGTGCGCGCCTTCGATCCCGTCGCGATGGACGAGGCGGCCAAGATCATGCCCGACATCACCTGCTGCAAGGACGCCTACGAGTGCTGCGAGAACGCCGACGCGGCCGTGCTGGTGACCGAGTGGAACCAGTTCCGCATGCTCGACCTCGAGCGGCTGCGGAAGCTCCTGCGCCGCCCGGTGATGGTGGACCTGCGCAACGTGTACGAGCCGCGGAACATGGAGCGCAACGGCTTCGAGTACACGAGCGTCGGCCGATGAGCGCGCGGGGCAGGGCGGTGCCGGAGCGCCAAGGGTCGTGAGCGCCCGGGCCCGCCCGTCGATCCACGCTGTGGTGCTGGCGGGGGGAGCCGGGACCCGCTTCTGGCCGCTCTCGCGACGCGCCCGCCCCAAGCCGCTCCTGCGCGTCGGCTCGGGCAGCACGCTGCTCGGCGCCACCTTCGACCGCGCCCGCCGTTTCGCGGACGAGGACCGACTGTGGCTGGTGTGCGGAGCCGAGCACTCCCGTGCCGTGCGCAAGGAGTCCGGGCTTCGCCCGGCGCGCGTGCTGGTCGAGCCGCAGATGCGCAATACGGCCGCGGCCGTCACGCTCGCCGCCGCGCGCATCCTGCGCGAGGACCCGGACGGCGTCATGGCGATCCTCCCCGCCGACCACATCGTTCCCGACACCCGGGCGTTCGCGACCGCCATCCGGCGTGGCGCGGCTGCGGCGGAGGCCACCCGTGGGCTCGTCACCCTGGGGGTTCGCCCCACCCGGGCGGAGACCGGCTACGGCTACATCCGGCTGGGAAAACCCCTCGGATCGGCCCATCCGGGGCTTCATCACGTCACCCGTTTCGTCGAAAAGCCGGATCGGGCCCGGGCGCGGCGCTACTGGCGCAGCGGCCGGTACCTGTGGAACGCCGGCGTCTTCGTCTGGCGGGCCGACGTGATCCTGGAGGAGGCCCTGGCCCATGCACCGGAGGTGGCGAGCGAGCTCGCGCAGCTGCGCGGTGTCCCGCGTCCGCGGCTGTCCGCGGCGATCGAGCGGGCCTACGACCGCATCGCCTCGCTGCCGATCGACCAGGCCGTGCTCGAGCGGAGCGACCGCGTGCGCTGTCTCCCCGTGGACTTCCACTGGAGCGACGTCGGCAGCTGGGGCTCCCTGGCCGAGGAGGTCGGGGTGACCGCGAATGTGACGAAGATCATCGAGGGGGAAGCCTGGCTGCGCGATGCCAGGGGGAACCTGGTCTACGGAGGGGACCGACCAGTGGCCTTGGTCGGCGTGTCGGGTCTCGCCGTGGTCGATGCCGGGGACGCGCTGCTGATCGCCGATCTCGAGCACAGCTCGGAGGTGCGTGAGGTGGTCGCGGCACTCACCAAGAAGGGTCGGGGCGAGCTTCTCTGACCGAAGGGCAGTCCCTGCCCTCCAAGGAAAGAACCCGATGTCGATGGGCAACGAAGCCGATACGCGACGGACGCTGCGGGCGATCCCGCTCTTCTCGGCCGTCGAGGACGAGGACCTCGATCGCATCGCCTCGCACCTGATCGAGCGGCGCCACCCGCGCGGCTCGACGATCGTCGAGGAGGGGCTCCCGGGCGACTCGCTCTACATCCTTCGCGACGGACGCGTGAAGGTCACCAAGCTCTCCGACGACGGTCGCGAGAAGATCCTCGAGATGCTGGGCGAGGGCGACTTCGTCGGCGAGATGGCCCTGCTCGAGCGGGCGCCGCGCTCGGCCTCGGTCCAGGCGCTGACGGCCGTGACGGTCCTCGCGCTCTCCCGGGCCGACTTCCTGGGCCTGCTGCGCAAGAGCCCCGAGCTCTCGCTCTCGGTCATCCAGGAGCTGTCGCGCCGGCTGCGCTCGGTCAACGAGCAGGCCAGCGCGCTCACCTTCCGCCGGGTCAAGGATCGCACCCGCGACCTCCTGATCCGGCTCGCGAAGGAAGAGCACGAGAACGGCACCCATCGCATCACCGCGCCGCTCACCCACCAGCAGATCGCGGACATGGTGGGCACCGCCCGGGAGACCGTGACCCGCGTGGTGAAGGAGCTGAAGGGCGAGGAGTGGCTGCGCCAGGAGGGCAAGCGCTACGTGCTGCCCGCCGAGGACGGCGTCTAGCGGAGGGTCCTGCCCCACTCAGGGTCTCGCCTCCGAAGGTCGATGAAGACCGGGTGAGCGTGTGCGATCCCGAGTTTGCGGGGGCCTTGCTGGGCTCCCTTCGCACCGGCCTGGTGGCGATCCATGCCGATGCGTCCATGCGGCTCGCGGCCCTCTCGGACGGGGCCGCCGCCGTGCTCGACTGCACGACCCCGGCCGCGAAGGCCCTCGGGCGCCCGGCCGGCGAGGTGCTGGGGCACCAGACCGAGCTCCTGGCCCTGCTGCGGAGCGCCCTCGACGGCCGCGAGCGCCCCGGGCGCTGCGAGCTGCGTCTCCCGCCCCGCCGCGGGGGAGAGCCCTTCACCATCGGCTACACGCTGATTCCGGTGGTCGGCCCCGCTGGCGACACGCGCGGCGCCGCCATCCTGTTCCGCGATCTCACCCTCTTCGAACGCCGCGAGGAGCAGGACCGCCACAAGGATCGGTTGCTGGCGCTCGGCCAGATGGCCGCCGGCCTGGCCCACGAGCTGCGCAATCCCCTGGCCAGTCTCGAGGTGCTGCTCGGCCTGCTGAAGCGGCGCGCCGCCGGCGAGGCCGACGGCGAGCTGATCGAGGAGGCGCTCGGCGAGGTCCGCTCCCTGGCCGCGACGGTGACCGGCAGCCTCGACTTCGTGCGTCCGCTGCAGCTCGAGCGGCGGGCGACGCCGGCTCGTGAGCTGCTCGACGATGCGCTGATGCGCGCCAGTGCGCGGGTCGCCTTCGACGGGCCGGTGGAGGTTCACGTCTCGCCCGAGCTCGACGCCCTGGACGTCGACCCCGAGCGCATGCGCGCCGCCCTGGTGGATCTCGTGGCCAACGCGCTCGAGGCCATGCAGGGGGACGGCGACGAGCGCCCCTCGCCGGCCGCCGCGCCGAGCCTGCGGCTCTCCGCCGAGCCGTCCTCCGACGGGGGCGTGCGCATCGAGGTCGCCGACCGCGGCCCCGGCGTCGAGGCCTCGCTGCGCGAGCGCATCTTCCATCCGTTCTTCACCACCCGGGCCGAAGGCACGGGAGTCGGCCTGGCCGAGGTGCAGAAGGTCGTCGCGGCTCACGGCGGCCAGGTCGAGGTCGACGACCGGCCGGGCGGCGGTGCCGTCTTCCGCATGCACCTTCCGGCGGCCGGCGCATGCGATCGCGCGGACTCCGTGCCGACGACCGCGCTCGACGACACCGGCATGGAGTGGGCGTGAGTCCGCGCCAGACGCGCATCCTCCTGGTCGAGGACAACGACACCCTCCGCCGTGCCACGGCGCGGGCCCTGGCCGAGCGTTTCGGGCCCGTCGACAGCGAGGCGCGCGGGGACGATGCGTGCGCGCGCCTTCGCGACGCCGAGGTCGAGCCCTACGACGTCGTCATCACCGACCTGCGCCTGCCCGGCACCTCGGGCCTCGACGTCGTGCGCGAAGCGCGCGGCCGCTCCGAGCGATCGGCGATCCTGTTGACCACTGCGTTCGGGAGCATCGAGACGGCGGTCGAGGCGATGCGCCTCGGAGCCTTCGACTTCCTGCAGAAGCCGGTGGAGCTGCCCGAGCTCGAGGTGCGCGTCGAGCGCGCCCTCGAGCACGCGAAGCTCGTGCGGCGGGTCGCGACCCTCGAGGCCGAGCGCGAGAACCACGCGAGCGGGCCCACCATCATCGGAGAGAGCCCCGCCTTCCGCGCCGCCGTCGATCTCGCGACGCGCGTGGCCGCGACGCGCAGCACCGTGCTGGTGACCGGCGAGACGGGAACCGGCAAGGAGCTCGTCGCGAGCCTCGTCCACGCGCACTCGAAGCGCGCGGAGGGTCCCTTCGTCAAGGTCAACTGCGCGGCCCTTCCCGAGACCCTGCTCGAGTCGGAGCTGTTCGGCCACGAGCGCGGCGCGTTCACCTCCGCGGACCGCCAGCGCATCGGACGCTTCGAGCAGGCGGACGGCGGAACCCTGTTCATGGACGAGGTGGGCGACATGTCGCCCGCAACCCAGGCCAAGCTCCTCCGGGTGATGCAGGACCAGGAGTTCCACCGCCTCGGCGGGACCCGGCCCCTGCGCACGGACGTGCGCATCGTCGCCGCGACCAACCGCGACCTCCCCGCCGCGATCGCCGAGGGCGCCTTCCGTGAGGACCTCTACTTCCGGCTCAACGTGATCGGGATCCAGCTGCCGCCCCTGCGCGAGCGACCCGAGGACCTGGCGGCGCTGTCCCAGCACTTCCTCGCCGAGATCGGCCGCGAGCTCGGCCGTCCCCGGGAGGGCTTCGCCGAGGAGGCCCTGGCCTTCATCCGCAGTCACACCTGGCCGGGCAACGTGCGCGAGCTCCGAAACGTGATCGAGCGGGCCGTTCTGCTCTCGGGCGGCCCCGAGGTCGGCGTGGCCGACCTGGTGCTGACCGGAGCCCATGCCGAGCGCGGCTGGCGTCCCGACCTGCCGGCCGGCGGGCTCCCCTGGGACGAGATCGAACGGGCCGTGCTGACCGAGGCACTGTCGCGGACCGGCTGGGTTCAAAAGGACGCGGCGGCGCTCCTGGGCATGAGCCGGCGGCGGCTGAACTACGTGGTTCGGCGGCTCGGCATCACCCACTCGAGCTGGCGCCGGAACCGGGGCGAGGACCCCTGAATCGGTTACCGTTTCCGGCTGTCTCGCGCTCCCGCGCCTCGAGTTTCCCCTCCTTCCCCGGAGGTCGGGCCCCGATCCCGACCCCGTCTCCTGGAGATCCAACCCGTGAACGGTCGCGTCCAAGACGTCCTCGTCGCCCATCGCCAAGGAGCCGCCGGAGGCGGCCGTGGCGCCCGATCCGGTGGCGTCCTCGCCCAAAACGGCTGGGCGAGTGCCCTCATCCTGCTCGCGCTGCTCTTCGCCGTCGCGTGCCAGGACTCGGCCACGCGGCTGGCTCAGCACCAGGAGCGGGGCGAGGCCTACCTCGAAGAGGAGAAGTGGCCCGAGGCGATCCTCGAGTTCCGCAACATGCTCCAGCTCGATCCCAACGAACCCGAGGCGCACTGGGGACTGGCGCGGGCGCTGCTGGGTCAGAACGACCTGCGAAAGGCCTACTGGGAGCTGCAGGAGACGATCCGCCTCGACGAGAACAACCTCGAGGCGCGCATCCGCTACGGCCAGTTCCTGATCTTCGGACGCGAGGAGGAGCAGACCCAGGCGCTCGGTCTCGCCGACGAGGTGCTCTCGAAGGAGCCGCAGAACACCGACGCGCTGGTGCTGCGCGGGCGTGCGCTGCTCGCGCTCAAGCGCAACGCGGACGCCGGCGAGGCGCTGCGCGCCGCCGTCGACTCCGCGCCCGATTCCGCGCGCCCGATCCTCCTGCTCGCCGACTTCGAGCGCCGCGAGGGGAACCTCGAGGAGGCCGAGCGTCTGTTCCGGCGCTTGATCGAGGTGGAGGACACCTTCCCGGCCCACGCCGCGCTGGCCGGCTTCCTGTCGAGCTCCGGAGAGCGCGACGAGGAGGCCGAGGCCACCTACCGCGAGTCCCTCGAGCTGGCCACCCAGGAGGAGCTGTCGAGCGCGTACTCGCTCTTCGCCAACTACCTGGTCTCGCGCAAGCGCCTCGACGAGGTCGAGCCGGTGATGCGCAACGGCATCGAGCGCGCCGAGGATCCCCTCCCGCTCATCTACGGACTCGCGCGCTTCTTCCACTCCCAGGGGCAGACGGAGAAGGCGGACGCGATGATCGAGGAGGCCGCCCAGTCGCGGCCCGGCGATCCCGAGCCGCTGCTCCTCCTGTCGCAGTATCGCGGCCAGGCCCGCGACCTCGAGGGCGCGCTCGAGGCGGCCGAGCGGGCGGTCGAGGCCGCGCCCGGCGACGTGCGCGCCCGTCTGCGCAAGGCCGAGGTGCTGGTGGACATCGGCTACCGCGAGCAGGACGACGTGCGCGTGGCCCAGGGTCGTGCCGTCGTCGACGCCGTGCTCGGAACCGACGAGGGCAACCCCGAGGCGCTCTTCGTCTCCTCCAAGATCGCCATGGCCGAGGGGCGTGTCCCCGACGCCGTCTCCTCCCTGCGTCGCGTGATCGATACGCGTTCGGACTGGCCCCAGGCCCACTTCCTGATGGGCTCGGCGCTCTTCCTCCAGGGCGATCGCAACGGCGCCCGCCAGGAGGTGGCCCGCGCACTCGAGCTGGACGCGAACTTCACGGCCGCCGAGCGGCTGCTGGCCCGCATCCATGCCGCAGTGGGCGACCACGAGATCGCCATCGAGACGAGCCGCAACGTCCTGGCCAAGGCGCCCGAGGACGACGACACCCGCGTCGTGCTGGCCCAGAGCCTGGTGCGCAGCGGTCGCGTCGAGGACGCCCTCGACGAGCTGGTCTCGATCCCCGAGGAACGGCGCGGTGCCGAGGAGTACTTCGCGATCGGCCGGACCTACACGCTGCTCAAGGACCACGACAACGCGCGCACCAACCTGCTGCGCGCCCAGGAGTTCGAGCCCGCGCGCTACGGCATCCTGGCCGCCCTGCTCGACCTCGACCTGCGCGACCAGCGGCTGCCGGAGTCCGCCGCGCGCATCGCGAACGCGCTGCGCGCCAAGCCCGACGACGCGCAGATCCTGCAGCTGCACGGTCAGGTCCAGCTCTACGGCGGGAACGCGCGGGAGGCCGAGTCGGCCTTCCGGCGGGCCATCGAGATGGACCCGAACGACCTCTCGGCCTATCAGAACCTGGCCCGCTACCTGGCGGTGACCGGCAAGCCCGACGAGGTGATCGCGACCTACGAGGACGCTCTCGAGGCGAATCCCCAGGCGGCGAACCTGCACCTGATCGTCGGCTCCCTCTACGAGCTCCAGGGCAAGCAGGACGCGGCGATCGAGCGCTACGAGTCGGCGATCGGGATCAACCCGAACCTGGCCGTGGCCAAGAACAACCTCGCCTACCTGATCTCCGAGAAGGACGGGAACCTCGATCGCGCCCTCGATCTCGCCCAGGAGGCCAAGGCGCTGCTGCCGGACAACCCGAACGCGGCCGACACCCTGGGCTGGGTGCTCTACAAGAAGGGCGTCCACTCCGCGGCGATCGGTTACCTGCGCGAGGCCGAGGGCGGGATGTCGCCCCAGGATCCGCAGCTCGCGATCGTGCGCCATCACCTGGCCCAGGCCTACGAGGCCAACGGCGAGACCGAGGAGGCCAAGGCCGCCCTCGACCGGGCGATCCGCGACCTCGATTCGCTCTTCGCCGACGCCGAGCGCCCCGAGCCGGAGTGGACCCAGGAGGTGCGGGCCATGCACGAGCGCCTGGGGGGCACGGCCGAGGTCGCTGCACCCTAGGGCCTCCCCGGGAGCTGGGCGCCGTGTTGCCCATGGCCTGCGCGCGGGCTGCGGGCCCGTGAGTCCCGGCGGCGTGGCGGCCCCCTGCTGCGTGGATGCCCTCAAGGAGCCGGCACGGCAGGCCGATGCACCCTCCAGCGGACCGCCCCTCTAGGCGTCCGCCAGGAGGGATTTGCATGAAGTCCTGCTTCCTCGCTGAGGTGGCCGACGCCCTGATCGTGGCAGCCGTGGTCGGCCTGCTCGCGGCTCCCATCGCCGCCGAGACCGAGGCTCCCGTGGCCGAGGAGACCGCCGAGGCCCAGGAGGGCGAGAGCCCGGCGGCCGGGTCCGAAGAGTCCGGAGACGCGCTCGAAGCGACCGACTCCGAGGCCACGGCCGAAGAGATCGCCCCCGAGGCCGAGAGCTTCCACCAGACCGTCCTCGGCCCGGCGGGCCGGGACGAGCAGGGTCGCGCCGGCCGGCTGCACACGGTCGCGAGCGGCGACACGCTCTGGGACATCTCCGACGCCTACCTGGGCACGCCCTGGGCATGGCCGTCGATCTGGCACGACAACGACGACGTGTCGAACCCGGACCTGATCCATCCCGGCGACATCCTGTGGATCACGCCCGAGGAGATGCGGCCGGTTACCGACCAGGAGGCCGCGGCCTTGCTGGCGGGTGGCGACGACCTGCCTCCGGCGGCGATGGAGCTCGACGGCATGCCGGGGGAGCCCGCTCAGCGGCCCCGCTTCACCTTCAGCGAGGTCCAGACCACGGGCTTCGTGACCGACGAGGCTCTCGAGGGCTCGGCCACGATCGTGGACAGCCCGAGCCTCCGGACGCTCCTGGCGGGCAACGACGAGGTGGTGATCGGCCTCGGTGCCGGTGAGGTCTCCCAGGGAGATCGCATGACCATCTTCCGGACCGAGGAGCGCGTGCGCGCGATCTCCGGCCAGCCGATCGGCTGGTCCACCGTCGAGCTCGGCTGGCTCGAGGTGACGAAGGTGCACGCCGAGAGCGCGACCGCCATGGTCAAGCTCTCGGTCGGCGACATGCAGCGCGGCGATCGGGTACGCCCCTTCGAGATGCGCGACACGGAGATCGAGGTGCTCGACTCTCCCGAGGTCGAGGGCCACGTGGTGCACACGCCGGATCAGCGGCTGACGATGGGTGCCCACGACGTGGTGTACCTCGACCGCGGCCGCAACGACGGCCTCGACGTGGGCAGCCCCCTCGAGATCTACCGGCCCCTGGGTCGCGGTGTCGACGCGGTGACCGGCGAGGTCGAGCTCCCGGACGAGGTGGTGGCGAAGCTTCTCGTCGTCGAGACGGGTGACGCGACCTCGGTCGCGCTGGTCACCCACGCGACGTCGGACCTGACCCGCGGCGACCGCTTCCGCGGATCGGACGACATCGGCGCGCCCTAGCAGCACTTCTCCGGGCGAACCCGGCGAGGCCTGCGAACGGGACGAGGCCTCGCGTTCTCGCCGGGCGACGCACCGGCTTGCCGGTGACGAGCCCGGGCACTACCTCCTCTGGACCCCAGGGTCCCGGGGAGGTCGCCCGTGCCGACCCCTTCCTCGAGCCCGACGTCCGCATCGCGCGCCGCGGCCGCCCGGTGGCTGGCCCTGCAGCGAAGGGTCGCGCTTCGGCCCGAGTCGGCGGCCGAGGTCCTGCGCCGGGCTTCCTCCGCCGAGAGCCCGCCGGCCGAGCTCGACGCGCGACCCGGCCCCCGCGACCACGCGGACGCCTTGCGCCTCGAGCGATCGGGGGCGCGGCTCCTGCCGATGGGACATCCGGACTATCCGCCGCGTCTCGCGCGGCTTCCCGATGCCCCCGCGGTCCTGACCGTGGCCGGCGCCCGGCCGCTCGCCAGCGCCCGCTGCATCGCCATCGTGGGCTCGCGGGCCGCCACGCGCGCCGGGCTGCGGATGGCCCGCAGGCTGGCCGGAGACTTCGCCCGGGCGGGGGCCGTGGTCGTCTCGGGGCTCGCCCGGGGCATCGACGCCGCGGCCCACGAAGGGGCGCTCGACGCCGGTGGCGCGACCTTTGCCGTGCAGGCGTGCGGCCTCGAGCAGGTCTATCCGGCCGCCCATCGCGCACTGGCGCGGCGCATCGAGGAAGCGGGCGCGCGGCTCACCGAGTTTCCCTTCGGCACGCCGGCGCTCCCGCACCACTTCCCCCTGCGCAACCGGCTGATCAGCGGCCTGTGCGAGGCCGTCGTCGTGGTCGAGGCGCGGCGGCGAAGCGGGACGGGCGTGACCGCCCGCCACGCCGCGGACCAGGGGGTGGACGTGTTCGCCGTGCCGGGGCCGGTCGACTCGCCCGCCCACGCCGGCGCGCTCTCGCTCTTGCGCGACGGCGCCGGCATCGTGCTCGAGGCGGCCGACGTCCTGTCCGCGCTTCGCCCCCCGCTCGAGCTTCCGGCCGAGCCGACGGTCGACGAAGGGCCAGCCCGGAACGCGCCGCGGGCGCCGCTCTCGGCTGCGGCCGAGCGGGTGCTGCGTCTGCTCTCGGCCGGGCCGCTGACCCGGGACGAGCTGGCCCGTCGCCTCGGCGGCGAGGCCGACGCCGTGGCCCTGCCGATCCTCGAGCTCGAGCTCGCGGGCCGGATCGAGGAGGAGCGCGACGGCCGCCTCCGCCGCACGGGCGGCGGCACCTGAGAGGCGGTGCGTCCGGCGCCGGTGGCTACCCTGTCGCTGTGTCGACGAAGCCGGAGGTGCTGGTGGTGGGGGCAGGCCTCGCCGGCTGCGAGGCGGCCTGGCAGGCCGCGCGCTTCGGCGCGCGGGTGCGTCTGTTCGAGATGAAGCCGGCCGAGCGCTCGCCCGCCCACTCGAGCGACGACTTCGCCGAGCTGGTCTGCAGCAACAGCCTGCGCGGCGCGCACCTGGGCGTGGCGGTCGGCCTCCTGAAGGAGGAGATGCGGCGCCTGGACTCGCTGGTCCTGCGCGTGGCCGACGAGACCGCGGTGCCCGCCGGGCGCGCGCTCGCGGTGGACCGCATCGCCTTCTCGCAGCGGCTCACCGAGGCGGTCTGCGACCATCCGGACATCGAGGTCGTGGCCCAGCGCGTGGACCGCATCCCGGACCACGATCGGGTGATCCTCGCGACCGGCCCGCTCACCGCGTCCGCCCTCGCGGCGGAGCTCCAGGCGCTGGTGGGCGAGGAGTCGCTGGCCTTCTACGACGCGGTCTCGCCGATCGTGTACGCGGACTCGGTCGACATGGACGTGGTGTTCCGCGCCTCGCGCTGGGAGGACGGGGACGGCGACTACCTGAACGTGCCCCTTTCCGAGGCCCAGTACTCGCGCTTCGTCGAGGAGCTGTGCGCCGCCGATACCGTCCCGCTCCACGCCTTCGAGGCGAAGCTCTACTTCGAGGGCTGCCTGCCCA
>JASJCN010000345.1 GCA_030065975.1 Myxococcota bacterium
GTCGATGAGCTCGTGGTTGTAGCGGTCGACGAAGTCGCGCTCCATGTCGAGCACGTAGGCGAAACCGCCGGTCATGCCCGCACCGAAATTCACGCCTGTCTGGCCCAGCACGACGACGATGCCATCGGTCATGTATTCGCAGCAGTGGTCGCCAGCACCTTCGATGACGGCCGTGGCACCGGAATTGCGGACGGCGAATCGTTCGCCCGCGCGGCCCGATGCGAACAGGTTGCCGCCGGTGGCGCCGTACAGGCAGGTATTGCCGATGATTGCCGTGTCGCGCACGACATAGCCGGTGTCCTCGGGCGGCCGGATGACGATGTTGCCGCCGGCCATGCCCTTGCCGACGTAGTCGTTGGCGTCGCCGATCAGGCTCAGGTTCAGGCCGGATACGTTGAACGCGCCGAAGCTCTGCCCGGCCGTGCCGCGCAGCAGGATGTCGAGCGGCGCGTCGCGCATGCCCTCGTTACCGTGACGGCGCGCAATTTCCCCGGAGAGGCGTGCACCGATCGAGCGATTGAAGTTGCGGATCTCGAAACCGAACTTGCCGCCGCTCCTGGCCTCGATCGCGGGCAACGCTGCTTCGACCATTTCTTCCGCGAGTTCGCCCTTGTCGAAGGGCTCGTTACGCAGGTCGGTACAAAACTGCGGCACGTCTTTCGTCAGTCCGGCATCGGAGACGATGGGCGCAAGATCCAGGCGCGCCTGGCGATCCGTCTCGCCGTCATGCAGTTCGAGCAGGTCGACCCGGCCGATCAGCTCGTCGAGCCTGCGCGCGCCGAGGCTGGCCATGAGCCGGCGCACTTCCTCGCCGATGAAGCGGAAGAAGTTGATCACCATGTCCGGAAGGCCGACGAAGTACTCGCTGCGCAGCACGTTGTTCTGTGTTGCGACGCCGGTGGCGCAGTTGTTCAGGTGGCAGATGCGCAGGTACTTGCAGCCCATGGCGATCATCGGCGCGGTGCCGAAGCCGAAACTCTCGGCACCCAGCATGGCGGCCTTGACCACGTCCAGGCCGGTCTTCAGACCGCCGTCCACCTGCAGCCGGATTTTGTGCCGCAGGTCGTTGGCCACCAGGGCTTCGTGGGCCTCGGCCAGTCCGATTTCCCAGGGGATACCGGCGTACTTGACCGAGGTCAGCGGACTGGCGCCGGTGCCGCCATCATGACCGGCAATGGTGATCAGGTCGGCGTAGGCCTTGGCCACCCCGACCGCGATGGTGCCGACTCCGGGGGCCGATACCAGCTTGACCGAGACCAGGGCCGTGGGATTGACCTGCTTGAGGTCAAAGATCAGCTGGGCCAGGTCCTCGATGGAATAGATGTCGTGGTGGGGCGGCGGCGAAATCAGGGTCACGCCGGGCCGTGAAAACCGCAGCGCAGCGATCTCCGGGGTCACCTTGTGGCCGGGCAGCTGCCCGCCCTCCCCGGGCTTGGCGCCCTGGGCCACCTTGATCTGCAGCACGTCGGCATCGATCAGGTACGGCGCGGTCACGCCGAACCGGCCCGATGCCACCTGCTTGATGCGGGAGCGCCGGTTGGTGCCGTAACGCTGGGGGTCTTCGCCGCCTTCTCCGGAATTGGAGCGACCGCCCAGGGCGTTCATGGCCTCGGCCAGGGTCTGATGGGCCTCGGGCGACAGGGCGCCCACGGACATGGCGGCGGAGTCGAACCGCCAGACGATCTGTTCCACCGTCTCGACCGGGTCGGCCTCCACAGACTTATCGCCGCTGCGCAGCTGCAGCATGTCACGCAGCGAGGAAATCGGGCGATAGTTCACCGCGTCCCGGTATTTTTCGTAGTCGGCGTATTCCCCGCTGCCCACGGCCGCGTGCATCAGTGTCACCACGTCCGGGTTGTAGGCGTGGAATTCTCCGCCGTGAACGTACTTGAGCAGACCACCCCGGGACGGCCGGGCCGTGCTCCAGGCGGCCAGCGACTGGATTTCCTGATCCGCCTTGAGGTCGGCAAAGTCCGATCCGCCGATGCGGCTGGGTGCTCCCGGGCAGCACAGGTCGGTGATCTCGCGGCTGATGCCGACGGCTTCGAACAGCTGCGCGCCGCGATAGCTGGCGATGGTGGAGATACCCATTTTGCTGAGAATCTTGAGCATGCCCTTGCGAATGCCACGACGGTACTGTTTGCGCAGCTGCAGCAGGTCCCCTTCCAGGCGGCCCTCCTTGTGCAGTTCGTTCAGCATCTGGTAAGCGAGGTACGGATACACCGCGGTGGTGCCCAGTCCCATCAGCACCGCAAAGTGATGCGGGTCCCGGGCGGTGGCGGTTTCCAGGATGATATTGCAGTCGCAGCGCAGCCGCTCCCGTATCAGGGCCTGGTGTACCGCACCCACGGCCAGGGGCGCCGGCAGCGGCAGCCGGCGAGGATCGATGTCCCGGTCGGTCAGAACCAGGATCACCACGCCTTCGCGCACCGCCTGGACCGCCTGTTCACACAGCGCCTCCAGTGCGGATTTCCACTCGGCGGCATGGTCCACGTTCAGCGACAGGGTGAGGTTGCGGTAATGGTTCTGATCCAGGTTGAGAATCTGCTGGTACTTGACGTAGTTCAGCACCGGCCAGGGCACCAGAGCCCGGTGGGCGTGGGTGGTGGTTTCGCTGAACACGTTGTGGTCACGGCCGAAGCTGGTCCCCAGCGACATGGCCGCCGACTCCCGCAGGGGGTCGATGGGCGGGTTGGTCACCTGGGCAAACTGCTGGCGAAAATAATCGTAGACGCTGCGGGTCTGGCGCGACAGTACGGCAATAGGAGTGTCGTCCCCCATGGACCCCACTGCCTCGGCGGAGTCCTTGGCCAGGGGCTTGAGGATCTGGTTTTTCTCCTCGATGGTGACCCCGAACAGTTTTTCGAAGGTCAATAGGCGGCCGTAGTCGGTGCGCATGAAGCGGTCGGCTGCGGCCATCTCCTGCTCGTCGTTGTTATGGATGGTGATGACGTTTTCGGACAACCACTCCCGATACGGGTGGCGGGACTTGAGGTGATCGTCGATGGCCTTGGGTCGCCAGATGCGGGCCTGGTCGATATCCACCGCCAGCATTTCGCCCGGACCCAGCCGGCCTTTTTCAATGACGTCCTCGGGTGCGTAATCCCATACGCCCACCTCAGAGGCAATGGTCAGCACCTTGTTGCGGGTCAGCACGTAGCGGGCGGGCCGCAGGCCATTGCGGTCCAGGGTACAGGCGGCGGTGCGGCCGTCGGTCATGACCACGCCGGCGGGGCCGTCCCAGGGCTCCATGTGCATGGAGTGGTATTCGTAGAACGCCTTGAGATCGGGGTCGATGGACTCGATGTTCTGCCAGGCCGGCGGAATCAGCATGCGCAGCGCCCGTGGCATCTCGATGCCGCCGGTCAGGAGCACATCCAGCATGTTGTCCAGGCTCGACGAATCCGAGCCGCTGCGATTCACGAGCGGCGCGATGGACGCGAGATCGGGAAGGCGCTCGTTCTCGAACAGCGCCGTGCGCGCCTCGGCCCAGTTGCGGTTGCCCTCGATGGTGTTGATCTCGCCGTTGTGGGCGAGGAGGCGGAAGGGCTGGGCCAGGGGCCAGCGCGGCATGGTGTTGGTGGAGAAGCGCTGGTGAAAAACGCAGATCGCCGTTTTAAGGCGCTCGTCGGACAGGTCCGCGTAGAAGCGCGGCAGGTCGACCGGCATGACCAGTCCCTTGTAGGAGATCACGCGCGCCGACAGGCTGCAGATGTAGAAGTCGGGATCGTCCTGCATGGCGATCTCGGCCTTGCGCCGCACCACGAACAGCGCCGACGACAGCTCCTCCGGGGTAGACGCGCCGCCGTCGATAAAAAGCTGTTCGATGCACGGCAGGGCGTCCAGCGCGATGTCACCGCAGACGTCCACGCTGACCGGCACCGTTCGCCAACCCAGCACGTTAAGGCCGCGAGCGCGCACGGCCTCCTCGAGCGCGAGGCGGCCTGCTGCGGCCCGCTCGTCGTCCTGGCTCAGGAAGATCTGTCCCACGGCCAGGCGCCCGGGATCCGCGGCGCCGAAATGCTCTTCGGCAAGGCTGCGCATAAAGGCCTCGGGCATCTGCATGAGCAGACCGCAGCCATCCCCGGTGCGCCCGTCAGCGGCGATACCGCCCCGATGCGTCATACAGGTCAGGGATTCGATGGCCACCTGCAGGAGCCGATGACTGGCATCGCCCGACATGTGCGCGATGAGGCCGAAGCCACAGTTATCGCGGACGTCATCGGGGTTGTACAGGCCTTCGCTCATGCTCGGGTGTTGTTCCTCTGTTTTCCTGTGCCGGGCTCAGCCCTGCCTGGCGTGCTCGCGCGTGGCATCTGGGCGACTACTAGTTCAAATTAGCGCAGATAGGCGCTTTTCCGCGATAGATCGCTGCAAATCTTGGCAGTTCGTCGCACGCGTCATCGCGATTTTTCGGCCGGCATGCGACTGCGTCAGTGCATACCTGTGCTGCTTGAGCAGCGCTTTGCCCTTTCGCGCCGCTCGCGCCCGGGTACGGCGTGGCTCGGCATGAAACGGCGTTGGTCGAGAGGGGTCAGCTGCGTGTGTAAGCGGCTGCCTCGCTGTGCCCGCTCTGCCATCAACCGAACAGCGTCGGATGTGCATGGGCGGTACCTGCCGCCATTGGCAGGTCCCGGGCCGCGCATACTCGCGCATGCTATTTCTGCAGCTATCGGTGCAGCTATCGCTGCGACGACGACTGCGTGTATTGCCCTGGCGATGGCTGAAACACAGGCTCCAGACCGGGGCGACGCGGCGAAGGGCCGGTGAGTTTACACGATGGTCATGGGTGAACAAACCGACCTAAGTACCCCTCGGGAGCACCCGGCGGTCGGCCTCAGGCGGTCTCCTCGGCAGCGAAGAGCACCCGAAGTTCGTCTTCGCTGGCATCGTCAACGATGCAGGCCTCGCCGATGGCTCGCAGGAGTACCAGCCTCAGGCGGCCGTCCACGACCTTCTTGTCGCGGCCCATGTGCTCGAGCCACAGCGCAAGGTCCATCTGCGGCGGCTCCACGGGCAGCGCCTGGTAGGACAGCCAGTCCGCAAGCTCTTGTACCTCCGCCTCGGAGATCCAGCCGCGCCGCTTCGACAGGCGCGCGGCGAGAAGCATGCCCGCGGCCACGGCCTCACCGTGCAGCCAGTTGCCGTAGCCTTGGGCGGCCTCGATGGCGTGACCAAAAGTATGGCCGAGGTTCAGGATCGCCCGCACACCGCCCTCGTGCTCATCGGCGGCGACCACGCTCGCTTTCGCGGCGCAGCTTCGCTCGATGGCGATGGCGAGTGCAGCCGGGTCGCGCGAGCGCAGGGCCTCGCGCTTCTCGAGCAGCCAGGTGTAGAACTCGCGATCACAGATCAAACCGTACTTGATCACCTCGGCGAGGCCCGCCGCATATTCACGGTCGGGCAGCGTGGCCAGCACGTCGGTATCGATGATGACGGCGCGCGGCTGGTAGAACGCGCCGATCATGTTCTTGCCCAGCGCGTGATTGACGGCCGTTTTCCCTCCTACGCTCGAATCGACCTGCGCCAGGAGTGTGGTGGGAATCTGTATAAACGCGACGCCGCGCTGATAGCTGGCGGCGGCAAAGCCGGCCATGTCCCCCACCACGCCGCCTCCCAGCGCAATTACCGTCGTGCTGCGACTGTGCCGCTGTTCCAGCGCCTCATCGAAAATCGTCTCCAGTACCGTGAGTGTCTTGTGTTGCTCACCGTCGGGGAGGATGACCTCCGCGATGCGCAAGCCCTCGCCGAGAGCTGCTCGCAGGCGCGGAAGATAGAGAGGCGCCACGGTCTCGTTGCTCACGATGAGAACTTCGCGGCCGGCAAGGTGGCTGCGCAAACGAGCACCGTCATCGAGGAGGCCGGCGTCGATGTAGATGGGATAGCTGCGATCGCCGAGATCGAGAGTCAGGGTCGGCATGGTTCTGCTGCGGGTTTCGGAGGCGCTACGGTAACTTCGCCAGGAGACGTCGCGCAATAACGCGCGGACCGCTGCGATCGGTCTCCACCACCAGGTCGGCGATGGAGCGGTACAGCGGTTCGCGAATCGCAATGAGCTCCCGAAGCACGGTTTCGGGATCGCCCCGGGCGAGAAGAGGACGATTGCGGTCACCGCGGGTGCGGCGGAGCTGCTCCTCGAGAGTCGCGTGCAGATACACCACGAACCCGCGCTCCGCGAGAGCGCTACGATTCGCCTCTCGCATTACCTCGCCACCGGCGGCGGCGTGGTAATGCGAG
>JASJCN010000346.1 GCA_030065975.1 Myxococcota bacterium
AACCGCGGCATGGCGGAGGATCCGGAGCGCGTCGCGAAGATGTGCCTCATCGAGGTGACACCACAGGGCGACTTCCTCACCTACGGCATCGACGTGTCGCTCAGCGCCATGCGGGATCCGAAGAAGGCGATGGGGCGTGCGCCTTGTTGATCGAACCGTCGGGATTCGCGGCTCTCGGACCGACGAGCCCTCGGAATCGCAGGGCAAAGTGGCGTCCCCAACGGGACTCGAACCCGTGTTGCCGCCTTGAAAGGGCGGAGTCCTAGGCCACTAGACGATGGGGACGCGGCGCCGGAGCGCGGGCGCAGTATCGCGAATGGATCCTCGTGTGGCGAGATCTCCCAGGGGCGCCGCCTCCGTGAGCGCCGAGCTGCCGCCGGGCTGCCGGGGCGCGGTGTCACCTTCCGCTCGGGTCCTGCCACTCACTCTTCGACGCTCACGAGCTGCGCCGACGCCGGATGCCCGGCGCGCGCAGCGGCGAGGCGGTCTGCCGGGGGGCGGCCGTCCGCGGAGGAACGGGTGATGGGACGCATGGGGCGAACGGTTCGGACCAAGGTGACGTGGCTGGCGTCCGTCCTCCTGGTGGCGGGGGGTACTGCCGCCTGGGGGACGGACGCTCGGCCCAAGGCCCAGGACGGGCTGCCGGCGGTCTCGTCGGCGCCGCCGAGCCAGGCCCCCGCGCGGGCCGGGGGCTGGGACGGCCGCGGCATGCGGAGTGGCTACCGCAGCCTCACGGCCGAGCCGCTGAAGGCCCCGAAGATCGTCGGGGAGGGCCGCTACGAGGCGATCCAGGGCGAGGCCGAGGCCACGCCGGGCGTGCTCCCGCCGTCCACCCTGCCCACCTACACCCAGCGCACCTGGGAGAGCGGCGTCTACGAGGGCCCCGGCAAGCGAACGCGGCTCGGCCACGGGCCCCGCGCGGGCAAGGAAGGCTCGGCGCAGCGGGATCTCTCGGGCACGCGGCACCGCGGCAAGCCGCCGGGGCTGACCTCGAGCAACCGCGGACGCCGCTACCGCAACCAGTAGGCCCTCGGCCGCGGGCTTCGCGTTCGGGGCCTCCTGGCCCCGGCCGCCTGCGGAACGGGTACCCTCCCCGGCCATGAACGACGCCGAGATCCGACAGGAGAAGGCCCGGAACCTCTGGACCAGCGCGGCCCGCAAGATGCCGCCGCTCGCGAAGGCGACCGAGGTGCTCGGCTCGCCGGGCGTCCACGGGGACCAGATCGGCGGCCTCGAAGAGGCGCAGGAGGAGGTCCTCACCTACGCCTGCGCGATGACGAACCCCGACGTCTACGAGCAGTGGGGCACCTTCCCGCCCTCGGGCCTGCTGCTGATCGGCCAGGCGGGCGCGGGCAAGACGCTGCTCGCGAAGGCGCTCGCCACGCGCGCCGAGACGGCCTTCGTGCACGTGCGCGTACCGCGGCTCGCGCTCGAGGTCATCCACCACGGCGGCAAGGTCGGCGAGCTGCTCGAGAGCTGGACGCAGACGCTCTCCGAGATGCCGCCCACCACGGTCTACTTCCACGAGCTCGAGTTCATGCAGGCCGAGGAGATCGGCGGCCAGCGCAACGACCTGCCCTTCGGGCCGATCATGGACTTCCTGGGCGAGCTCACGGACCGCACGGTCGAGCCCGAGCACGTGCTGCTGGCCGGTTCCACGAGCCATCCCGACACCTTGCGGCCCGCGTTCGTGCAGCCGGGGCGCTTCGAGCGCGTCGTCGAGGTCACGCCGCAGGTGCCCGACGACATCGTCGCGGCGCTCCAGATCCACGCGCGCGCGGCCGAGAAGCGGGCCGGGAAGACGCTCTTCGAGGCCGTCGACTGGCGCGACGTCGTGAGCCGCTTCCGCGACCCGACCACGGGGGACTGGATCCACCTCATGCACAGCGTCCTGCGCCGCAAGGCCCGCTGCGAGACGGCCGAAGAGCCCGTGGCCCTGGTCTCGACCCAGGATCTGCTGGCCGAGGTCGAGCTCTACCGGCGGACGCGCCAGCGCCTGCCGCAGCGCGCGACGGCCGGCACCTACCTCTGACCCTCCTCCCCTCTTTCCTGATTCTCCCTCTCCTCCTTCACTCTCGCCGGACCCGCCTTCGGGCCGCGCGAACGGGACCTTCCTCATGACGGCTTGGATCGTGACCGGCGGCGCCGGCTTCATCGGCTCGAACTTCGCGCGCATGGCGCTCCAGGAGAGCGACGCGCGCATCGTCGTGCTCGACGCGCTGACCTACGCGGGCAACGTGCAGAGCCTGCGCGACCTCACCACGAACCCGCGCTTCCACTTCGTCGAGGCCGACATCCGCGACCGCGAGGCGGTCGACGCCGTGCTGGCCGAGCATCGCCCCGAGTGCGTGATCAACTTCGCGGCCGAGAGCCACGTCGACCGCTCGATCGACGGTCCCGCCGAGTTCGTGAACACGAACGTGCTCGGGACCCTGCAGCTGCTCGAGGCGTCGCGCGCCCACTGGTCGGCGCTCGCGGGCGCCGAGCAGGAGCGCTTCCGCTACCTGCAGATCTCGACCGACGAGGTCTACGGCTCCCTGGGGCCCGAGGGCCTCTTCCGCGAGGACACGCCCTTCGCGCCGAACTCGCCCTATTCCGCGTCCAAGGCCGGCGGCGACCACCTGGTGCGCGCCTACCACCACACCTACGGCATGCCGACGCTCATGACGCACTGCTCGAACAACTACGGGCCCTACCAGTTCCCGGAGAAGCTCATCCCGCTCATGATCCTGAACGCGCTCGAGGCCAAGCCGCTGCCGATCTACGGCGACGGGCAGAACATCCGCGACTGGCTCTACGTCGAGGACCACTGCTCGGCGCTGCTGCGGGTGCTCACGGCCGCCGCGCCCGGCACGCACTACAACATCGGGGGCCGGGCCGAGCACACGAACCTCGAGATCATCGACCGGCTCTGCGAGGCGCTCGAAGCGGCCGCGCCCGTGGCCGGGAACCCGGCCTTCGCGAACGCCGAGGTCGACCGCTACGAGGGCCTCAAGACCTTCGTCGACGACCGCCCCGGCCACGACCGGCGCTACGCGATCGACGACACGCGCCTGCGCGAGGAGCTCGGCTGGAACCCGAGCATGGACCTCGCGCGCGGCATGGAGCGCACGGTCGCCTGGTACCTCTCCCACAAGGAGTGGTGCGAGGCCGTCCAGTCGGGCTCCTACCGCCGCGAGCGGCTGGGCCTCTCCTAGACCGCAGCGATCCTCTGGGCGCACGCTCCGAGCGCGGGCGCAGGCCACCCCCAGAGGCTGCCGCGGGGAGCCCGTCGGGGCTCGGCTAGCGCGCGGAGAGCGGCGTGGTCCCGCCCATGCGGACGCCGTCGCTGGCGATGCGCGCCGACAGGCAGGTGCGGCAGATGCCGTGGCTATCCGCCTTGGAGGGGGCCGCGGGCACGACCGTGGGGTCGGGCCGGGCGGTGATCACCGAGTCGCACCATGCACAAACAACCATTGCATAGGGGAAGTGGCTCGAGGCCCCCCGAGGTGGCGAAAAAAGTGGTCCCAGAAGCGGGACGTCCCGGAATCGGGACCGCCTTGCACCCTGAAACGCGGCCGGACGGCCCCTGGGCCTCGCCCTGCGGGGGGTTGGCCCGCCAGGTCGCGCCGCTGGGCCCCGAGTTGCGCACCCGCGTGACCGCAGCTCCAGTGCAAGACGCCGTTCGGCTGCGCCCGCGCTGCGCGGCCGCGGAGGCGGGAGTCCCGTCTTCAGGACCGCGCCACCTCTGCGATTTCACCGCAGGAAAATCGCCCAACCTACCGATAGGGCTGAGGTTCCACCCCCTCTCCTGGGTTCGGCACGGAGCTTGAAGTACTCCCCCCGACCCCGGAGGCGGAGATCCCCCCACATGCAAGATGCCACCGTCCTGTTCGTGGACGATGAGGTCAACATCCTCAAGGCCCTCCAGCGCCTGCTGCGGCAGGAGGGCTGGACGGTCCTGACGGCCTCACGCGGCGCCGAGGCCCTCGAGATCCTGAGCCGGCATCCGGCCCAGGTCGTCGTCTCCGACCAGCGCATGCCCGAGATGAGCGGCGTCGAGCTGCTCTCGGCCGTGCGCGAGCGCCATCCGAACATGGTCCGGATGATGCTCACGGGATACACGGAGATGAACGTCGCCGTCGAGGCGATCAACCAGGGCGAGATCTACCGGCTGATCACGAAGCCGTGGAACGACGAGGAGCTCAAGGCGACCCTGCGCCAGGCCTTCGACCACTACGCGCTCAAGAACGAGATCAAGCGGCTCAACCAGGTCACGCGCGAGCAGAACCTGCGCCTCCAGGACATGAACAAGAACCTGGAGGGCAAGGTCCGCGAGCGCACCAAGCAGCTCGCCGAGAAGCACCAGGAGCTGCGCATCGCGTACGTGCAGACGATCCGCGCGCTCGCCGAGGCGGTCGACGCGAAGGACGCCTACACGCGCGGCCACTCGGAGCGGGTGGGCGTCTACGCCTCGAAGATGGGCCGCGAGCTCGGCCTCCCGAAGGAGGTCATCGAGCGCGTCTACATCTCGGGCCTGCTCCACGACGTGGGCAAGATCGGCGTGCGCGACGCGGTCATCACGAAGCCCGACCGCCTCACGGAGGAGGAGTACGAGGAGATCAAGGAGCATCCCGAGATCGGCGCGCGGATCCTCCAGCCCGTGACCTTCCTGTCCGACGTGGTCTCCTGCGTGCGGCACCACCACGAGTGGTTCGACGGCTGCGAACGCGGCTATCCCGACCGCCTCGCGGGCGACCGCATCCCCCTGCCCTCCCGGATCATCATCGTCGCCGACACCGTCGAGGCCATGACCAGCGACCGGCCCTACCGCAAGGGCCTCGGGCTCGAGGCCGTCGTGCGCGAGCTCGTGAAGTACTCCGGCAGCCAGTTCGACCCCAAGTGCGTCGACGTGATGCTCCGCCTGCTCGAGGTCGAAGGCGAGTCCTTCGTCGAGAAGGAACAGAAGTTCGACATCCATGCCTTCCTCGAAGTCTGATCGCGACGGCGGCGGAGGCATCCGCCTGCTCTCCCAGGAGCTCGCGGCGCTCGGCCTGGATCTGCACGCGACGCTGCAGGAGGAGCCGCGCTTCCTGCTCGACCCGCGCCTGCTCGGGGCGCTGCACCAGGAGCTGTTCGCGCAGCTCGACGCGCGCGATGCGCGGGCGGCCCTCGTCCAGATGGGCTTCCTGCACGGCCTGCGCGACGCGCTGCGCGTGGTCCGCCAGGGCTTCGGGCCCGGCGCCGCCGTGCCGCTGCAGGCCCCGGTCGCCTCGCGTCTCCCGCTGCGCTTCGCGCGGAACACGCCCGGGCGGACCCCCGCAGGCTTGTCGGTCGCGGGAGGATGGCCGGACCGGCGCGAGGCGGACGCCGTCCTCGCCCACGTCGGCGAGCGCTCCGAGGCCTCGTGCGCGGTCAGCAGCGGCTTCACGTCGGGCTGGCTCTCGGGCATCTACGATGCGGACGTGCTCGCGATCGAGCACGACTGCGTGACCAAGGGCGACGCGGAGTGCGCGTTCCTCGCGCTCGACGCCTCGCAGTGGGACGCCGCGCACGGGGAGCACGTCGACGAGGCGCGCCTGGCGCTGCCCTTCCAGCCGCTCCGCGAGGTCGTCGAGCGCAGCATGGAGAGCGAGCCCGCGCCCGATCTCGGCGACTTCCAGGAGGGCACGCCGGTCGTCCACGTCTGGGGCCCGGTCATGGTGGTCCCGTTCTCGGGGCCCGACGAATCGCTGCGCGCGCTCGAGCTGATCGGGCGCGATCCCGGCGCCCGCGAGGTGCGCGTGGTCGTGATCGACCTCGGCGGTGCCATCATCGACGACGGCTTCGGCGCGGCCGCCCTCGAGCAGATCCTCGACTCGGTCGAGGGCTGGGGCGCCGAGCCCATCCTGACGGGCGTCTCGCCGCTCTCCGAGCGCGTCGTCGCGGGGCTCTCGGCCTCGCACCTGGTCGTCTCGAAGGACCTGCCCGAGGCCATCGCACTGGGCTTCCAGGTCGCCCAGCTGCAGCGTCGCGGCAGCTGAGCGCGCGGGGCGCCGCGCCTCAACTTCGCCCGCGGATCGCCCGAAACGGAGACGATGGCCGCCCTCTCCTCCAACGCGCTCCCGGGCCTGCTGGTCCAGCTCCATCTCCAGTCCTTCGAGGGATGGCTCTCGCTGCAGCGCGGCTCGACGGTGCGCCGCTTCCTCTGGCAGGGCGGGACCCCGACCCAGCTCACCTCGACGGAGGACGGCGACGCGCTCGTCGAGCGGCTG
>JASJCN010000347.1 GCA_030065975.1 Myxococcota bacterium
TGCTACCTTGCCGGTCAGCGGCGCCGTCAGCTGAGCGCCCGATCCGTTAGGCGGCGTGCGCCAAGAGCGTCCAGGTCTGCACGGCTTCCGCAGCGGGTTCCGCGTCTTGGTCGGTGGCCTGCTGCCGCCGTCTCTTCGTACCGCGGCATCTCTTGAGGACGCGACCAGTAGCGACCCTGGCTTGGTCAGGCCTCGTGCGTTGCTCCGCGCCCACGACTGGCCTCCGGCCGCGCATCTCTCCGCGAGCAGCTGTCTCGCACAAACGCTGGGGCCCGCCGCCCTCGACCCTGTGCGGGCGCCTCCCGCGCCGCCCGCCGTCGTCTCCTGTGGGGCCATCGGGTCCCCAGGAACAGGAGGCGGGCCCGACCGCCGCCTAACCAGGCGATGCAGCTGACCGGCTTACAGCGAGTTCCAAACTCAGGGGGTAGCCTGCGCTACGCTCCAGCTCGATCAGCCGGCGTGCAAGGGCACGCCGTCAGCTGATCGCCCTATCCGTTAGGCGGCGACACCACACTATGAGAAAGCATGTCATACCCTGCCTCGCTGTCGCGTGGAACGCGCTTTGGCTCAGCCCGGTTGTCTTTTTCGCCTTCCTGGGCGTCGTGCTGAGCCAGCACGACACGATCTACGCGCCGCAGTATTCGGAGCGGGCCTTTGCTCAGGTTGTCCCAGGCGCGTCGCCCAACGAAGTCCAGGCTCTTATTGGCTCTCCTCTCTCGACTGCCGCCTCAGGCCCCTTCCGCCATCACCACTACACCGCGCCCGGACCGACGTTCGACAACTACGAAGCCAGAGTCGTCACTTTCCGGGCCGAGCAGGTCGACTCCACCCATTCATGGTTCCACCAAGACTGACCTCGTACGCCGCCTAACAAGGCGCTGCAGCTGACCGGCGCTAGCCGAGGCCAACCGAGGCACCGCCCCTTCTCCCGGCTTCGCCGGGCAAGGGGCTCCAGTCATCTGGCGTCCCGCTAGGTAGTGCTACCCTCCCGGTCAGCGGCGCCGTCAGCTGAGCGCCCTGTCCGTTAGGCGGCGACTCATCACCCCAAGAGCCCCACCGCTGCGAGCAGGCCTCTCAAGTGGGCAACCCGATCCGTCGATCGATCGCCCATGTCCTCGAAGGGCCTATTCCCGCGCTATCGCAACGACCATCCCTGGCATGCTGAGCGCGTCCGGAACGCCAGCTTTGCGACCTTCCTCGGCATCGCGGTCGCAGGTACGCTCCATGCACTGGCGCCGCCGTCTGGCTTCCTGGGTTTCGCTGGCCTCGGAGCGTACTTCCTGTGGCGCGGTGTTGTGCCTCTCTTCGGGTTCCTTCACATCTTTCACCTGCGTGGGCTACCAGCGCGGTTCCTCGGGGCCGCCATCCTAGCCGCGTCACTGTATGCCTTCTTCCGCGAAGGCTACGCGGGCGCCGCCTAACCAGGCGCTGCAGCTGACCGGCGCTAGCCGAGGCCAACCGGGCACCGCCCCTTCTCCCGGCTCCGCCGGGCAAGGGGCTCCAGTCATCTGGCGTCCCCCTGGGTAGTGCTACCGTACCGGTCGGCGGCGCCGTCAGCTGAGCGCCATATCCGTTAGGCGGCTTCGCGGGAGAGGCACCTTTGGGCGAAGCGGACAAGGCGAGGGTCACCGAGCTCTTCACGACTGCGGCAGAGGAGTTCCGTCGGGCCGCTGCCCATCTGGACGTCGCCGCCAAGCACTTCGAGCGGAACGACATCCCGCGCGGCTGCGCGCATGCGTTCGCGGCGCAGGGTCATCAGAGTCGAGGTTCAGCAGCCCTGCACGAGGCGACTCGTATCCACGCAGACCATTCGAACGTGTAGCCCCCCGGTTCCCTACCCACGGCCACGCGGAGACTGCAACGCGAGTCCTCCAACTACGGATCTCGATTCACCGATGCTGCCCTGCCTCTCCGAGCACTCGGCGTTCATCCTCTTTCGCCTCACCTCGCACATGCCGAGACAGGCTGTTCCTCGCCAGCTCATTGCCAACGCCGCCCAACCAGGCGCTGCAGCTGACCGGCGCTAGCCGGGGCCATTCGGGGCACCGCCCCTTCTCCCGGCTCCGCCGGGCAAGGGGCTACCGGCATCTGGCGGCCGCCTGGGTAGTGCTACCCTGCCGGTCAGCGGCGCCGTCAGCTGAGCGCCCGATCCGTTAGGCGGCGGCGGAGCCCACTCAAATGGCTGTTCCCAGCGACGTCCTTGGTGCGCACAGCCACTCCTCGAAGCATCGAGGCGAGATCCAACGGAGCGATCTCTGCGGCTGCTTCTACTGCCGCTCGACCTTTCTTCCCGCCGAAATCGTGGAGTGGATCGACGAGACAGACGGCCTCGGAACCACGGCATTGTGCCCTCGGTGCGGAATCGATTCAGTCATCGGCTCTGCCTCCGGCTATCCGCTCACGAGCGAGTTTCTCAGCGCAATGCACGATCACTGGTTCTAGACCCCCCTGTGAACGTACGGGGCCGCCGCCTAACCAGGCGCTGCAGCCGACCGGCGCAACGCCAGGCGTGTCGGGGCACCGCCCCTTATCCCGGCTCCGCCGGGCAAGGGGCTCCAGTCACCTGGCGGCCCCCTGGGTAGCGCTACCGTACCGATCAGCGGCGCCGTCAGCTGAGCGCCCTATCCGTTAGGCGGCGGGATGAACCTGACGCAGTGGATATTCGAGCGGACGATCCGCGAGCCCTTCGCCTTCCTCGAATCCGAGTGCGGGCTGTCACGCGTTGCGTCTCCGCGAGAACCTGGACGGGGGCCAGTAGTCCGGTTCGAGAGCGAAGCCACATGGGTGGACGTCGAAAAGGATCCGTGGAGTCGGGAGTTGCACGTAACCCTTGGCCCCACCGAACCCGAACCGTCCGTGCCCGTCATCCCCCTTGGGGCGCTTCTCCAGCTGCGCTCCCCGAACCACCTCGCCACCGACTACGCGGCGCCTTTCAAGGAGCAGGTTCTTCGCAATGCTCGCGCCCTCAGAGAGGTCGCCGGCGATCTTCTCGAAGGCGACTTCTCGATCTCGTCCGCGGTACGCCAGGTGCTTGCGGAGAACGCGGCCCGGGATCCATCGACTCGCGCCACCTGAGCGAACCGCCGCCTCACCAGGCGCTGCAGCTGACCGGCCCTAGTCAAGGCCAACCGAAGCACCGCCCCTTCTCCCGGCTCCGCCGGGCAAGGGGCTCCAGTCATCTGGCGTCCCCCTGGGTAGTGCTACCGTTCCGGTCAGCGGCGCCGGCAGCTGAGCGCCCTATCCGTTAGGCGGCGGGTTGACTTTGAACTGGGAAGCGATCGGTGCCATCGCCGAACTCTTGGGTGCACTTGGCGTAATCGCTACGCTCGGGTACCTCGCCGTTCAAATTCGCCAGAACACTCGAACAATCCGCACCTCGACCTACCAATCAGCGCTCGATTCCTCGAACAGTGTCAACGAACTGATTCTCGCGAACCCGCACCTCGAGCGGATCTTCCGCTTGGGGCGCGTTGGTCTAAGCCAGCTCACAGACGAGGAACTACCGCAGTTCCGGATGTTGATCGCCCAGTTCTTGAGCGTTCACGAGACGATGTTCCTTCAATACAAGCGAGGGACGCTCGACGAGGACTTCTGGCGTTCCCGTCTCTCCGGGCTGCGGTCTCTGCTTGCGCAGCCCGGCATACACGAAGCTCTAGCGCCCGGCCACAGGAGACGCCGTCAAGGCAGAGGCCGTAGCGGCCGGGTCGACGCGTTCATGGAGCTAGTCGACTCGATTCTGGAAGAAGGTCCTGGGCCCGACGCCTAACAAGGCGCTGCAGCTGACCGGCGCAACGCCAGGCGTGTCGGGACACCGCCCCTTCTCCCGGCTCCGCCGGGCAAGGGGCTCCAGTCATCTGGCGTCGCCCCGGGTAGTGCTACCGTACCGGTCAGCGGCGCCGTCAGCTGAGCGCCCTATCCGTTAGGCGACGTGAACGTTCGTCAACGGTTGCCCGGTCATGAACGTTGCAGCACTCTGGCAGCCCTCGCCCGGTCCCGAGAGGCGGTTTCCCAGTGCGCCCGCGACTTCAACACCAGGTCTACACCGACTTCCTCAAAGCAGCCCGCGCGTCTCGATACCTCTATACGCTTGGCTCGTCCGGTCGGCAAATGGCGCTCTCTGGGCCATCGGGCCCTCACGTCCCCGTGTGGCTCACCAGACGGCACGCGGAGGAAGCAATCGAAGCCACCTGGCCCGGCTTCCACCCAGTTCGCATCAGTCGAGCTAGCTTCATCGCCCGGCTCCCCCTTCTGGCGCTCTTCGGTGTTGCAATCGGCATCAGTCCGCCTGGCGCCCGAGATGGAATCCTGGCTCCTCCGGAGCGCCTCCACGCCGACCTTCAGCAAGTCGACGCCGCCCAACCAGGCGCTGCAGCTGACCGGCGCTAGCCGAGGCCAACCGGGGCACCGCCGCTTCTCCCGGCTTCGCCGGGCAAGGGGCTCCAGTCATCTGGCGTCCCCTGGGTAGTGCTACCGTTCCGGGCAGCGGCGCCGTCAGCTGAGCGCCCTATCCGTTAGGCGGTGGCGCGAATCGGGCAGCCTTCAGGCGGTGTCATCACCCTTGTGACTGCCACTACCGCCTGGCTTGTCGACACCTATTGCTGGGCACTCGGCGAGTTCCGCCCGCTCCTCTCGCGAGCGAGCCTGGCCCTGCCAACATCTCAATTCTTCCCTGCTCGGCACGGGGCTGCGATGCCCGAAGCCCTACTCGAGGGCATTCGCAGCCATTCGGGAAGTTTAGCTCGCAACGTACGAATTGAGGCTCAGCGGTCCTCGGAGGCAGCATTACTTGACCTCCCGACGGGCGTCGTCCTCGCAGACCCCGAGCCCGCCGCAACCTTTCGCCGAGCTGCCAGGCCAGGCGGAGCGAGCACAATCACCTACCACCCGGAGCTCCTGTCACGCCCCGGGGCCTTGGTAGCGATCCTTGCCCATGGGCTCAGCCACCACCTTCTCGCCAACGCGTCTAGCGAGCCACCAGGAGGAGTCGAAGCCTGGGACCACGCCACGGACTTGGTGGCGGTAGCACTGGGCTACGGGGTCTTCCTGGCCAACGCCTCCACACTCGTTACCTGGGAAGAAGGCCCCACCTGGGAGGGGCCATGCGCGCTCCATCAGGGTTGGTTGTCCCAGTCCGAGGTGTGCGAAGCGCTTGCTCTGTTCTCAGGCCTCCACCGCGTCCCTTTCCGGGTGTTCCGGCGGCATCTCTGCCCCGGCGCACGAGCCCACCTTCGGCGCCACCGCCGATCACTGGCGAGGTCTTCCCACCTCCAGGCCTTGCAGGCCGCCGCCTAACCGGACGCTGCAGCTGACCGGCGCAACGCCAGGCGTGTCGGGGCACCGCCCCTTCTCCCGGCTCCGCCGGGCAAGGGGCTCCAGCCATCTGGCGTCCCCCAGGGTAGTGCTACCCTGCCGGTCAGCGGCGCCGCCAGCTGAGCGCCCTATCCGTTAGGCGGCTCTCCGTGAAACGTCCACGGCGCCGGCGATGTCGAACGAGCATGTGCAGGTTTGTCTGCATCGTATTCCTCTCGCCTCTGGTCTGGGCCGCGGCAACTACTCAAGCGGTTCAGGACTTCCACCTCGAGCCGCTGGACGCCGGGTTGACTGAGATCTACCGCCACGCGGTGCATCGGGCTCTCCTACCCGAGGCCCGATCAGTTCAGAGCGCGGTCTTGGTTATGCCCTCCTTCAGGCCGGAGTGGGTTGCCTGGATCGAGTCAACGCCCCGGGCCTGCACACGCGCCGCTCCTCACGCCATCTGGAATGGCGCCGCCCCCGACTCACCTAACACGGTGCCGGTGACCATCCCCCCGGTGTGTGCTCCCATCTCCGCAACTCTCGCCGAAGACCTCCGGATCAGCTGGCGTTCCCAACTTGGCCGTACCCGTCAACCCGATCCCTCCGACACTGTCGGCATGGACGGCACAACGTATGTGTTCCTCCAGTGGTCTTCCGTTGGCCACCCGATCGCCGGTAACACCTGGTCGCCGTATGCCGAGTCCCCGATGGGGCGACTCGTTGCCACCGCCCTACTCCTGAGGCGGCTGGTGCTGGCTCCCTCCCCAGAGCTTGAGATAGCTCTCTGCAAGGCGAATCGCGCGATCCTCCCTCTCCATCGCCGCCTAACCAGGCGCTGCAGCTGACCGGCGCAACGCCAGGCGTGTCTGGGCACCGCCCCTTCTCCCGGCTTCGCCGGGCAAGGGGCTCCAGTCATCTGGCGTCCCCCTGGGTAGTGCTACCCTGCCGGTCAGCGGCGCCGTCAGCTGAGCGCCC
>JASJCN010000348.1 GCA_030065975.1 Myxococcota bacterium
CGCTCCGCCGTGGGCCTCGTCACCACCCACGACCTGGCCCTGGCGAGCGTCGCCGACGCCCTCGCCCCGCGCGCGGGCAACGTCCACTTCGAAGACCACGTGGACGCCGACGGGCGCATCGCCTTCGACTTCCGCATGCGCGACGGTGTCGTCACCCGCAGCAACGCGCTCGCGCTGATGCGTGCGGTGGGTCTGCCCGTCTGAGAGCGGCTCGCCCTTGCCGCCCTACCGGGCCTGGCGAGCCTACCGGGCCTACCGGGCCTACCGGGCCTAGCGGGCCTAGCGGCCCTAGGGGGCCTCGAGCGCCGCGAGCAGCTTGCCCCAGATGTCGCCGAAGCCGCCGTTGCTGAGCGTCACGACGACGTCGCCCGGCTCGCACGCGTGGGCCAGGTGGTCGACGATCGCCGGGACGTCCGGGAGCGCGGCTGCGGGCGTGCCCGCCGTCGTGAGCGCCTCGGCGAGCCGGCTCGCATCGAGGCGCTCGCTCACCTCACCCGTCGCGCTGTAGATCGGGTCGTCGGCGACCCGCTGCACCACGACGCGATCGGCGAGGGAGAGGGCCTCGGCGAACTCCGCCTGGAAGATCGCGCGCCGGCTCGTGTTGGAGCGCGGCTCGAAGACCGCGACCAGCCGGCGCTCGGGCCAGCGGGCGCGAAGCGCCATCAGGGTCTCGCGCACGGCGGTCGGGTGGTGGGCGAAGTCGTCGACGACGAGGACGCCCGCGGCCTCGCCGCGCACCTCCTGGCGACGCTTCACCCCGCGGAAGGCGGGCAGCGCCGCCGCGGCGCGCTCGAGGGATACGCCGCGCACGAGCAGCACACCGACCGCGGCCAGGGCGTTGGCCACGTTGTGCCGGCCGTGCATCGGGAGCCGGGCAAGGGCGCTCTCGCCGAGGGCGCGAAGCGCGAAGCGGGTGCCCTCGGGCCCGGGCTCGAGCGCGTGGGCGCACAGGTCGAGGGCCGGGTCGTCTGCGTCGCCCACACCGTAGCGAAGCACCCTGCACGAGGCCTTTGCGACGACGCGATCCACGGACTCGCCGGGAGCCGCGAGGATCGTGCCGTCCTCGGGCATGGCGCGGACGAGCTTCGTGAACTCGCCTTCCAGGTGTGCGAGGTCGCGGTAGATGTCCGCGTGGTCGAACTCGATCGAGGTCAGCACCAGGGTCTCGGCGTGGTAGTGCAGGAACTTCGGGGTCTTGTCGAAGAAGGCGGTGTCGTACTCGTCGCCCTCGACCACGAACTCGGGCCCACCCCCGTCGCGGAAGCTGCCGTCGAAGTTCGCGGTGATGCCGCCCACGAGCATGGAGGGGTCGCGTCCACACTCGAGCAGCAGGGTCGCGAGCAGGCCGGTCGTGGTGGTCTTGCCGTGGGTACCGGTCACCACCACCGAGTGCTTGTCGCGGATCGCGTGGTCGTAGAGCGCATCCGGGAAGGACGTGATGGTCAGGCCGGCGTCGATGGCGGCCCGCGCCTCGGGATTGTCGCGGCGCACGGCGTTGCCGATCACGACGAGGTCCGGCCGATCCTCGAGCACGTTCTCCGGCCGGAAGCCGATGGAGACGGGAATCCCCCAACGCTCGAGCGCCGTGCTCATCGGCGGGTAGACGCCTTCGTCGGAGCCCGTCACGCGGAGCCCGCGCTGCTTCAGCAGGCCCGCCAGGGATCCCATTCCGGTGCCCGCGACGGCCACGAAGTGGACGTGCCCGGGCGACTTCGCGGGGCTTCCCATGGGCTCAGGCGGCGAAGGCTTCGCGGATCGCGTCGTGGATGCGGGCGCGCAGGGTGAACTGGCTGCGCTTGGCGACGAGGTGCACGCGGTTGGTGAGCAGCACGACCACGCACTCGGCCTCGAGGTCCACCCAGATCGAGGTCCCGGTGAAGCCCAGGTGGCCCACCGACGCGGGCGAGAAGTGCTGGCCGGCCGACGAGCCCTCGGCGGCGGGCGTGTCGAAGCCCAGGGCCCAGTCGCTGCCCTCGGGCAGATCCTGGCGGCTGCAGAACTCGACGAGTCGCTCCCGCGGCAGCAGGTCCGAGCGGCCATGCCAGACGTCGAGCAGCACCTGGCCGAAGCGCAGCACGTCCTCGGCCGGCGCGAACAGGCCCGCGTGACCCGCGACGCCGCCCATGGCCGAGGCGTTGGGATCGTGCACCTCGCCCCACAGGATGCGCTTGCGCCAGGGGCAGTTCTCGGTGGCGGCGAAGCCGCGCCGGACGCCCTCGGCGGGCTCGCCCTCGCTCATCGGCAGGAAGGCCGTGCGCGCGAGGCCGAGCGGCTCGAAGACCCGCTCGCTGCAGAACGCGTCGAGGGTCTGGTGGGTCACGGCCTCGACGAGGGCGCCGAGCACGATGAAGTCGAGATCGCCGTATACGGCCGCCGAGCCGGGCTCGTGCACCACCGCCGAGCGGCAGATCGAGTCGATCACGAAGGCCTTGCCGGCCGGCGTGCCGAGCAGGACCTCGCCCTTCTTGCGCTCGCGCTCGCGCATCAGGTCGTGGTAGCCGCGCCAGGGGCGGAGCCCGCTGCTGTGGGTCAGCAGGTGGCGGATGGTGATGCCTTCCTTGTCGCGCTCGCCGAAGGCCGGCAGGTGCTTCGCCACGGGATCGTCGAGGGCGATGAGGCCGTCCTCGACCAGGAGCAGGATGGCCGGGGTGGTGGCCATGACCTTCGTGAGCGAGGCTAGGTCGAAGAGCGTGTCGCGCGCCATGGGGATCCGCTCGGGGCGCACCACGGCGAGACCGCGAACGGACTCGTGGGAGAGCGTCTCCCCTTCCCGCGCCATCCGCGCCAGCACCACGGCGCCCGGCATCTCCGCCGCGTCGATGGCCTTGTCGAGCAGCTTGTCGACCTTGGCGAGCTTCCGCTGGATCAGCGCGTGCCTCAACGATGGTCCCCTCTCATCTCTTGGGCTCGACGGCGCCCGGCTCCCGGCTCGAGGAAGCGAAGCTCCCCGCGCGTCCCGTCGATCTCGGCCCGCACCCCCAGCGGCCACGTGAGGTTCGGCCGACGGTGTCCGAATGGCAACCCGGTGACCAGGGGGATCCCGAGCTGCGACAGGATCCCGACCACCACCGCGTCGGCGCTGGGGCGGCTCCGCTTGGGGTCGACACAGCCTTCGAGGTGGCCGACGCCGATGCCGGCCAGCCCGTCGAGCTTGCCGGCGCTCTGCAGCTGGACGAGCAGGCGATCCAGCGCGTAGGGCTTCTCGGCGACCTCCTCGAAGAGCAGGATCGCTCCCTGGGTCTGGACCTCCCAGGGCGTCCCGAGGCTCGCGGCCAGCAGGGTGAGCGAGCCGCCGACCAGGCGCCCGCGGCCGACGCCTCGGACGCGCCCCTTGCCGCGGAAGGGAGCCGGAAGCTCGCCACTCAGCGCGGCGAGAAGGGAGTGCCGCTCGGCCCGGGTGAGCGGCTGCTGCCGCTCGAGGACCGGACCGTGGAAGCCAACCAGCCCGGCGCATCGAAGCTGCCAGAGCAGCAGCGACGTGATGTCGCTGAAGCCGACCAGGGGCTTTCGCGCCTGGCGCACGGCCTCTGGGTCGAGGCTCGGGAGCAGGCGCTGGCTACCGTACCCGCCGCGCGCGCAGATCAGCCCCGCGATCTCCGGCGACGCGATCTGCGCCTCGAACTCGGCGACCCGCCGCGCGTCGTCGCCGGCGAGGTAGCCCTTCCGCGCGAGCACGTCCTTGCGCCTGCGGATCCCGAAGCCGGCGGCCTCGATCCCCGCACAGCCGGCGCGCAGCAGCCCGGCATCGGCGGCAAAGGCCGGTGCCACGACGCCCAACACGTCCCCCGGCTGCAGGGCATGGGGCTTGCGGAGCCGGGGCATGGAAGGCGCCTCAGAAGGGAGGTTCTCCGTCGAAGGGCTCGTCGAAGCTGCTCGGAAGCGGCGGGAGCGAGCCGTCGTCGTCGGGCGGAACGAAGCCCGCCCCACCCCCCGGATTGAACCCGGCGGACTCGTCCTCGTTCGACCAGTTCGCGAAGCGCGCGTAACGGCCGTCGAAGTAGAGCTCGACCTTCCCGGTCGGACCGTTCCGCTGCTTCTCGATCAGGAGCTCCGCCTTGTTCGGGTGCTCGGTCTCCTTGTTGTAGACCGAGTCGCGATAGATGAAGGCGATCAGGTCGGCGTCCTGCTCGATGGCACCGGACTCGCGCAGGTCGCCGAGCATCGGCCGCCGCTTGTCGGGGTCGCGCTGCTCGGGGCCGCGGTTCAGCTGGGAGAGCGCGATCACCGGGATGTCGAGCTCCTTCGAGAGCGCCTTCAGCCCCTTGCTGATCTCGGCGATCTCGAGGTCCTTGCGGTCGCGCTTGCCGTCGACGCTCGCGAGCTGCAGGTAGTCGACGACGACCAGGTCGAGGCCGCCCTCGGCATGGAGGCGGCGGCACTTGGCCTTGATCTCGAGGATCGTGGCCGAGCCGCTGTCGTCGATCCAGATGCCCGCGCGGGACAGCCGGTCGGCGGCGCCCTGGAGCTTCTCGTACTCGCGCTTGGGCAGGAAGCCCGTGCGCAGCCCCTTGAAGTCGACCTTCGCCTCGGACGCCAGCAGGCGCAGGATCAGCGAGCGGGTGGTCATCTCCAGCGAGAAGACGGCCGCCTTCTTCCCGTGGTCGACGCACATGTTCCGCACCACGTTGAGGGCGAGCGCGGTCTTTCCCATGCCCGGGCGCGCGGCGATGATGATCAGCTCGCCACCCTGCAGGCCGCCGGTCATCTTGTCGAGCTCGTCGTAGCCGGTGGGAATGCCGGTGAGGTCGCCCTGCCGCGCCATGATGCCGTCGATGTAGTCGAAGGTGGCCGGCATCTCGTCGTGCAGGTTCGAGAAGGACGTGCGGCTCTGGGCCGTGCTCACCTCGAAGATCCGCGACTCGGCGAAGTCGAGCAGCTGACCGGCGTCGTGGGTGCCGCTGAATCCCGTCTCGACGATGTCCGTCGCGACGGCGATCAGCCGCCGCCGCACCGCCTTGTCGCGAACGATCGAGGCGTGGTGGACGACGTTGGCCGCCGTCGCCTCGAAGTCGGCGATCTCCGCGAGCACCACCGGCCCGCCCACCGCTTCGAGGGTGCCCTCGCGATCCAGGTGCTCGGAGAGCGTGATCAGGTCGACCGGCTTGCGCTGGTCGTGGAGCCGCACCATGGCCGAGAACAGCTCCTGGTGCGCGGGATGGTAGAAGTCCTCGGCGCGGACCTCGGCCGTCACCTCGTGGAACGAGCGCGCGTCGAGCAGCAGCGCGGAGAGCACCGACTTCTCGGCCTCGAGATCACTCGGCGGAACGCGAGCGTCCTCGAAGGCCGGATCGCCGGCGGGTCCGGGGCCGTACGCCTCGGTCTCGGAGCGACGCCGGCCGCGCGGCGCACCCCCCGCGGAAGACGTTTGCACGAACGAGCCAGGACCAGCCACCGAACACCCCCCAGGGCTGGTGGGCCCCGGCAACGCCGAGAGACGGCGCCCCGAGAACCCGGGTCAGCAGGTCTCTGGTTCTACCACTCCGAGCGACGGGGCAGCAAGGGGATGGGCGCTACTCGGCGACGGAAACCTTCAGGCTCACCGTCGCGACGATGTCGCCCTTGAGCTTGATCGACACCGAGTGGTCGCCGACCTCCTTGATGGGCTCGGGCAGGTCGATCTTGCGGCGGTCCACCTCGACGCCCTTCTCGCCCAGGAGCTCGGCGATCTGCATCGCCGTGACCGACCCGAAGAGCTTGCCGCCTTCGCCGGCCTGGGCCTCGACCTCGAGGTGGAGCTGCTCGATGCGGGCCTTCTCGAACTCGAGGCTCTTGCGCTCCTTGGCCACCTTCTCGGCGATCTGGCGCTTGTTGTGCTCGAGCTCCTTGACCCGGGCGTCGGTCGCCACGATGGCGATGCCCTTGGGGAGCAGGAAGTTGCGGGCGAAGCCCGGCTTGACGGAGACGACGTCTCCGGCCTCGCCGAGCTTCCTCACGTCCTCACGCAGGATGACTTTGGTCTGGGCCATGACGTGTCCCTAGTTGAGGTGGTGCGGGGCGTAGGGCAGCAGGGCCAGGTGGCGCGCACGCTTGATGGCGAGGGTGACCTCGCGCTGCTGCTTGGCCGTGTTGCCGGAGATGCGCCGCGGGATGATCTTGCCCGTCTCGGTGAGGTACAGGCGCAGGAGCTTCGGGTCCTTGTAGTCGACCACCAGCGTCTTGTCCTGGGACAGGCGCGAGACCTTCTTGCGGACGACGCCGCCGCGCTTCTTGGCCGCCTTGCGGGCCTTCTTGCGCGCCTTGGCCCGCAGGCGCCCCTTGACG
>JASJCN010000349.1 GCA_030065975.1 Myxococcota bacterium
GCCAAGAACGGTCCGGACCGTTCTTGGCTGCCACCCGGGAGCTGATCGAGGTGTCCAGCCTTCGTCGCCAGATCGAGTACGTGGCGGACGAGATGCGGCGAATGGAGGGGGTGCGCGTTCGCGTTCCCGAGCGCGCGATGAGCGACCTCGCGCTGGCGAGCGTTGAGGACCAGGAGAGCTTGCTGGATGCAGCCGATGTCGGGCGCGCGATACGGGAGGCCCTGCCCCACATGGACTTCGACGCCGAGAGCGGCGACGCCACGACGATGGCCGAGCTGGTCGAGGAAACCCGGCCCGCTCTCGAGGCCGAGGCGACCCGCTCCGACAGGCGGCGCCTCCAGGCTCGCGTCGAGTCGGAGCTAGGCGACGCGCTCGACCCTCAGGGCCCCGTCCCGCGCGGCAACCGCTACCGGCTCGGCGTGCGGATCGCCCAGGAGCTGGAGACCCACGGGATCGGTCTTCCCGTGGACTTCCCGGCGCCACCGCCGACGGAAGACGGTCAGCCGCACCGCCTGAGCGTCCTCTTCTGGGAGAAGACCCTCAGCCCGGAACCCCAGGTCCAGACGCTGCTCTTGCCGCCGCGGGCGGACTCCGAGTACTGCTACTTCCCGTTCCGGGCCCCGGACGAGCCCGTGCAGATCGCCGCGCGGATCGCAGTCTTCCACCGCAACCGCAACCTGCAGACCGGAGTCCTGCGCGGCTGGATCGGCACGGACGACGCGGGGCTCTCGTTCAAGCTCGACGCCGCTCCCTTCCCCCGGTTCAGCGGGCTCGCCGGGCGCCAGGGCATCGGCGCATCGCTGATCTTCAACGACGACGACGCTGGGTTTCCGCGCGTCTTCCCGTTTGCCAACGGACGCGCCGGCCATGTGGATCTGTCGGTCGACCCGAACATGATGAAGGACTTCAAGGACGCCTTGGGCGAAGACATCGCGGCCATCACCGCGCAGGCGGATCGCTTCGAAGGTCTTCGCGCCGAGGGCTCCGTGGAGCTCTTGGTCAAGATGGCGCGGCGTGGCGGGAACCTGATGCGGATGCTCAAGCAATTCACCGTGCTCGGCGGGGAGCTCGACCACGCAGAGCACGTGCAGGTCGTGTGCGCACGCGCAGGTGCCTTCTTTCCGGCCGAGTACCTGTACGACGGGCAGATTCCCGCCGCCGAGACGAGCCTCCAGCCGGGCGATCCAGAGGACACCCGGGTCACGCGCCTGTGCGGGGGCGTCCCGGGTGATGCGGAAGCCGCCCTCGAGAACGGGGAGTGCTGCGGAGCCTACGGCGCCGACCCGCGGCACACGGTGTGTCCGCTGCGCTTCTGGAGCCTCTCCAAGGTGATCGAGCGCCATGCCTTCGAGCCGGACCACGCCGCACTCCCCGACGACTTCCAGCTCAGGGCCGGCCCGCCGACCCAGCGGGCGCACACCCTCACGCCGCTCAAGGCGGGCCTGCTCGCCGCGAGTGACATCGCCAACCGCAGGGTGCCGACCACCGTCGCCACGCTGAAGGCGCGGGTGGAGGCCGTGGTCGACCGCACGCCGCTGCAGGTTCCCGGAGACTGGGCGGGCTGGGAGCAGGCCATCCGGCGGGAGAGGCCGAGCCTGCTGGTGCTCCTGCCCCACCACGGGCGACACGGCAGCTCGGACTACCTTGAGATCGGGGCCGGCGCCCGCGAGAGCTTCATCGTCGATAGCTACGTCCAGGCTCCGGGACATACCGACACGCGACCGGTTGTGCTCCTGATCGGCTGCGAGACGTCCGATGCTTCCGTGGCGTTCGAGGGCTTCGTCCCGCAGTTCCAGGTTAGCGGCGCGGCGATCGTCGTCACGACCATCGCCTCCATCCTCGGCCGCCAGGCAGGGCCCGTCGCAGGCGAGCTAGTCGAGCAGATGGCAGCCGCCGCACAGCAGGGGAACGTTCCCTTCGGACAGATCATGCGCGACGTGCGCCGCAAGCTGCTGGCCGGCGGCACGCCGATGGTGCTAGGACTAACGAGCTACGGCGACGCCGACTGGCTGGTGGCGAGCTGAGCCGACGGGAGGCCTGCGGAGTGTTCACGATCGAGATGCTGCCTGCCTACGAAGGCGATTCCCTGTGGATCGAGTACGGCGACCCCGACGCACCGCGCGCCGTGCTCGTCGACGCCGGGCGAAAGGAGACGTATCGGGACGTCAAGGAGAGGATTCTCGCGCGGAACGGAGCGCCGCTCGAGGTGTTCGTGATGACCCACATCGACGACGACCACATCTACGGCGCCGTTCCGCTGCTCGCGGATGGCGAGGTGCCGCGATCCGTCTTCAAGGACATCTGGTACAACGGGTGGCACCACCTCGACCCGACCGTCGCACACCGACCGGAGCCGCATGGAGGCACCGGGGCCGCGGACGACGTCCTCGGCGTCGTGAGCGGAGAGATCTTCGCGGCTCTGCTCCAGCGCGGGCCCGGACCCTTCCCCTGGAACGAGGCCTGGGGCGCCGGTGACACGATCGTCGTGCCCGAAACGGGCCCGCTGCCGTCGTGCACGCTCGAGGGGGGACTCACGCTCACGCTCCTCTCCCCAGGCTGGACGCAGCTCAAAGCGCTGCGCTCCTACTGGATCGAGAAGGCCGAGGACGCCGACCTGAGACCCGGAAACGTAGAAGACGCGATGAGTCTCTTCGCGGAACGCCCCGGACTGGAGCCGGATGTGCTCGGAGCTCCCGCCGTGTCCGCGCTGGCTCAGGTGCCCTTCAAGAGCGACAAGAAGGAGCCGAACGGCAGCAGCATCGCGCTTCTCGCGGAATACGATGGCCACTCGGTCCTGCTGGCGGGCGACGCCTTCGCTCCGGTTCTCGAGACCAGCATCGCTCGCCTGCTGGACGAGCGCGAAGAGGAGAAGCTGCTCCTCGATGCCTTCAAGGTCTCCCACCACGGGAGCAAGGGAAACACGTCTCCGGCGCTTCTCCGGCAGCTCGATTGCCGTCGCTACCTGATCTCGACGAACGGCAAGAGGCACTATCATCCCGACGGGGAGGCGCTCGCACGGATCGTTGCCGAGAACAAGGACGGCCCCGAGCAGACCGAGCTGCACTTCAACTTCGACACGCAGTACACGAGACCGTGGGACGACCGCGATCTGAAGAGGCGCTGGCGCTACAAGGCCTTCTACCCGCCGGAGTCGCGAAGGATCGATCTGACCGGCGGCTGACACGGAGCACGGGATCTCGACAGGCTCCGCGCGGGCGCTCGGGGTCTCCCGAGTGGCTACGTCTGGTCTGACGAGATGGAGCGACGCTTCAAGAAGCGTCGCGGGCCGTCCCGTGTGGGACAAGAAGAGCGGCCTCACTTGGCGAGCCATCCACGGATGAGGCCATATGACCCAGAACCTGGTCATCATGGGTCGAGCAGCATGCCCGAAGGCGTCCTTGGAGACGCGGGCCTGGAAGCGCCCTAACATCCGAAACGCTCTCGGCGAGCTGCTAGGCCTCGGATCTGCGAGCGGTCGTACCTGGGGGCTCTGGCCGCCGTCGCCTGCTCTGCTCGAAGCGCACGCCACTCGCCATTCGCCCAATCCGCCCCAGCGGGACCGTGACCTGCAGCGCCGTCGCGGACTTCGCGTGACCGTCTCGCGGAAAACGCCGACGTCACCTAGCACCGCTGCGCCGGAATCGGTTAGGGTGTCGCCATGGCGCGCGAGGTCGAGTTCAGGACGGGGCCGCGTCAGGCGGCCCGGATCCCCTACGGTCCGAAGCTTCAGCGCGCCGCGATGTCCTGGGCCTACACGGTCCGCAGCCGGCTCCGCTGGCTCGGCGACGACCGCCAGAAGCTCACGATGTCGGAGCATGCCCGCAGCGCACTGCTCGACCTGGGGCTCACGCCGACCGAGCTCGGAGCGATCGCCCGGAACGGCGTCGTCGAGGTGCGCGTCTCGCCGGACGAGCACACCTGGGAAGGGCGCGTCGCGCCCTGGGAGTACCTGCTCAGCGCCGCAACGCGGCCGGATCGGGCGCGCGACGAGCCGCTGGCCGTCGTACGGCATTTGGCCGTGTCGCGCAAGCGGGCCCAGCCGGCCATCCAGAAGGCCGCGTTCGTGCTGGCGGCCCCGGGAACGATCATCGAGGAGTACGACTTCACGCACGAGCGCACGCTGCCGGGGCGCGCCCTCAAGGCCGCCGATCGGATGCGATCTTTCGACAACCCCACGGCGACCCAGCTCGAGAAGGAGCTCGGGAAGTGGAAGCCCCAGCTCGTACACGTGGCCGGCGTGGATACCCACCAGGGGGGACAGCTGCTTCGGCTGCCGCGCGACGAGACGCGCCTCGACGGCCTGCTGCTATCCGGTGGAGGAGACGCCGAGGCCAACGACCCGGTGGCCGCCGCCTACTCGAGCGAAGAGGTCGGCCGCATCCTCGGCGCGTCGCGCCCGCGACTGGTGGTCTTCAACGTCTACAACTCCGGGAGCCGTACCGCCGCGATGACCGTGGCGAACGGAGCTGGCGCCGCCGTCGGCTTCGTGGACAGCTTCGACGACAGCGCTTCCGAGCTCTTCCTCGCCGACCTCTACCGGGGCCTCTTCCAAAAGGGAGACGTGCACGAGGCCTTCCTGAAAGCGATGGCGTTGCTTCAGGAGTACGACACGCCCCTGCACGGTAGCGGCGTCGTCCTTTGGAGCGAGCAGTCCCTCTTCGCGACGGGCTCGCGGGCGCAACGCGCGAAGCAGCGCACCCGGAGCGAGCGACGCGCGCGCAGCAGCGCAGTGCTGGGCCCGGCCGACGCCGCTGCGGCCCAGAAGACCCTGAAGGTGGACGTGCAGCCCATCGAGAAGGTCAATGCCTCGCTGCTCCACAACCGGGAGCCGATCTTCGAGCACTTCCGCCTGAGCAAGAACCAGGAGGGGCTCGCCAACGACATCTCCGTTGAGGTGGAAATGCACGTCGGCGACGAGCGCCTGGCCTACCGCCGCAACCTCTCCCTCTCAACGCGGGACCGCGACATCGCCGGCCAGATCATCATCCCCCTCACTTGGGTGAAGAAGGAGCAGATCCTCGAGAACGAGCGCTCGAGTCTGTTCGTGCGGGTCACCTGGGGCGCCCATGAGGTGTACGCCGAGACCTTTCCGGTGACGCTCCTGCCGCCCGACGAGTGGGTGGACAGCGACGAGCAGCGCCAGTGGCTGCCGTCCTTCGTTCAGCCGCGGGACCCGGCCGTGGAGCAGATCGTGAGCGAGTCGAGGGCCGTGCTGCTCGGTCTGTCGGGGGAGCTGGCGCAAGGATTCGACGGCTACCAGAGCATCGTCGAAGAGAAGATCGCGACCGAGGAAGACGTCGACGAGGTCCTGGACGTGAGCGAGGAGGTTGGAGACGAGGCCGTCGAAGAAACGGCCGAGGCCGAGTTCGAGGGGGAAGGCCAGTCCTCCGACGAGGAGCTCGAGTACATTGAGAACAGCGACCGGGTCGATCTCCAGGTGGAGGCCATCTGGACGAAGCTCGTGGCGGACGGGATCGGCTACATCAATCCCCCGCCCGCCTATACCGACATGTCCCAACGCCTGCGCATGCCGTCCGACATCCGGCGAGCCGGACAGGGCACCTGCATCGACCTGACCCTGCTCCTGGCCTCGTGCCTGGAGTACGTGGAGATCTACCCGGCGATCATCCTGCTCGCCGGCCACGCCTTCCCCGCCTACTGGCGCAGCGTGGCCGCCCACGACGAGTTCCGCAGCCCGACCCTCGGCTCGAACCTGATGTCGACGGACGGCTCCCCGGACGTGCAGGCGGGCTCGCTCGCGCAGCCCAAGGAGTGGATGCTCCAGGGCGAACTCGCTTACGACGAGGTGATCGAGCACGTGCGGATCGGCAACCTGGTGCCTCTCGAGGCGACGATGCTGACCTCCGCGGCGAGGTTCGAGGACGCCATCGAAGAGGGCTGGGAGAACCTGCGCACCCGCGAGGAGTTCGACGCAATCCTCGACGTCACCCTGGCGCGCGAGTCCGACGTCACCCCGCTCCCGATCCGACGGAGGCCGACGTGAGCCGCCTCGATCGCGAGCGGGCTGCGCGGGCCAGCCATCGAGCCTTCATGGACCGCGTCGGCGGGGATCTCGAGGGCCTGGGGCTCGTGGACGCGGCGAAGTCGCTTCCGGACGAGGTGTCCATCGCCGATGTCCGGCGCGGGCGCGGCGGGCGCCGGCGGCGCGACGGACATCGGCGATGGACACCTCGTCCGGAAGCGACTTCGCCGCGTCCACGAGCCCCAGGCCCTCGAGATCCCCGCCGACGCGGTCCATGAAGGCTCGATGGCTGG
>JASJCN010000350.1 GCA_030065975.1 Myxococcota bacterium
CTTCTACGCCACGCTCTGCATCCTCGGTGCGGACGCAGGGCCGGACGGCGAGGTCGATCGACCACTCGCCGATGCCGTTCACGGCCACGATGGGGCTCGGCTCCGGGAGGATCTCCTCGTGCTTCGAGAGCTCGTCGCGCAGCACGGCTTCGGCCTTGTCGATGTCCTCGTCGAGCCCGATCCGGAATTCGAGATCGATGCGGCGGGTGTGCTGGTCGGTGACGTTGCGGATCACGTCGCCCCAGATCTTGGTGTTGGGGAGGATCAGGGTCTGGTTGTCGAAGGTGTGGATGGTGGTGCTCACCAGGCTCATGCGCTGGACCTTCCCCCCGACGCCCGCCGCCTCGATCACGTCGCCCACGTCGAAGGGGCGATAGGCGAGGATCATCGCCCCGGCCGCGAAGTTCGAGAGGCTGTCCTGCAGGGCGAAGCCGACGATGAAGCCCGCGATGCCGAGGCCGGCGAGCAGGGGCCCGATCTCGACGCCCAGCGACGAGACCGCGACCAGGAGCCCCGCCAGATTGACCGCGCGAGAGGACCAGCTCACCAGGGTGTCGCGCAGCAGGATCGACATCGTGCGGCTGCTCGCCACGCTGTGCTGCACCAGCCGCCGCGCGACCGCGGCGAGGAAGCGGAAGACCGCGATGATCAGCACGAACACGAAGGCGCGAGCCAGCCAGCCCGCTCCCTTCGCGCGGATCTGCGCGCCCGTCTGCTCGCGCCAATCCTGGAAGAGCCCGCGGAGGACGCGGAGGTCGAAGATGCCGGGCGTCACCTCGCCGGTGACGCGGATCAGCAGCTGCTGGTACGGCGCGGTCTCGAGATCGAGGGAGGCGAGGAGCCCGGTCGTGGCGGTCAGGTCGTCGGTGATGCGGTCGATGCGTTCGCCGAGGGCCGCGGCCGCCTCGGCGTCCTCGGGGCCGTCGCCCAGGTTGTCGCGCTCCTCGGCGGCGACCCGGAGCCGGCCCGCCAGGGTCTCGGCCCGGGAGAGCACCCGGCGCTCGGCCTCCTCGCGCTTCTGGCTCACGTCCATGTCGAGCCGCTCCATCAGCTGGATCGCCTCGAGCGAGACCCGGTGGATGGTCTGGAGCCGTTCCTCCTGCGCGCTCACCGCCTTCTCGAGCTCGACCCGCGAGCCGCCGCTGCCCTCGGAGCGCCGCGACCGGGCCTCGTCCGCCTTGCTCGTCCGCCACTCCAGGATCGCGAGGTACTCGCGGTATCCGTCGCGGAACAGACGGACGAGGGCCTTCCGATCCGCCTCGGCCTCGATCTCGGCCTTCTCTCGGCGGAGCACGTTCTCCACCAGGCTTACGATGGTGGCGTGCACGTCGAGCTGGCGTCGCCAGTTCTGCTCCTCGAGCCCGAGCCGATCCTCCTCGTCCGTTGCCGCGGCGATCAGGGCCGCAAAGTCATCCCGACGCGAGGACAGGGCCTCGAGGCGCCGCTTCAGGTCCGCGGCCTCGACCGAGAGCCGGTGTGGGGCCGGGGGAGCCGGCTCCGCCGGGGGCTCGGAATCAGCGGGCGCGTCGGCCTCCGGGGCAGGCTCCTGCGCGCTTACGGTCGCCGCCGCGAGTCCGAAGCCGACCACGAGGATCCAGGTGAGCCCTGCGAGCCCTGCGAGCCGGCCCAATCGGCGCATCCGGAGCATGAGATCCCGGGTCAAACCTTCCTCCCCGGCATCGCCCGAAACCCGCCGGATCGGGAGAGGATCCACGTGAGGCGGCCGCCCGCAAATCGGCGGGGAGCTGCCCAGGAATGCGCCGCGAACGGCCCCGGACCGGAGCAGCCTCCCGCCTGATGGCGCGTCGGTCGGGTCGAGGGTCGCCCTCGACGGCCGCTTTCGGCACGGCTGGGAGGCTTCCGGGACGGCACGGAGCTTGCTCGACCTCCGTGCGATGGCGGGAAAGCTGCGCGTGCTGCTGGTCGACCAGCGCGAGGAGCGCTCCTCGGAGCTGGCTCAGGGGCTCGAGAGTGCGGGCTGCCTGGTCGTGGCCCACTCGACGCCGAGCCTCGATCTCAGCCGAACGGTGGCCTCCTGCAAGCCCGACGTGGTGATCATCGACGTCGACTCACCCGACCGCGACACGCTGGAGGGCATGCGGCGGCTCGACGAGACCCAGCCCCATCCCATCGTGCTCTTCGCCGACGAGAGCGACGAGGACTCGATCCGTCGGGCCATGCGCGCCGGGGTCGCCGCCTACGTGGTCAAGGGGGCTCAGGCCGACCGCGTTCGTCCCGTTCTGGAGGTCGCGATGGCGCGCTTCCGCGAGCACCGGGCGCTGGTGGACGAGCTGGCCCAGGTGAAGTCGACGTTGAAGGAGCGAAAGCTGGTGGACCGTGCCAAGGGGATCCTGATGGAGAAGCGGCAGCTGTCCGAGCCGGACGCGTACGCCCTGCTGCGCAAGATGGCGATGGACAAGAGCCTGCGCCTCGCCGACGTGGCGCGGCGCGTGATCGACATGGCGGAGCTGCTCTGATGGGCGAGCCGGCACTGCGCCTGGGCTTCGTGGCCCTCAACGATTGTGCTCCCCTGGTGATCGCCAAGGAGCGCGGCTTCTTTCGGCGGCACGGGATCCGCGTCGAGCTCGTTCGCGAGCCCTCGTGGGCCAACGTGCGCGACAAGGTGCAGGCGGGCCTGCTCGACGGCGCCCAGATGCTCGCGCCCATGCCCGTGGCCGCGACCCTGGGCCTCGAGGGTCCCGCCGTGCCCATGTGGGTGCCGCTCTCCCTCGGCCTCAACGGCAACGCGCTGACCGTGTCGCGAGAGCTGTACGCCCGCATGCGCGAGGCCGAGCCCGCCGTGACCGAGGATCGCCTGCGGACGGCGCACGCGCTCCGCCAGGTGGTGCTCGAGGACCGCCAGCGAGGCCGGCCCCCGCTCCGATTCGCCGTGGTGTTCCCCTTCTCCGCCCACTACTACGAGCTGCTCTACTGGGCGGGGGCGGCGGGCATCGACCCGGCGCGCGATCTCGAGATCGTGGTGCTGCCGCCCGTCTCGATGGTGGACGGGCTCAGAGCCGGCCGCATCGACGGCTACTGCGTCGGCGAGCCGTGGAGCCAGCTGGCGGTGGAGCAGGGCGTCGGGCGCTGCCTCATCAGCAAGTACGAGATCTGGAACAACTCCCCGGAGAAGGTGCTCGCCTTCACCCGCGACTTCGCCGAACGCCATCCGGAAGAGGTGCGCGCACTGGTCCGTGCCCTGATCGAGAGCGCACGCTGGGTCGACCGCCCGGAGAACCGGCTCGAGACCGTGCACGTGATCGCGGGCGAGAGCTTCGTGGATGCCCCCGTCGAGGTGATCCACCGCGCCATGCGCGGCACGCCGAAGCTGTCCGCCGGCGAAGCGGACGCCGACGCCACGCTGCCCGACTTCCACGTGTTCCACCGCTACGCCGCGACCTTCCCATGGACCTCCCATGCGATGTGGTTCGCCAGCCAGATGGTGCGCTGGGGACAGGCCGAGAAGCCCTTCAACCTGCGCAGGGTGGCTTCGGAGGTGGTTCGCGCCGACCTCTACCGCGAGGCCGCCGGCGAGGTGGGCGAGCCCTTCCCCGAGATCGACGTCAAGCCGGAGGGCGTCCACGAGGAGCCCTGGTCGCTCCAGCAGGCCTCGGTTCCCATCGAGATGGGCGCGGACCGGTTCCTCGACGGCCGCCGCTTCGACCCCGGTGACGTCGTCGCGTACCTCGAGCAGAGCGAGATCACGCGCCTGCGCCTGCGCCTCGACGATCTCGCTGGCTGGAACGCCTAGCGATCGCCCTCCCGAGAGCGGCCCAGCTGCGCAGGAACGGGCAAGCCGCGGAACCCACTGCCCAGGTCTTGTGCGGTTGCCGCATCGATCCTGGACACCGCTCCGCCCGCCGGACGTCGTCGCGCCTCGAGAACGCTCGCGCGGCTGGCACGGAACTTGGAATGACATCCGGCAAGTCGAGACGCGACGCGATCCGGGAGCCAGCGGCGCGTCGAGATGGCACCGCCAGGAGCGGTAGTGGGCAGGGCGCCCCGTGCGGAGAATCCGCGCGGGGCGCCCTTTTTCGTCGCGGTGTCATCGGCCTTCCGGCCGCGCGGAGCATCGCCCTGCAAACGGACTGGGCGGTCGCGGGGCAAGAATTGTGCAGCGCGTCGACGCAGCGCAGCGAGGCGCGCGTTCCGCACGAGAGAGCGAGCCGGATCCGACCCAGCTCCTTGGCACGGAACTTGGATTATCCCGGTCCAGAAGGCCTGGCCTTCGCTCCCAACGATGGGAGCACAGCTTCATCTCGGGCCAAGAGCCCAGGGCAAGGGCGCCCCGCACTCATCGACGTGCAGGACGCCCTTTTCTTTTTGGATCCGACCGAGCCCGGCTCGGCAAGACAAGGAAAGACCCCATCATGCGTTGGCTTCCCTGGGCCCTGGCCCTTCTGCTCCTCGCCTCCCCGTCCGGCGCCCAGCTGCTCGACGTCGAGAAGGACGAGCTCAAATTCGGCTTCATCAAGCTGACGGACTGCGCAGCCCTCGTGATCGCCAAGGAGCTCGGGTACTTCGAGGAGGAGGGCCTCTTCGTCACCCTCGAGGCCCAGGCGAACTGGAAGGTGCTGCTCGACCGCGTGATCAGCGGCGAGCTCGACGGGGCCCACATGCTCGCGGGCCAGCCGATCGGCGCGACCATCGGCGTCGGCACGAAGGCGGACGTGATCACGCCCTTCAGCATGGATCTCAATGGCAACGGCATCACGGTGTCGAACGAGATCTGGAAGAAGATGAAGGCCAACGATCCGTCCCTCCAGAAGGACAAGCCGGATCACCCGATCACGGCGAAGGGCCTGGTTCCCGTGGTCCAGGAGTTCAAGGACGCCGGGGATCCCTTGCGGATGGGCATGGTCTTCCCCGTGTCGACCCACAACTACGAGATCCGCTACTGGCTGGCAGCATCCGGCATCAGCCCCGGCTACTACACGCCGACCGACACCACGGGGACCGTCGATGCGGACGTGCTGCTCTCGGTGACCCCGCCGCCCCAGATGCCCGCCACCCTCGAGCAGGGGACGATCCAGGGCTACTGCGTCGGCGAGCCGTGGAACCAGCAGGCCGTCTTCAAGCAGATCGGCGTCCCGGTCGTGACCAACTGGCACATCTGGAAGAACAACCCGGAGAAGGTGTTCGGAATCACGGCGGAGTTCGCGGAGAAGTACCCCAACACCACGCTCGCGGTCGTGAAGGCGCTGATTCGCGCCGGCAAGTGGCTGGACGCGTCCCTCGACAACCGCCGCGAGGCGGTGCAGATCCTCGCCCGTCCGGAGTACGTGGGCGCGGACGCCGAGGTCATCGCCAACAGCATGACCGGCACCTTCGAGTTCGAGAAGGGCGACAAGCGCGACATGCCCGACTTCAACGTCTTCTACCGCTACTACGCCACGTATCCCTTCTACTCGGACGCCGTCTGGTTCCTGACCCAGATGCGGCGCTGGGGCCAGATCGCAGAGGAGAAGCCCGACTCCTGGTACGACGAGACCGCGAGGAAGGTCTACCGCCCCGACATCTACCGGAAGGCCGCCGAGCTCCTCGTGGCCGAGGGCCACATCGCGGCCTCGGAGATCCCGGAGACCGACGGCTACAAGGAGCCGACCGGCGAGTTCATCGACGGGGTCGTCTACGACGGACGCAAGCCCAACGAGTATCTCGGCAAGTTCTCCGTCGGGAACCAGGGCAACTCGAGCCTGGCGTCCAACTAGGTCGTCTGGAGAGGGGGGAAGCGATGTCCGCCAAGGCAAGAGTCATCCAGGGCCTCGACCTCGTCGGCTTGTCGCTCTTCGTTCCGGTCGTGCGGCTGGCGAGCGGCGAGGATCCGGCCGGCCAGATCCGCGCGCTGGGGACGACGATCGGCATCCCGCTCGTGGCCATCGCGGTGTTCCTGATCGGCTGGAGTCTGCTGGCCTCGTCGATCCAGACGAGCATCGGCTCCGTCCCCGGTCCGGCGGCGGTGTGGCAGGAGTGGAACAACCTCATCGACGATCATCGCGCCGAGCGACACAAGGAGGTCGAGTTCCAGGCGCGCATGGAGAAGCTGAAGGAGCGCTTCGTCGCCCAGGGCAAGCCCTGGAAGGAGCGACGCTACTCGGGCAAGCCCACCTTCTTCGATCAGATCCTGACCAGCCTGAAGACCGTCTTCGCGGGCTTCCTGATCGCCTCGCTGGTGGCCGTCCCGATCGGAATCCTCTGCGGGCTCAGTACCCGCTTCTACGCGGCGATGAATCCCTTGATCCAGGTGTTCAAACCGGTGTCCCCGCTCGCCTGGCTGCCGATCGTGATGATCCTGGTGAGCGCGCTCTACACCAC
>JASJCN010000042.1 GCA_030065975.1 Myxococcota bacterium
CGCAGCTCCTCTACGCAGTAGACGAACATCGAGGGGTGGCCTCGCTCCAGGTAGAGCTTGCGCATCTCCACCTCCGCCAGGTGCTCCAGCAGCTCGGCTTCCGCGTCGCGAGCCCGACGCACGAGCTCGCCGGTCCGGGCGAGCAGGGCCGGACTCGACAGGCGCGAGAGATGCCGCAAGACGGCAGCTCCACGGGACCAGCGGGGGCAGAGACCTCGAGAGTACGCGCCAGCCGTGACACATGGGGTCACGGCAACTCGCTCCAGCGCGAGTCGTCCCCGCTCCGCAGCCGGTCTGCCGCCGCCGGCCCCCGTGAGAACCCCCACAAGCTGCACCCACGGGGCTCCGATACGATCCTCCCGTGGACCTGGATTGGACCGGACAGACGATCGGCGGCCGTTTCCGGCTCGAGCGCGAGCTCGGGCGGGGCGGGATGGGCACGGTCTATCTCGGCCGCGACGAGTCGTTCCGGTCGCGGAAGGTGGTCGTCAAGGTCCCCCACCCGAACCTGCTGAATGCGGAGTTCCGGGCCCGCTTCGAGCTCGAGATCGATCAGCTGGTGGAGCTCGAGCATCCGCGCGTGATCCACGTCTACGACGCGGGGGAGCACCAGGAGGTGCCCTACCTGGTCGTGCAGTACGTGGACGGGGGAGATCTCGAGGCGCGCATGCCGCGGGGCACGCGGCTCTCGCCGGAGCAGGTGCTCCAGTGGCTGGGCCCCGTCGCCGAGGCGCTCGACTTCATCCATCGCCGCGGCGCCGTCCATCGCGACATCAAGCCCGGCAACATCCTCTTCGACACGGACGGCAATCCCTTCCTGTCGGACTTCGGCATCTCGACGGTGATGACGTCCGTCGAGGGCACCCAGGCGGGGCAGGGCGATGCCGGCCAGCTGACCCAGGCCGGGGCGTGGGTCGGCTCACCGGCGTATGCGCCGCCGGAGATCATCACCCGCGAGCTGTCGCCCCAGTACGACCAGTACAGCCTGGCCGTCGTGGCCTACGAGGCGCTGGCAGGCGGGCTGCCCTTCGATGGGACCAGCAGCACCGAGATCATCACCGCGAAGATGCGCGGCGAGCCCATCCCCATCACCGAGAAGGTGAAGGGCGTGCCGCCGGGCGTGGCCGACGCGATCATGAAGGCGCTCGCGCCCGAGCGAGGCGCTCGCTTCGACAGCTGCGTGGCCTTCGCCGATGCGTTTCGCGCGGGCTTCGAGGGGCGCCAGAGTGTCAAGGGCACCATCGCCACTCCCGCGCTCGGCGGCGAAGAGCCGAAGCCCGAGAGCGGCGGCTTCGGCCGGGTCGCGGCGATCGCCGCGGGCGTGCTGCTGCTGCTGGGCGTCGGGGTGGTCACCGTCCCGGGCCTGGTCGGAGACGAGGCGGAGCCAAGGCCGGGCGAGACTGCGGAGGCGCAGGTTCCGGCCTCGGCCGACGACACCGCACCGTCCACGGATGCGTTCGAGGAAGCGGAGGGCATTGCGGACTCCGGGAGCGACCCAGGTGTCGATCCGTCGATCGCGGACTCCGGGAGCGACGAGCGGGCCCTCGACCCTACTGCGTCCGAACCCGAAGCGACCGATCGCGACGCGTCCGATCGCGACGCAACCGATCCCGGCGCCACGGATCCCGCGGCGCCCGACTTCGGCGCGGCCCTGGCCGAGCTGCTCGGCGGCATCGGCTCTCCCGAGCCGCTGCTCGCGAGCACGGAGGCGCCGGCCGGCGACGGCCCGTTCCCGAGCCGCGTCTCCCTGTGCGCGCCGCTGTCCCCGGGCTTCGAACAGACGGCGCCCGCCCTTTGGCGCGACGCCGAGAGCGGCGCCTGGTCCTACTCCTGCAGTCTGGGCGAGGGTCTCACCACGGCCGACGCAACCGCCCGCTTCGAGAGCATCGCGGCCCGGGTCCGCGAGACGGTTCCCGAGTGGGAGATCCACCGGGCCGGCGGCGCGGGTGACTCCCTGCGCGCCGAGCAGATGGCGATCCGACCCACCCACGACGTCGGGCTGCGCATCTCACTCTGGTCCTTCGGCCCCGAGTCGAACCAGCTCGAGCTCTGGGTCGAGAACCTCTAGCCGCCGGGTCCTCGCACTTGCAAGTTGCAAGGACCGTCCCCTCCCAACGGAGCTACTCGACGGTCCAGGTGTCTCCGGTGTGGAGGAGGGCTCGGAGGTCGCCCGAGGTGCCCACCTGGTCGGCGGCCTCGCCCATCTGCTCGGCCAGCATCTGGTCGTACTGGGGCTTCTCGACGGCGCGCAGCACGCCCGTCGCGACGGGGAAGTCGGGGCGCTGCATCGAGGCCAGGGCGAAGGCGAAGGAGGGGCTCACGTGGGCCTCGTCGTGGACGGCGACGCCCGCGGCCACGGGATCCTCGCCGTCGCGCAGCTCGACCACCGAGGGCACGCCGTCCTGGATGCGGACGCCGCGGCGGTTGCCGGCCGCGCCGAACACCAGGGGCTCGCCGTTCTCGAGGGTCAGGCTGGCCTGGGTGCGCGTCTTGCGGTCCTCGACCTCCGCCCACTCGGCATCGTTGTAGACCGGGCAGTTCTGCAGGATCTCGACGAAGGCCGTGCCGGGGTGGGCGTGGGCCCGGTGCAGAGTGGCCTGGAGATGGGGCGCGTCGACGTCGATCGTGCGTGCCACGAAGGTGGCGCCTGCGCCCAGCGCGAAGGCCAGGGGGTCGACGGGGTGGTCGATGGCGCCCTGGGGCGACGACTTGGTGCGCATGCCCTCGCGCGAGGTCGGGGAGTACTGCCCCTTGGTGAGGCCGTAGACGCGGTTGTTGAAGAGCAGGATCTGCAGGTTCACGTTGCGGCGCAGCGTGTGCAGCAGGTGGTTGCCGCCGATCGAGAGCCCGTCGCCATCGCCCGTCACGACCCACACCGAGAGCTCCGGCCGGGCCGTCTTGATGCCCGTGGCAAAGGCGGGCGCGCGGCCGTGGATGGTGTGGAACCCGTAGGTGTCCATGTAGTAGGGGAAGCGGCTCGAGCAACCGATCCCGGAGACGAACACGATGTTCTCCTTCGGAACCTCGAGCTCGGGCATCACCTTCTGGACGTTGGACAGGATCGAGTAGTCGCCGCAGCCGGGGCACCAGCGCACGTCCTGGTCGGTGACGAAGTCCTTGCGGGTCAGGGGAGCGGCCATTCTCGGTCCTCGGTCTCAGCTGCGGCGCGCGGCCAGCAGCTCGTCGATGCGGGAGCGGATCTCGCCCACCTTGAAGGGCTGCCCCTCGACCTTGGAGAGCAGCTCGGCGGGCAGCGCGTACTCGGCCCGCAGGTGACGCCACAGCTGGCCCTGGTTGAGCTCGGCGACGAGCACCTGGTCGAAGCGGGACAGCACCTCGCCGAGATTCGACGGCAGCGGGTTCAGGTGCCGCAGGTGGAGGCTCGAGACGCTCTGGCCCGCCTCTCGGGACTCGTTCACGGCCGAGGTGATGGCGCCGTGGGTGCCGCCCCAGCCCACCACCAGAAGGTCGCCGCGGTCGTCGCCGTTGACCTCGATGGGCGCGATGTCGGCGGCGATGCGCGCCACCTTCTCGCTGCGGAGCGCGACCATGCGCCCGTGGTTCTCCGGCAGATAGGAGACGTTGCCGGTGCCTTCCTGCTTCTCGATGCCGCCGATGCGGTGCTCGAGCCCGGGCGTCCCGGGAACGGCCCAGGGGCGCGCCAGGGTCTCCGGGTCGCGGGAGTAGGGCAGGAAGCCCTCGGGCTCGGTCCGCTTCTCGATCACGTCGCGGGGCAGGGCGTCGACGTCCGGGATCAGCCAGGGCTCGGCGCTGTTCGCGAGGTACCCGTCGGAGAGCACCACCACCGGCGTCATGTGCTTCACCGAGAGGCGGAAGGCCTCGAGCACGACGTGGAAGCAGTCGCCCGGGGTGGCCGGGGCGAGCACGGCGACGGGGCTGTCGCTGTTGCGGCCGTAGAGGGCGGCGAGCAGGTCGGCCTGCTCGGTCTTGGTCGGGAGGCCCGTCGAGGGGCCGGCGCGCTGGATGTCGATCACCACGAGCGGCAGCTCGGTCATCACCGCGAGGCCGAGCGCCTCCTGCTTCAGGATGAAGCCCGGGCCGCTGGTCGTGCACACGCCGAGGTGGCCAGCGTAGGAGGCCCCGATGGCGGCCGAGATCGCCGCGATCTCGTCCTCGGCCTGGAAGGTGCGCACGCCGAAGGCCTTGTACCGCGCCAGCTCGTGGAGCACGTCGCTGGCCGGCGTGATCGGATAGGCGCCGAGGAAGACCGGCGTCTCGAGCTGGACGCCGGCTGCGACGATTCCCCAGGCCAGCGCCGTGTTGCCCGTGATGTTGCGATAGGTGCCCGGCTGGATCTTCGCCTTGGGTACCACGAAGGACACGGGGAACAGCTCGGTGGTGTCGCCGAAGTGGATGCCCGCCTTCAGCACGCGGATGTTCGCCTCGAAGAGCTCGCCCTTGAACTTCCCGGCCAGCCAGCGCTCGGTGGGCTCGATGGGGCGCTGGTACAGCCAGTACATCAGGCCGAGGGCGAAGAAGTTCTTGCAGCGATCCTTCTCACGCGTGGAGAGCTTGAGATCCGAGACCGCCTCGCGCGTGAGCCCGGTGATCGGCACCTCGACCAGCTTGAAGCGCTCGTGCAGGGCGGGGAGGGGATCCTCGGTGTAGCCCGCCCGCTCCAGATTCTTCGTGGTGAAGGCATCCGAGTTGATCACCACCATGCCGCCGGGCCGGACGTCCTCGACGTTGGCGCGCAGGGCGGCGGGGTTGAGCGCCACCAGCACGTCGGGCGCGTCGGCCGGCGTGCGGATGTCCTCCGAGGCGAAGTGGACCTGGAAGCCGGAGACCCCGGCCAAGGAGCCGGCGGGTGCCCGGATCTCGGCGGGGAAGTCCGGGAAGGTGGAGAGGTCGTTCCCGGCCAGCGCCGTCGACTCGGTGAACTTCGACCCGATCACCTGCATGCCGTCGCCGGAGTCCCCGGCGAAGCGGATCGCGACGCGCTCGATTTCCTCGACCGGCTTCTTGGCGGTCACGGTCTGGGCAGGCTCCTGCCGGTCTGGGGCGTCAAGGCTTCTGCGTCGAGAGGCTGGAGTGGGTACGCCGGCCGGCGTGGAGGGGGTTTGCCGACCCGGAGTCAGTGGGCGATGCCGAGTGTATCCAGCCCGACGAGGGGCGAAAGCCCCGGGGGCCCCGGAATCGGAAAAGTGACCGCCGTTGTGGGGGATCCGCAGGGGCCTGCGGCCCCCTGAGCCTCAAGTGGCGCCCCCGCCGTTCCGATGGAAGGAGCCATGTACTTCCTGCGCCGCAGCGAGGCGCCCCAGTCGCGCCCGGAGGGCGTTCGGGATCTCCGGCTGTCGCTCAACTCACCCGTGATCACCGCGGACGACTTCCCGGTGGGTCCCTCTCGCGCCGCCATCCTGGTGCACGAGGAGGGGGACCAGCGGCCCAACGTGACGATCGCGGTGCGGGCCCTCAAGTCGGGCGAGCTGGCCTTCTGGAGCTACGACGGCGACCTGCGCGAGGAGAGCTCGGTCGCCGTGGGAGTGGACGGAGCGCTCTCGTTCGGCGAGGGCATGGGCTTCCTCTTCGACGAGCCCATCGCCGACCGCGAGCGGGTGCTGACCCTCTGGCACGAGCTGCTTTTCGATGCCCCCGAGCTCGATGCCCCCGAGCTCGACGCCCCCGAGCCGGACACGCTCGAGCCGGAAGCCCGCGAGGCCGAGCCCGCCGAGGGCATCGCCGAGATCGAGGAAGACGACGACGACAGCGACGTGCTCGAGCTGCTCGACGCCCTCGACGAGCCCAACGAGCCCACCGAGCCGGTCCCGGCGCCCGAGAGCCCGGCCCAGGTGGCCCCGAGCTCCTCGCCCGTCGTCTCCGTGCCGGGGGGCGTGCTGCCGCGCAGCCCCGACGCCGAGGTGCTCTCGAAGTTCCGCTGGGCGGTGCCCGAGCTCGACCCGGCCCGGGCCGAGGCCGCGCCCGAGGCGCCCGCCCCGAAGGCTGCTCGGGCGGACGCTGCGCCGGAGACCGACGAGGCACCCGAGAAGGGCCGCCGCTGGCGCAAGGCGCCGCTCGCCAAGCTCAAGCTCGTCAAGCGCAAGAAGCAGCCCCGCGGTGTCGAGACCCGGGCCTGGATCCAGAAGCTTCTCACCTCTTTCTAGGAGGAACGGGACGATGACCATTCCCACGGAACCCCGGCGCAGCCGGCAGCTTCCGGGCCTCGGCCTGGCCGTGCTGCTCGCGCTCTCCCTGGGCACGGGCTGCGCCAGCACGCCGCAGGGCCCCACCCAGGAGGAGATCGACCTCGCCGAGCAGGAGCGGGACTACCGACGCGCCCAGGCCCACTACAAGATGGGCATCCAGTACATGCGCGACGGCAACCCGGCCCTGGCCATCCGCGAGCTCCAGACCGCGATCCAGTACGACCCGGACGACTCCTGGTCGCACCTCTCCGTCGCCGAGGCGTACCGCATGCGCGGGCGGCCGCGCATGGCCCAGGACTCCCTCGAGCGCGCCCTGGCGCTGAAGCCCGACTTCCAGCAGGCCCGGCTCAACCTCTCGGCCCTGCTGATCCAGATGGGCAAGTACGAGGAGTCGATGGTGCACAGCGATCGGCTGCTCGACGAGCCCACCTTCCCGGTGCCGTGGAAGGCGCTCACGAACAAGGGCTACGCCCAGATGAAGCTCGGCCGGGTCGTGGAGGCCCGGGAGACCTTCATCCTGGCCATCGAGTACGACCCCGCGTACTGGCAGGCCCACCTCAACCTCGGCATTCTCGAAGCGGAGATGGGCAACTCGCGCGAGGCGCTGAAGCGCTTCGAGCAGGTGCTCGCGGTTCGCCCCGGCGTGCTGGCCGAGTCCGAGGTGAACTACCGGATGGGTGAGATCTACGCCGCTCTGGGCAACCAGGCGCGGGCCATGGATCACCTCGTCGCCTCGGCCACGACCCTGCCCAACGGGCCCTGGGGGAAGCGATCCGAGGACTACCTGAAGCGCCTGAAGTAGGAGCGCCCGGCACCGGCGAGCCGGCCGAGCCGGTCGGACCCTGGCTCGCCCGCCAGCGCGAGCTGCGGGGCATCGAGCTCCAGGAGCTCGCCCGCATCACGCGCATTCCGATCCGCTCCCTCGAGCGCCTCGAGTCCGGGGCCCTCGACGGGCGTCCCGACGGGTTCACCCGGGGCTTCGTGCGCACCGTGGCCGTGGCCATCGGCCTCGATCCCGACGACGCCGTGGCGCGGCTGCTGCCCGAGCCGACCCCGCGGCGCGGCATCCCCGTGGCCAGCCTGAAGCGCTGGCTCGGCGCCTTCTCGCTGCTCGTGGTGGTGCTGGCCTCGGGCTACCTGGCGGTCCGCGTGGTCACGTCCTGGACGCCCACCGACGTGATCTCGCCCGATCTGCGCCCGCGTCTGCGTCGCGATCCCGTGCGCGAGCTGGCCGAGGCCCGGGGCCTGATCCCGCCGCGGCCGGGCGCGGCCTCGATCGACGCCGGGGCCGACGCGACCCGCGACGAGTCGCCCGAGACCAGCGCGCCGCCCGCCGATCCTTCGCCGTGAAGACCCTCCACACCGAGGCCCTGCTGCTGCGCAGCGTCGACGTGGGCGAGTCCGACCGCATCCTCCACCTGCTGACGCCGCGGACCGGACGCCTGACGGTCGTCGCCAAGGGCGCGCGTCGCAGCAAGAAGCGCTTCCCGGGGACGCTCGACTTCTTCAACCATCTGCGCGTGCAGGTCGAGCGGCGTCGTCCCACCTCCATGCCCCAGCTCCAGCTCGCGCGGCTCGAGCGCACCTTCGACGGGATCCGGCGCGAGTCCCGGCGCTTCGCCCTCGGCTGCTATCTGCTGGAGCTCCTGGATCGGCTCTCGCCCGAGGGCGGGCGTGCCGGGGATCTGAAGGCGCTCTTCGACTTCGCGTTGGGGTCGCTCACCCTGCTCGACGAGACCCGGCCCGATGCGGCCCTGCGCACCCTGCTCGAGCTGCAGGCCCTCGACGCCCTCGGTCTGCGGCCCGAGCTCGGACGCTGCGTGCGCTGCGGAACACCGATCGGTGCAGCGCGGTCGAGAGGATCGAGCGGGTCGGGAGGGCAGTCGTCCGCGGCCGCCCTCGGCTTCCACATCGCGGACGGCGGCCCGGTCTGCTGTGCGGAGCCGGGCGAGATGCTGCTCCCCGTTCACGCCGGGACGCTCCGCGCGCTCGAAGGCGGTCTGCGGCTCGGCCTTCCCCAGCTGGGCCGTCTGTCCCTCGGGGGTCAAGCACTCGCCGAGGCTCGCGCCCTGGTCGGACGCTTCCTGCGCTTCCACGTCGGCATCGAGCTGCGCAGCGAGGCCTTCCTGGAGGAGCGATTGACACCCGCAGGGGCAGGCGGAAGACTCGCGCACCGCGATTCCAACGCCGACTCCAACGCTCGCCGAGCCTGAGGCCCATGACCGACCCCCAAACGACGGATTCTGCCGAAGCGGCGGAGAGCAGCGCCGTGCGCATGGAGGACATCGTCTCCCTCTGCGCCCGGCGCGGCTTCATCTTCCAGTCCGGCGAGATCTACGGCGGCATCAACGGCTTCTGGGACTACGGCCCCCTCGGTGTCGAGCTCAAGAACAACCTGAAGGCCTTCTGGTGGCGGCGCATGGTGCGCGAGCGCGACGACGTCGAGGGCATCGACAGCGCCATCATCACCCATCCCCGCACCTGGGAGGCCTCGGGGCACGTCGCCAACTTCAGCGACCCCATGGTGGATTGCCGCGACTGCAAGCGCCGCTTCCGGGCCGACCAGCTCGACCAGCCCTGCCCGGAGGCTCCGGCGAAACGCCAGGTCGCCGAGTGCAACCTGACCGAGCCGCGCGACTTCAACCTCATGCTGCAGACGTCCATCGGCGCGAGCCAGGAGGACGCCACCACGGCCTTCCTGCGCGCCGAGACGTGCGGGTCGATCTTCACGACCTTCAAGCGCGTGAGGGACGCGTCGCGCCAGAAGGTGCCCTTCGGGATCGCGCAGATCGGCAAGGCCTTCCGCAACGAGATCAACCCGCGCAACTTCACGTTCCGCTCCCGCGAGTTCGAGCAGGCCGAGCTCGAGTTCTTCTGCCATCCGGACCAGAGCGCCCGCTTCTTCGAGGAGTGGCGCGAGCTGCGGCTGCGCTTCCACCGCGATCTCGGCTTCGAAGAGGCCAGCCTGCGGATGCGCCCCCACGACAGCGACGAGCTGGCGCACTATGCCAACGCCGCCGAGGACGTGGAGTTCCTCTTCCCCTTCGGCTGGCAGGAGATCGAAGGCGTCCACGACCGCGGCAGCTTCGACCTGACCCAGCACACCGAGTTCTCGGGGAAGGATCTCTCGGAGTTCGACGAGGAGGCGAAGAGCCGCTTCACGCCCGCCGTGATCGAGACCTCGATGGGGATCGACCGGACGGCGCTCGCAATCCTGTGCAACGGCTACGTCGAGGAGGAGCTCGAGGGCGGCGAGAAGCGCAACCTGATGCGCTTCGCCCATCCGATCGCCCCGATCAAGGCGACGGTGCTGCCGCTCTCGAAGAAGCTCGCCGAGCCCGCCCGGAAGATCGCCGCGAACCTGCGCCGCCACTGGAACGTGTTCTACGACGACTCCGGGAACATCGGGCGCCGCTATCGCCGCCAGGACGAGATCGGGACGCCCTTCTGCGTGACCTACGACTTCGACTCGGAGACGGACCAGAAGGTCACCGTTCGCGATCGCGACGCGATGACCCAGGAGCGCATCGGCCTCGACCAGCTGGAGGGCTGGCTGCGCGACCATCTGGAGTCCGGTCTTTGACGGCACGCAAGAAGGCCGCCGCGAAGAAGAAGCCCGCAGCCAGGAAGGGCACGACTCGAAAGGCAGCCTCCCGCAAGAGCGGTGCCGCCAAGCGGACGACGAAGCGGACGACGAAGCGGACGGCCACGGGTACGACGACAGGTACGGCGAAGAAGGCGGCGGCGCGGAAGGTCTTCTTTTTCGGCAAGGGGCGCGCAGACGGCCGTGCCGAGATGCGCGACCTGCTCGGGGGCAAGGGCGCCAACCTGGCCGAGATGACCCGGCTGGGCGTCCCGGTCCCGCCCGGGTTCACCATCTCGACCGACGTCTGCGCGGAGTTCAAGAAGGCGGGCTCGCGGATCCCCGCCGCCGTCAAGCGCGACGCCCTCGCCGCCCTCCAGAAGGTCGAGCGGGTGATGGGGATGCGCTTCGGCGATCCCTCGCGCCCGCTGCTGGTTTCCGTCCGCTCCGGCGCGCGCAGCTCGATGCCCGGGATGATGGACACCGTGCTGAACCTCGGCCTGAACGACCGCACGGTGGCGGGCCTGGCGCAGCTGGCCGACGAGCGCTTCGCCTTCGACAGCTACCGACGTTTCATCCAGATGTACGGCGACGTGGTGCTCGAGGTCCCCCACCACGCCTTCGAGAGCCGCCTCGACGAGCTCAAGGATCACGCGGGAGCGGATCTCGACACGGAGCTCGACGCCTCCCACTGGCGCAGCCTGATCGACGAGTACCAGGAGGTGGTTCTCGAGCACACCGGCGAGCGCTTCCCCCAGGACCCGATGCAGCAGCTCTGGGGCGCCGTGGCCGCCGTCTTCCGCTCCTGGGAGAACGAGCGCGCCCACCGCTACCGCGAGATCCACGGCATCCCGGGCGAGTGGGGCACGGCCGTGAACGTCCAGGCCATGGTGTTCGGCAACATGGGCGACGACTGCGCCACGGGCGTCGCGTTCACCCGCGACCCGTCGACCGGCGAGCGGGTGTTCTACGGCGAGTACCTGAAGAACGCCCAGGGCGAGGACGTGGTCGCGGGCATCCGCACGCCCCAGCCGATCAACGCCGCGAGCCGCAAGGCCGACTCGGCGGACCTCCCCACCCTGGCCGAGGAGATGCCGCGGCCCTTCCGGGAGCTCGAGCGCATCTACAAGAAGCTCGAGAAGCACTACCGGGACATGCAGGACATCGAGTTCACCATCCAGAACGGTGAGCTCTGGATGCTGCAGACGCGAAGCGGCAAGCGCACCGCCGAGGCCGCCGTTCGCATCGCCGTCGAGATGGCGCGCGAACGCCTCATCACCCGGAACGAGGCGATCTCCCGGGTGACCCCGGAGTCGCTCGAGCAGCTGCTGCACCCGCGCCTCGACCCCGATGCACCCCGCGACGTGGTGGCCCGGGGCCTCCCCGCCTCGCCCGGCGCCGCCGTCGGGCGCATCGTCCTGAGCGCCGACGAGGCGGAGACCCTCGCCAAGACCGGGGAGAAGGTCGTGCTCGTCCGGCAGGAGACGTCTCCCGACGACATCCACGGCATGCATGCGGCCGAGGGGATCCTCACGGCTCGCGGAGGCATGACCTCCCACGCGGCCGTCGTCGCCCGGGGCATGGGCAAGTGCTGCATCTCGGGCTGCGGCGATCTCCACTTCGATCCCGGTGGCGGCGGCATCCAGATCGGCGGGCGCCGCTTCGAGCCAGGCGAGTTCATCACCCTCGACGGGACCAGCGGCGAGGTGATGGCGGGAAGGATCCCGACCGCGATGCCCGAGCTCGGCGGGGCCTTCGCCGAGCTCATGCGCTGGGCGGACAAGGTGCGCCGGGTCTCGGTGAGGACCAATGCCGACACGCCGGCCGATGCTACGGCCGCGCGCGGATTCGGCGCCGAGGGCATCGGCCTCTGCCGCACGGAGCACATGTTCTTCGAGCCGGCGCGCATCCTCGCCGTCCGGGAGATGATCCTCGCGTCGAGTCCGGCGGACCGCGAGCGTGCCCTCGAGACGCTGCTCCCCATGCAGCGCGGCGACTTCGTCCGGATCTTCGAGGTGATGGAGGGCCGGCCGGTCACCGTGCGGCTGCTCGACCCGCCGCTCCACGAGTTCCTGCCCCACAGCGACGCCGAGATCACCGAGGTGGCCAAGGCGATCGGGACCTCCGTGGCCAGCGTGCGCGCCTCCCTGGCCGAGCTCGAGGAGACGAACCCGATGCTCGGCCATCGCGGCTGCCGGCTCGGCATCAGCTACCCCGAGATCTACCGCATGCAGGTCCGGGCGATCACGGAGGCCGCCTGCGAGGTGAAGGCGGGCGGCGTCGACGTGAAGCCCGAGATCATGCTGCCCCTGATCGCCCACGTGCGCGAGCTCGAGCGGCTCCGCAGTCTCGTCGAGTCCGAGATCGAGGCCGTGCTCGCGCACCATCCGAAGATCCGTCTGCGCCCGCACATCGGCACGATGATCGAGGTCCCCCGGGCCGCGCTCACCGCCGACCAGATCGCCGAGCACGCCGACTTCTTCTCGTTCGGCACCAACGACCTGACGCAGATGGCCTACGCGCTGTCGCGGGACGACGCCGGACGCTTCCTCCCCACCTACGTCGACCACGGGATCCTGGAGAGCGATCCTTTCGTCGTGGTGGACGAGGAGGGGATCGGCCGCCTGATGCGCATCGGTCTCGAGGGGGGACGCCAGACCCGCCCCGATCTCAAGGTCGGGATCTGCGGCGAGCACGGGGGCAACCCGGCGAGCGTGCGCTTCTGCGCGCGGCTGGGATTCGACTACGTTTCCTGCTCGCCCTTCCGGGTTCCCGTGGCACGGCTGGCGGCGGCGCAGGCGGCCCTCGAGGAAGCCGGCGCCTCGGGCGGGAAGCCGCCGAAGACGAAGCGCGCCGGGCAGAAGCGCTCCGGGACGAACCGGGCCGGGAAGAAGCGAGCAGGGGGGAAGAAGCGATGAGCCATCGACGAGCACGGAGCCTCGCGGCCGGCCTCTTGACCGCGCTGCTGCTCCAGACGGCGTGCACCGTGCCCGGCTGGGTGCCCTTCATCGGCGAGGAGCCCGTGACCGGGCCGGCGCCGGACCCGAGCTACGGCATCCAGGTGACCGAGGATGCGGCCGTGATCGAGTTCTTCGAGCGGGCCAGCTACTTCTACGACCGCTTCCAGCTGCGCCGCGTGAACACCCTCTCGACCTATCGCGACGAGGTGCTCCGCGACTTCTTCCGCACCGACGCCGCCTTCGCCGACTACTACGCCGATTTCGCCTACAGCCTGAACGAGTCCTACTTCGAGCGGAACCGCCCGCTGGCGCTCGAGGTCGTGGAGATGAAGCTGATGGGGCCCGGCGTGGCCGAGGTGATCACCCGCATCGTGGGCGACAACGGCCTCCCGCTTCGCTGGTGGAGCACCTCCATGGAGCGCGTGGACCGCTGGGAGCGGATGCAGGGGCGCTGGTGGATCGTGCCCCGCAAGCTCTAGGGACGGCGCGGGCGAAGGCGCCGTCCCCACCTCAAGCGCCCCCGTTCCCGGGCCGATGGTCCCTGCATGGCGCCCCTGGCCCGGATGGCGACGCGGCTCCCGCTCCTCGCGGCCCTGCTCTGCCTCGGCTGCGATGCCGGGGTCGGCGACGCGGATCGCCCCGCCACGGCCGGCAGGGCGGCCTCGCTGGACACCGTCCCGAACGTATTGCTGGTGAGCATCGACACCCTGCGGGCGGACCGCGTGGGCGCCTTCGGGGCGAGCCAGGCGGTGACGCCCACCCTGGATCGGCTCGCCGCCGAGGGCGTGCGCTTCGACCAGGCCATCTCGCCTGCGCCGCTCACGCTCCCCTCCCACGCCACGCTGCTCACGGGGATGGACCCGCCCCGCCACGGCGTGCGCCACAACGGCATCCACCGCCTGCCGGAGTCGCTGACCACGCTGGCCGAGCGCTTCCAGGAGGCCGGCCACGAGACGGGGGCGGTCGTCGGGGCCGCCGTGCTCTCGGCCCGCCAGGGCCTGGGCCAGGGCTTCGACCACTACGACGACGCGATCGTGCCTCGCGACGGGCGTCTCGGCGGCGCGGCCGCCCAGCGCGACGCTCGCGCCGTGAGCGAGGCCGCACGGACCTGGCTCGCGCGCACGCAGGGTCCCTTCTTCCTCTTCGTCCACTACTACGACCCCCACGCCTCGTACCAGCCGCCGCCTCCCTTCGACGGCTTCGAGCACCCCTACGACGGCGAGATCGCCTACGTGGACCACGAGCTCGGCCGCCTCCTCGCCGATCTCGAGCGCAGCGGTCGCCTGGACGACACCCTCGTCGTGGTCACCGCGGATCACGGCGAGAGCCTCGGGGAGCACGACGAAGCCACTCACGCCTACAGCGTCTACGACGCCACCCAGCGGGTGCCCCTGCTGATGTGGGGCCCGGGCCTTCCGGAAGGCGCGGTCGTGGACGAGGTGGTCCGCCTCGCCGACGTGGCTCCCACCCTGCTCGCCCGGACGGGTCTGCCCGCGCTCGCGGCGCAGGCGGAGCTCGACGGCCGCGACCTCTCGCCCTGGCTGGACGGCTCCGTGGAGCGATCCGCGGAGCGTTCCGGCCTGGGAGCTTCCGGCTCGAGCCGGACGGCCTACGTGGAGTCGATGGCGACGCAGATCGACCAGGGCTGGGCGCCGCTGCATGGCATGCGCTCGGGCAGGGCGCTCTTCATCGACGCTCCGCGGCCGGAGCTCTACGACCTGGCCTCGGACCCCGGGCAGCTGCACAACCGGATCGACGCCCCGTCCCAGGCCGCGACCCGGGCCGAGCTCCGCGCGGCCCTCGAGGCGCATCTGCAGGAGAGCGCCGAGGCCGAGACCCTGGCCCTGGATCCCGCCACCCGCGCCCAGCTCGAGGCACTCGGCTATGCGCTCCCGCCCGAGGCGGGGCTCGAGCCGGGCGCCGCGGAGGCCGGCCCGCTCATCGATCCGAAGGATGGGCTCGTCGCCCACCGGGCGTATCACGAAGCGGAGCTCCACCTCGCGGCCGGACGCCTCGAGGAGGCAGCGCTCGCACTCGACCGGCTGCTCGAGGCCCATCCGAGGAGCGCCCCCGCCCACGGCAAGCGTGCGGTGGTCGCGCTGCGCTCGGGGGACGCCCCGCGCGCCCGTCGCCACGCGAGGCGCGCCGCCGAGCTGCAGCCGCACTCGGCCCCTTACTGGCAGCAGCTCGGGGTGATCGAGCGCGAGACCGGCCGCGCGCGCCACGCCCGGGAGGCCTTCGAGCACGGCCTGCGCCTGGACCCCGACAGCGGCGTCGGCCATCTCGAACACATGGAGACCTGCGCGATCCTCGGCGACGAGGCCTGCATGGCGTCGGCGGAGAGTGCTGCGCTTCGCCTCGTCGGGCACAACGTCGTGGCGCTTCGCCGCATGGCCGATGCCTGGGAGGCGGCCGGCGCCCGGGAGCGAGCCCTGGCCGCGTACCGCCGGGTGCTGGTCGCGGCTCCCGATTCTCCCCGCGACCACATGCACGCCGCCATCCACGCGGCGGCTCTCGGGGATCGTGAAGCTTCGGAGGCGCACCTCGCACGGGCCGGATCGGTCCGCGATGATCCCCGCGCACGACGCCTCCTGGCGGAAGCGCGAGCCTCCGGCGCCCAAGGTGTAGGGAAACCCTGACCATCCGTCATGAGAAGCCGGAGTCTCTCGGATGGAAAAACGCTTCTCCTCGCACGTCCTGCGGGGGCCGTGACTCGGAGTCGTGTTTCTCGCCTCAACCCCACAGAATCTGGTCGAAAACAGGGTTTTCCCCTGTGGGGAGATCCACTGGCACGTTGATTGCGTAGCGAGGGGGCGGGACCACGGTCCCCACCACCTTGAGAAGCCATCCACCGCCAGGGAGGCCCCCCATTGCAGCACCCCCCCATCCCGCATGCCGGCGTGCGCGCGAAGCCTGGCTCGCGCCCCGCGTCCGCAGCGCCCACAGCCGGGAAGCCGGCCCCCAGCGAGAACCGCTGGGCGGAAGACCGGGAACTCGCCAAGCGCATCCTCGCGGGCAACCGCGAGGACTTCGACGCCCTCTACGAGTCCTACTTCCCCCGCGTCTATCGCTTTGCCCTGAAGCGCCTGCGCGATCCCGGTGAGGCCGAGGACGTCACCCAGGAGGTCTTCATCACCGTCTTCAAGGTGCTGGGGAGCTACGAGGGCAACTCGAGCCTGCTGGTCTGGATCTTCGGGATCACCCGCAACAAGGTGAACCGCCGCTTCCGCAAGGTGCGGCCGCCGATCACCTCGATCGACGAGCCGGACGCCATGGACGTCGCGACCACCGACGCGCCCACCGATCGGGCGGTCGAGGCGCGGCGACTCCTCGAGCAGTGCGAGCAGCTGGTCGCCCAGGAGCTCACGCCGCTCCAGCGCCGGATCTTCCATCTGAAGCACCTGCGTAGGCAGTCGATCCGGAGCATTGCCGAGGCATTGGGCAAGTCCGAGGACGCCATCAAGGCGAACCTGTACCGGATGCGGCGCACCATCTCCGAGGCTGCGCCCGGCCTGGAGAGCCTGCTCCAGGCCTAGACGCCTCCTCCCAGCTCATCCTTCCCAAGTTGCGGCCCCCCGGGATTTTCCCGGGGGGCCGCTGCTGTGTCGGCTCCAGCCCACGACGCGGAGCGATTCCGTGCCACGTTCGGCGCCTCCCGACCACTTCAGAGGGGAAGGCGCCCTCGCCTCACCCCTGGGAAGGTGAACGAGCTGAGGAGCCCGCTTTGGCGGACAATCGTGGTGCGGAAAGAGATGCACAACAGGAGGATCGGGACCTCCTGGATGGTGTGCGCAAGGGCAACGAACGCGACTTCAACGCCCTGTACGAGCGGTACTTCTCCCGGATCTACAACTTCGTCTTCGTTCGCATCCGCAACCACGCGGATGCGGAGGAGATCGCCCAGGAAGTGTTCACGGTGGTCTTCCGCTCGGCGGAGGCCTACTCGGGCCGTTCCACGCCGCTCGGCTGGATCTACGGGATCGCCAAGAACACCGTCTACAACCACTTACGCCGAGCGCGGACGCGCGGTGAGCGGGTCGAGGAGGCTGGAGCAGACGCTCTGCAGAGTGCCTCCCCGCTGTGGAGATACACCCCCGAGGAGCAGCTCGAGATGGATCGCTACGCGCGAAACCTGGACGCGCAGCTCTCCTCGGTCAGTGACTGGCAGGCAGAAGTCTTCTATCTCCGACATGTGGAGAACCTGCCGATCAGTGAAATCTCACGCAGGACCGATCGCTCCAGCGACGCGATTCGATCCGGGTTGTACCGGGTCAAGCGGTTACTGGTCGAAGCCAGCGAGGCCGGCGCATACGGCGAGGCATGAAAGAAGGCACGGGCTCACGCGTACGGGATCGAGGGCATCCCCTCGTTGGGGAAGCGGATCCCGTACGGCGCCCGGCTGACGGAGCGGAGCAATCGGTGGTCGAGGAAGTGTCGGCAGAGTTCACGGCAGACGAGCTCAAGGAGTTCCTGGAGGCGGATCTGTATCCCGTCCAGGCCGACCCCAAGTTCAAGGAGGAGCTTCGCGAGAAGCTCTGGGATCTCGTCCAGCGCCAGGCGGCCGCCAAGCTCGACGAGACCAAGTAGCCCCGTCGCCGGCTCCGAGCCGGGCTGCGCCCGAGAACCGGCAACTCTCCGTCAAGGTCCCCGCCAGAGCGGCCGAAGAGCCCGGGCATGGCTCACCGGCTCCCGCTCGTGCTCTCGAGCTTCGCGTCTGGCGCCGCGGCGATCGTCCACGGCCTCGTCTGGTACCGCACCTTCGCCTCACCCGAGGCCGCGTCCTTCGATCCCGGGGTCGTTTCGACGCTCGCTCTCGTCGCCGGCGTACTGCTCGGCATCGCGTGCGCGAGCCGGGGCGAGACCGCCGGTGAGCGCGCCCAGCGAAGGCGCCCGTGGATCGACGTCGCGAACGCGATCTGGCTGCTGGCGACCGCCGCCTCACTGAGTGCGCTCGAAGCTGCCGTGCCGCCGGGCACGGCGATCGCCCTGGCCGCGGGGATGCTCGTCACGGGCGGCCTCGTCGGAGCGCGCCACACGGGCAGGGCCCCGGACGCTGCCTTCTGGCTCGGCGTCGCTGCCGGCTCCGCGTACTTCGTCTCGGCCGTGCTCCCCCTCCTGGGCCCGGCCTTCGGCCTGATCGCGCCGGCGCTGCTCGGGATCGTCGCCGCACTCGTTCTGCGTGCGGGCCCGGCGGGCGAGGCGGGCTCCGCTTCCGTTCCGGGCGACCCGGACACGGAAGAGCCGGCACTGGGGCCGCGCTTTCTCGCGGTGGCTCTCGGCGTCTCCGGCTTCGCCGCAGTCGGCTGGGCCCTCTCGATCCGCGCGCCCCTCGGCCTGCTCGAGGCAGGCGGTCACGTGGCGCGCGTCGGCGCCGTCGCGTGCGGCGCGCTCGGGGTCGCTCTCGGGATCGCCGCGACCAGCCTGGCCCGACACGCAGCCGCGTCGTTTCGCAGCCGCGTCCGGCAGGTGCTCTGCATCCAGCTCGTGCTCGGCCTGTGGCTCGTGGCGACGGTCGCCGGTCTCCCCGACCTCGGCGCGTGGCAGGCCCGGGCGGGCGCGCTCGGTGCCTGGCTTCCGGCCGCAGCGCTCGTCGGGCTCCCGGCCTTCCTCGCCGCCGCGGGTCTCGCTTCGCTCACGCGTCTGGGCCGTCTTGGCGGGCCGGGCGACGCAAAGCCCCTCGTCTCTGCCTGCGTCGGCGCGGGCATGGCCGGCGCGCTGTTCGCCTCCCTGCCCCTCGAGCTCGGGGCCACGCTGTTCGCCGTCGTGCTGCTCGAGTTCGCGATCGCGGTGTGGGTGCTGCTCGGGTCGCAGATCGCGGGGAGCCCAGGCGCTGCGGCGCTTCGACCGAGCGGGGCCGAGTGGCTGGGCGCCGTGCTGCTGCCGCTGCTCGTGAGTCTCGGCTACGGCGGCATCTCGATCGAACGCACCCTGGCGCCGGCCGCCGGAACGCTTCCCGGCGAGCTGGGCCACGTGGTGGACGGCGGCGCGGTGCACTCGATCTCCGAGCGCGGCGACGCGCGGGTGCTGCGGCTGCAGGGCGAGCCGATCACGTCCGTGTCGCTGTCTCCGCCCTTCGTTCCCGCGCCTGACTTCTGGCTCGTCGCCGCTCCCTTCCTGTCGTGCGAGCGGCCCGAGAGCGCACTGCTCCTCGACCTCGACGGCGGCGTGCCCCTGGCGGCCCTGCTCGAGACGTCCCTTCCTCGGGTCGACGTGGTGGGGGATGCCGCCAGCCGCGAGCTCGTGACCCGGCTCCACGAAGGGCACGACGACCCGCTCGAGAACCAGCGGGTCGATCGTCGGGGCGGGAGCGCCGCCGCCGCGCTGCTCGATGCCGCTCGCTCGGGCGGGCACGATCTCGTGAGCTCCGCGCCCCGCGATCTCCGAAGGCGGCGGGATGCCGCCCGTCTCTCGCCGGGGTTCTTCGAGCGAGCGCGAACGGGGCTTCGCGAGGGCGGGGTGTTCGCATCGCTGCTCCCGCTCGCCGCCCTCGACGTCGCCGCCGCCCACGCGGTGCTCGCGGGGTTCGAGCGGGCCTTCCCCGGGAGCCTGCTGCTCGATGCGAGCCTCGCCGGCGACGGGAGCGCCTGGATCCTCCTGGGCTCGACCGGTCCGCTGCGCCTCGATCTCGACGAGATCGCGAAGCGCATGCACGAGCCGCTCCTGGCGCGGGCCCTGCGGCGCTACGGGGTCGAGCGCGTGGAGGATCTCGTCGCGCGCGTGGAGGGTCCCGTGTCGGCCTTCACTCCCGAGGACGTCGACATCGAGGATGCCGACCCGATCCCGCTCGCCGGTGCGCTCGAGGCGATGCGGCCACCGGAGGCGGCCACAACGCCGCGGGATCTCCTCGTAGGACGCTCCGCGGCTCCGCCCCTGCTGCCCGAGACGCAGGGGGCGCTCGATGGGCCGGCGCTCGTGGACGCGCTCCTCGAGCGGGGCCGCGCCCCGCAGCTCGCCCAGTGGATCAACGACCCGCGCCCCTCGCTCGACCAGCTCGGGAGGGCGGTCGCGACGGCGCGTCTCGAGCTGCTCGACCCCCGGCGTGAGGCCGCGGCCCTCGCCGCGCTCGAGGCCCTCGGCCGCGAGCACCCGGACGAGGCCGCCCCCCTCCGCGTGCACGCGCTGCACCTGGCCATGCGCCGGGGTGCCTTCGCCGAAGCCGGTGCCCTCTTCGAGGCGGCCCACGAGCGGAGCGGCGCGGCCGACGATGCCTACGACGCCGCACGCGCCTTCGATCGCGTGGACGAGGCGCGCGCCTGGGCGTGGATCGAACGCATCCCCGAGGCGGAGCGCGGGGACTACCCGCGCATCGCCTGGTTCGAGGCCAAGGCGGCGCTCCGCGAAGGACGCCAGGGTGCGGAGCTCGTGCCCCTGCTCGTCTCGCTGTCCCAGTTCCGCCGCAGCGTGGAGGGCCGGCGCCTGCCCGGCGTGGCCGAGGTGCTGGTTGCGCTGGCTCGCGCCGCGGGCCGGCCCGACCTCGCCGCGATCCACGCCGAGGCCCATCGCGCGGAGCAGCAGCGCGCCGCTGCGCCGGTGATCGCGCGGGCACGGGCCGCACTCGACGACGCGCGGCTCTCGGACGTCATGCAGGCGCTCTCGGAGCTGGCCGGCATCTGGCCCGGCAGCCCCGAGCTCCTCGAGCTGCGCGCCCGCCTCGCCGCCGCGGTCGGGGACGACCGGGCCGCCGGGCAGGCCCTGCGCGTGGTGCGCGCCCAGGCGAGTGGCCCCGACCAGGCCATCGCCCGGGAGAACGCCCTGCGTCGCGAGCTCGGGCTTCCGCTCCTGCCGCGCCTCGAGGCCGACGAGATCCTCGCCGCCGGGAACCGGCGCCCGTAGCCCTCCCGAGCTAGCGGGAGCGCGCCAGAGTTCCGAGACTGGCGCCGTGTCCGCTGCCTCGCCGACCCTGCCCACGCGCGCCGAGCTGGACTCGCTGCCCAAGGAGCTCCTGAGCCGCGGGGGTGCGCGCAATCCCGACGTGTTCCGGGTCGATCTGCCCGAGCGCCTCGGGGGCGCCCCGGTGGTGGTGAAGGACTTCGCGCCTCGCAGCCCGCTCGTGCGCGCGACCCTGGCCCGTCTCATCAACGGGAGGGAGATCCGTGCGCTCCGCGCGTTGGCGGGGCATCCCGAGGTGCCCGCCTACCTGGGGTCGATCGATGCCCTGGCCTTCGCCGTCGAGTACCGACCCGGACGACGCATGTCTCGCAAGCTCCGGGGGCAGGTGCCGGCCGACTTCGTCGAGCGCCTCGAGAAGGCGATCCGCAGCATGCACGAACGCGGCGTGGTGCATCTCGACCTGCGCCACCGGACCAACGTCATGGTCGATCCCACGGGCGCCCCGG
>JASJCN010000351.1 GCA_030065975.1 Myxococcota bacterium
AGCGTTGAGAGGGTCATGACGGAACGCACGAGACGCCTGCTCGCTTCTCCTCTCCTCCACTTCGCTCTGCTCGGTGGGGTGCTGTTCCTCGCCGTGCCCGATTCCCGTCCCGTCCTCTTCCTCGACGGAACGCCGTCGGAGCGCGAGATCGAGGACGCCATCCTCTTCCAGGAGGCTCGCGCGGCGGGGCTCCTGGAAGGGCCCGTCGTCGAGAATCGTCTGGCACGCGTGGGGGCCTTCGTCAGCCAGCATCCCGAGGAGGCGCCGGCGGAGGCCGCGCATCGGGCGCGGGCGCTCGGCCTGGACGAGAGTGACGTCGTGGTGCGCCGCTACGTCAGTGAGCTCATGCGTCTCGACATCGCGCGAGAGGCCGATCATCCCCCTCCGAGTGAGCAGGAGCTGGAAGCCCACCTGCGTGAGAACGCTGCACGCTTCGAGAGGGCGGCGAGCGTGCGCGTCCGGCACGTGTTCGTGAGCTCGCGGAACGGGGAGGCGACCCAGGCGTTGGCTCGAGCGCTTCGCGAACGTCTCGCGGGACGCGGCCCCGATGCCGGGAGCGGATTGGGCGATCCGTTCCCGCTCGGCCAATGGATCGAAGGGTCCTCCCTGGAGCTCGATCGCCGGTTCGGTCCCGGGTTCGGCGATGCGATCGACGGTCTGCCGACGGGCGCGTGGCAGGGGCCGTTCACCTCGACCTATGGGCTCCACTGGGTCTTCGTCGAGGGACGCACCCCGGCGCGCGTGCCGAGCGTGAGCGAGATCCGCGGTCAGCTCGTCCATCATCTCATCCGCGAACGGAGGGCGGCGCATCTGCGCCGGCGCATCTCCGAGCTTCGCGAGCGCTACGACGTCCGGGTCGAGCGCCCGACCGCTGCCGAGCCTCCCCTCGGCGACTCCCGAGGAGCCTGATCATGCGGCTGCCGTTCCTCCTCATCCTCGCCCTGCTCGCCGGCGCGCCCGCCGGTGGCGCCACCATCGACTTCGCGGGGAGCGTCCTCGATGGAAGCACGGTGTCCGACCTGCTCGGCGGGCCCGGCGCCCTCTCGCTCGAGATCGACCTCTCGTCGCCGGGGAGGATCGCGCTCGCGGTCGACCTCGAAGCCCAGGGCCCCGTCGCGCTCCAGGCCCTCGTCTTCAACTTCCTGCCCTTCGATCTGGCCGAGGTCTCGCTCTCCCTCTCGGGGGGCGCCTCGTTCGCGCTCCTTGGCGACGCATCGCGCGGTACCGGAGAGCCGCTCCCGGTGACGGGAGCCGGGAGCGGAGCCAGCGTTCGCTTCGATCCGCCGGAGGCTGCCCTCTTCTCCATCGGCGACCCGCTCGCGACCGGAGCCGTCGACTGGCTGATCGACGTCTCCGCCGTCACCTCCGGTGGATTCGGGCTCGAGATCAGCGTCCCGGAGCCGGGGCGATTCGGTCCCCTGCTGCTCACGGTGCTGTTCGCCGCCGCTCGGCGACGGGCGATGGGGGCCGATGAGCTCGGCAAGTCGAGCGGAGCGAGGCTCGACTCTCCGGGCTGATAAGCTCTCGCGATGCCGGACCTGCCCCCCGCCGCTCCGTCCGACGGCTCGGACCTGCGACGCGCCGAGACCCTTCCCGCTCCCGACTACCACGACCCCGGGATCTTCGAGCACGAGCGTCGCACGGTGTTCGGGCGCGAGTGGATCCTCGTGGCCCACGAGGCCGAGCTGGCCCGGCCCGGGGACGCCGTGGCCGAGCGGCTGGCTGGCTGGCCCCTCTTCGTCCGCCGCGGGCGCGACGGCGTGCTGCGCGGGTTCCACGACGTGTGTCGCCACCGCGCCGGTCCGATCGTGGGGAGCGCCGACGAGGGCGTCACGCGCCGCTGCCCGGTGCCGAAGCTGCGCTGCAGGTATCACGGCTGGCTGTACGACGAGTCCGGCCGGCTCGAGCGCACCCCCGACTTCGGCGAGGCGCTCGACTTCGAGCCCGGCCGCCTCGCGCTTCCGTCGATCCAGGTCGCTTCGTGGCGGGGCTTCGTGTTCGCTTGCCTCGACGCCGACGCACCGGCACTCGAGGAGTCGCTCGGCCGGCTGCCGGCCCTCGCCGCCGACGTTCCCCTCGAGCGCTACCGCCTGGACGGGCGCGCCCAGCACGTGCTGCGGTGCAATTGGAAGGCCTACGTCGAGAACTATCTCGAGGGCTACCACATCCCCTACATCCACCCTCGGCTGCACCGCGAGGTAGACGTGAAGGGATACGAGGTGCGGGCTGCGGATCGCGTCGTCACCCACCACGCCCCCTCGCGGCCCCGGGTGGCCGAGCCCGTCTACGACGGCCTCTGGGCCTGGCTCTGGCCCAACGTGGCCTTCAACGTCTACGGGGACGGGCTCTCGGTGGAGCGCATGCTGCCGCTCACGCCCACGACCATGCGCATCGACTACCTCTTCCTCTTCGCTGAAGGGGCGGATCGCGAGGCCGCCCTGGCCATGTGCGAGGAGGTCACGGACGAGGACCGCCGCATCTGCGAGTCGGTGCAGCACAACCTCGAGGCCGGCCTCTACGACCGCGGCCGGCTCTCGCCGCGCCACGAGGCGGGCGTCCACTACTTCCAGCAGCAGGTTCGCGCCGCCCGAGGCCGCGCCTGACCCCCACGGGGTATCCATTCTCAAGGAACGCTCAACTCGCCATCAAGCTGCAGAAGGGCCTGGAATCGATCCTGTCGTCGTCTTCAACGGAGGAGAGACGACATGGAACGGATCGAACGACGGCAGCGGTGGAGCGGAATCGCCCTCGCTGCCAGCCTGGTTTTCCTGAGCAGCGCCTGCGAGCTGGGCGCGACCGCAGCCAAGAGCACCCCCGAGGGGAGCTCCGGCAAGGGCGGGACCGACGTCGCCATCGAGGAGATCGTGATCTCCCACGAGGGCCTCGACCGGACCCCGCCCTCGACGCAGCCTGCGACCAAGGCCGACACCTCGGTGCGCAGCGCGATCCCCGCCCCGCCGCCTTCGCCCGAGGCGATGGCGGACCTCGACGGCGACGGCACCGTCGGCGCCAAGGACTTCTTCAGCGTGATGCGCCCGTGCTTCGGCGCGGACCTTTCGGCCCGGCCCGAGTGCGTCGAGGCCGACCTCGACGAGGACGGCGTGGTGGGGCCGAAGGACTTCTTCGGCGGCTTCCGCCCCAACTTCGGCAAGGTGGTCGATCCGGGCCCGACGCCGGAGACGGAGGCGCTCTCGGCCCAGCTCCTCGACGGCATGATGAAGGGCGACCGCGGGGATCACTTCGCGCGCAGCGACGTGCAGGAGCTCCTCCTCGAGGAGGTCCAGGCGCGAAGCGACATCGGGCACAAGCTGCAGTTCGACCTCCAGCAGCCCATGCAGACCTTCGACATCGCGAGCTTCCAGGAGTTCGCGATGGACGTGACGCTCTTCGACGCGCGGGACCCGCTGGACGGCATCGAGCTGGGCCTCGAGGACCTGCGCACCCAGGGCATCGGTGGCTTCGCCTTCCAGCGCGCCGGCCGGCAGAGCGGCCTGCGCACCTTCGATCCCGCCCTGGACACCTTCGTCCTGGGGAGCGGTGCGACTCGGAGCGGCGGCACGATCTTCGACGCCTTCCATCTCGCCGATGGAGTGGCGGCCCAGGACCATACGATCGTGCGGCTCTTCGACAGCGGCCTCGTCGTCGACAACTCGATGGGCGGCTCCATCGACGAGTTCGAGGTGATCGGTGGCAACGGCGGTGGCAGCACCCACAGCCACCTCCCGACCTTCCCGGGAACGATCATCAACGAAGGCGGTGAGTACCTGGTCCGCTACGCGGCCTGGGACGGTCTGCCCGTGCACGCGAGCCCCTACTTCAACGGCGGCCAGGTCGACACGCTGAGCCGCAACCAGCTCGTCTGGGTGACCGACGCGTCGCCCTGGATGAACCTGAAGTCCGAGCTCGAGGACAGCCTCGACGACTCGCTCTGGTACGCGCTCGGATCCTACGGCGCGCAGTACTACCTCGAGGTGTTCGTGGTCGACACGGGCGTCACCGGCTACGTGCCGCTCTACTCGCTGGCGGCCCAGCCTCTGCAGTTCGCGCAGGACCACATCCGCGCCGAGGTGGGCTACGGGCTCATGGCTCGCCACCTGAACGACGCGATCCTCGACACGTTCGAGCCCGACGGCTGCGAAGAGCCCCAGGTGATGGACATCAGCCTGGCCAGCGTCGACCTCTGGGCCGTGTCCGAGGAAGGTCCCTTCCGCCCCTGCACCGAGGAAGAGCAGTGCACGCAGTGCTACGAGGTGCTCGCGAACCCCGACCAGTACCTGTCGGACAAGGAGAAGTGCTGGGAGAACCCCGAGGCCTACTTCGGGGACTGCAAGGATCTCGACACGTTCAGCTGGGTGCCCTACTGCGAGGATCACATGATCTTCGCCGGGCAGACCTACGCCGTGCCCAACACCGACGACTACCGCTGCGGTGAGTACCCCGTCGGCGCGACCAACTGGTACGACCCCGACTGGGAGACCTACGACCACAACGAGATGGTCAACAACCGGCGGCTCCACGAGTTCGTGATCTCGGGCTGGGAGCACGACGTCAAGATGAAGCGCGGACAGCACCAGACGGGCTTCACCCTGGACAAGTACAACCTGAGCCAGAGCAGCGTCGTCGAGATCGCCTTCGACGGCTCGATCGACTCGAGGAACTTCTGGATGGCCATCGAGCCCTCTCACGGGGCCTACTCGCCCCAGGAGAACGGCAACAACCGGAGCATGCGGATCCACGCGTGTGGCCACCTGCCCGGCGGCCGCGTGTTCAGCCCGCACAAGGACTACGGCTCCTGGGACGGCAACGCCAACGGCATCGACGACTTCTTCTACTGGATCAAGTGGGGGACGATGGACTGGGATCGCGCCGATGCCTGCGCCATCGCCAACATCTCGATCGCCGGGGGCAGCGTGGACGTCGTGTGGGAGGAGATCACGGAGCTCCGCCTGGCTGGCTTCAACCTGTCGAACTTCGGCTGGAGCCTGCGCACCTGGGTGATCCTCTCCGCGGGTCTCGCCCTGGTGTTCAGCTTCGGTCTCTTCGGCCCGGTCATCGGCGGCATCATCGCCACCGCGGTCAGCGCGACCCTCAGCCTGGCCATCGCGGGCACGGCGATCGTGAACCTCACCAACAACGACGAGTGGGTGATCACCGACGTGGTGGAGTTCGTGGGCAAGGGCAAGGTCTACGACATGATCCTGGACGAGCTGAACGACATGACCCAGCAGCAGCTGAACGCCGCGCTGGCGAACGTGCCGACGACGCCCGCCCAGGCCTGTGCCGCGGCCTTCCCCGGCGGCATGCCGCCGGCGGGAAGCCCCGCCCGGATGATCTACAACCAGTGCATCGGCCTCGCCAACAACGTCCAGATCGTGCCCTTCATCCCCCACGCGGGGAACGAGCAGGACGGCTGCTACGACCTGGACCACTTCTGGACCCCGGAAGACAAGACCACGCCGAACGTGGGCCCCTGGTGGTACCGGTTCCAGGGTCAGGGCTGGGTCGACGGCACGGAGCACCAGGACACGGGCTGCCGGGTCGGCTTCGCCGGTCGCACCAGCCTCGAGGTCGACATGTGGCCCGTCCTGCAGTGCATGGCCGCCGAGACGAACCTGTTCTTCAACAACGACCTCTCGACGGGCACGCTGATCGGCAACATCAGCGCCAACTGCTCGGGACCCGCCCACCAGGCGCTGTCCCACTACTTCGGGCCGGCCTCGGACATCCACGAGCTGCTCGAGGCCGTCCACCCGGACGACGGGACGCCCGACGACTTCCAGCAGAACTAGCTCCCGGAAGTCGTCGCCCCGAGGCCCCCGTCGGCATGGCCGGCGGGGGTCTCCTCGTTCGGGAAGGCGGCGAGTGAGCGCTCAGACCCGGATCTGGCGCTTCGCCACCTCCTCGAGCATCACCTCGGTCGCGCCCCCGCCGATCGGCAGCACGCGGGCATCGCGGTACATGCGCTCGATGGTGCTCTCGCGCATGAAGCCCATGCCGCCGTGGAACTGCACGCAGTCGTACATCACCTGGTTCACGAGCTCGCAGCCGAAGGCCTTGATGCCGGACATCTCCTTCACGTTGTCCACGCCCTGCTCGCCGAGCCAGGCGGCGTGGTACATGCCGGCGCGGACGGAGTCGACCTTGGCCTGGAGCATGGCCATGCGCTGGCGGATGGCGCCGAGATCGAAGAGGTGGCCGCCGAAGGCCTGGCGCTGCTGGGTGTACTCGAGGGTGAGATCGATGGCCTTCTGCGCCGCGCCGATGCCCATGCCGACCAGCACCATGCGCTCGTTCTGGAA
>JASJCN010000352.1 GCA_030065975.1 Myxococcota bacterium
GCAGCTGACGACTCGGCTCGGCGTCACCGGAAGGGGTGCACGCCGCCTTCGCGCCGGCCTCGTGTTCGCGATCGCCGCGTGCGGGCTCTTCGTCTTCGACGTGTGGACGCCCCGGCGGCTGCCCGAGTCGGCCATCGCCATTGCGCTCGAGTCGCTCGAGGGCCAGCCGCCGAGCTCCGGACGGATCTGGCTCGACTTCGGGCGACCCGACCGGCTCGAGTTCCTCTACACCGAGACGATCCTCGCGCAGGTCGCGACGGGCCCGTTCGACGTCGTGTACTGGAAGGGGGCTCGCAGCCTCGACGCCGCATCGGCCGTCGTCGCTCCGGCGCTCGTCTTCTGGAGCGCCGGGCTCGAGTCCCAGCACGGGATCGCGAGCAGCGTCTGTACCCGGTGGCCGTCCGGCAACGTCTATCCCCTGATCGGGCGCAGCGGGCACTCGCGGGCCTTCGCGATCGAGCCGAGCGTGCCCGCCGGAGCCACACCCTGGCTGCCCGCCTTGCCCGCCGGACGCAGCGCGCGAATCTCCTGCGCCGACCTCCCGGCGCTGCTCGGCGCGGAGGCGGATGGGAGAACACCATGACGATCCGGCTCCTCGCCCTCGCCTTCCCGCTCTCGTGCCTGTTGGCGTGCCTGTTGGCGTGCGCGGCGCCTCCCGACGGTGGGTCCGCCGGCCCGGGAGCGGCGCCCGGCGCGAGCGTGCTCGGCGTTCGCGAGCGCGGACCCTATCTGGACGTGGTGGTGCAGGACGGCGACGAGACCCAGCGACGCTTCGTCCCCGTGAGCCCCGACTGCCGCTTCGTCCTGACCGCCGAGGCCCGCGTCGCCTTCCACTCGAGCGGACTCGCCGGGCGCTTCGAGCGCTCCGGCGTTCTGTGCACCGCCGTCGGGATCGGCGACCCGTTGATGAGTCGCTCGAATCGCGGACGCGGCGGCATGGGCGAGCTGATCCCCCGCGGCCAGGCGAACTTCCGCGAGCTCTACCGCGACGACGACGTGATCCTGCTGCGCGGCCGCTTCCCGCTCGTCGAACGCGTCGGCTTCACGGGCGGCGACGACTGCGTGGCCGTGGTGCGCAACGAGCCGGCCTGCCGCGACGCCGCCGAGGAGGGCGTCGCGTCCATCGAGTTCCGCGCGCGCGGCAAGAACACGCTCGCCCTCGTCGCCGGGCGCGAGCTCTGCCGCATCGACCTGCTGGCCTTGCCGCCCGCGCCGTAGCCGGACGCGCGCGTGTCCCCCGCCTAGCTTCCGGCCTCGCCTCCGAGGGCGTCCTTCAGCAGGTCGACCGCGCGGTTCTCGAGCTCGGCCTTGGCCGCCTCGGCGACCGCCTGCTGCACCAGAGCGGTGGCCACGGTCTCGGCGATGCGGCCGGGGCTCGTGCCCTCGGGGCCACCGACCTCGCGCAGATCGAGGTCGGGCAGCTCGAGCTCGCGCACGTCCCCGCCGAGGGCCCGCGTGTCCGCCACGATCACGCCACCGCGCATGCGCAGCTCGTCGATGCGGATCTTGCGGCCGGGGGCGGGCTCCTCTCCCTCCTCGAGGTGGTCGCTGGCCTTCGAGGCCGAGCCGGCCTGCCTGCGGATCTCGTCGAGGTTGGAGCGCCCCTGCTCGTCGACGACGAGGGTCACCCGGGGCGCCTCGACGTCGATCGCGTCGAGCACGATGGGCCCGTCGGCGGAGATCGAAGGGACGGCGATCTTGACGGCGATCGCGCCGAGCTTGAACGCGGTGGCCGCGTCCCAGCCGGGCGGGTTGGCGACGGAGAGGCCGCTCATGCGCGCCTGGCCGTCGGCGATCGAGATCTCGAGGTCCCCCACGTGGACCGGGGCGCCGAGGGTCTCGGTTCCCACGCGCTCGACGAAGCGGGCCACCGTCCCGTCGAGCCCCGACGCCAGGAAGTAGAACGCGGCGGCTACGATGACGAGAGCCAGCACGGCACCGATTGCGATCTTCTGCATCGAATCCTCCGGGCCCTCCGAGTCTGCAGCAGTCTGCAAGTCGGAAGGCACCCCGAGTACACTAGGAACCTCGTCGGGAAAGGAAAACGGTCGACCATGCAAGCCGTCGCAGGCGCCGCGCGACCGCGCACGGCACTGGTGCTCTCGGGGGGAGGCGCGCGCGGCGCCTACGAGGCGGGCGTCCTCGCCGGCCTGTTCGAGACGGTCCTTCCGCAGCTCCCCGAGGACTTCGTCTTCGACATCGTGAGCGGCACCAGCGTCGGGGCGATCCACGCCGCGTACGTGGCGGCCACCACCCACCTGCCTCCCAAGGAGCGGGCCGACGGGATCGTTTCCACCTGGCGCGAGATGCACCTCGGGAGCGTCCTCAAGCTCCAGGCCCGCGACCTCCTGGGCCTGCCCCTGCGCGCCCTGGGCCTCACGCGCCTGGCGCGCCGGACCGATGCGCCCGACCACAGCGGCGATGCCGTGGGCGGGCTCGTCGACCTGGCGCCGCTCGAGCGGTTGGTGAGCGAGCGAATCCCCTGGGACGCCCTCCCGGGAAACCTCGAGCGCGGCGAGCCCGGTGCCCTCTGCGTCTCGTGCACCGAGGTGCGCAGCGGGCGGGTCACCGTGTTCATGGACGGCGAGCTCTCGAATCCCGCCCCCTGGGCCTTCGACCCGGGCGCCCACGCCATCCAGGGCGGCATCACCGAAGCCCAGGTGCGCGCCTCGGCGGCGATCCCCTTCCTGTTTCCCGCCGTGCGCATCGCCCAGCGCTACTACGTCGACGGCGGCCTGCGCATGAACACCCCGCTCTCGCCGGCGCTTCGCCTGCGCGCCGACCGGGTGCTGGTGATCGCGCTGAAGCACGCGCCGGCCTCGAGCGCCGGGCTGCCGGCCTACCCGGAGTCGGTGATCACCCAGCCGACCTTCCTGCTCGGCAAGGTGCTGAACGCCCTGCTGCTCGATCAGCTCGAGTACGAGATGCGAAGGCTCGAGCTGGTGAACGCCTGGATCGAGCAGGGCGAGGAGGCGTTCGGCGAGGACTTCCTCCCGCGCATGAACCAGACGGTGCGCGAGCGACGCGGGGTCGGCTATCGCCCGGTGCGCTTCGCCACGATCCGCCCGAGCAAGGACGTCGGCGTCCTCGCCTCCGAGTGCTATGCGGCCGGCGGGCGTGATCGCATGGGCTTCCTCCCGGGGCTCCTGGCCGGCGCCACCCTGCGCGGCCTGCCCGAGGGCGAGGCGGATCTCCTCTCCTACCTCTTCTTCGACTCGTGCTTCACGACCCAGCTCGTCGAGATGGGGCGCGAGGACATCCGACGCCGGTCCGACGAGATCGTGCGGTTGCTGCGGGGGACCTGATGCTGCGCTGGATCGGAATCGGGCTGCTGACCTTCCTCGGCGGCGTGGCCGGGCTCTGCCTCGTCGCCTGGCTCGCGCTGCGCGCCCCGGCCCCCCTCGAGGTCCCGCCGCGAGGAACCCTGATTCCGGCGGCGACGGTGATCGAGCCCGGCGGTGCGCGCCTCCCGGGCCACACGGTCGTCGTCGAGGGAGCGCGCATCACCGAGATCCGGCCGGCCACACCCGAGGAGCGGGCGGAGGCCCCGGCTCCGCGCTTCGTGCTGCCGGGCCTGATCGACATGCACGCCCACTTCCCGCCACTGCGCTTCTTCGGGATCGGGGAGCACTACGCCCTGCTCTTCCTGCGCCACGGCGTCACCACCGTGCGCGACGCAGGCGACGTGATGGGCAGTGCCACGGCTCCGATCCAGCAGGCGTTCCGCGACGAGAGCTTCCCGGTCCCGCGGGTCTACTCCTGTGGCGTCTTCGTCGACGGGCCGGGAAGCCGCTGGCCCAACACCGAGATCGTCGAGACGAAGGAAGAGGCGCGCGCGGCCGTCGCGCGCATCGCCCGTGCCGGCCACGACTGCATCAAGGCCTACGACCTGCTCTCCCTGGACGCCCTGGCCGGGGTGAAGGAGGCCGCCCGGGAGCACGGTCTCCCGGTGATCGGCCACGTGCCCTACGCCACGCGCTTCGAAGAGGCGGGGTTCGACGACGTGCAGCACCTGACGGGCATACCCTGGGGCGAGGGCGTGCGCTTTCCGCACACCATCCCGCTCTGGAAGGACCTGCCGCCGGAGCGCGTGGATGCGGTGGTGCGAGCGGCGGTCGAGCAGGACATCGCCGTCACGCCGACCTTCGTGACCCGCGACCGCCTCGGCAGCTGGGTGGAGCCCGACCTGCTGCAGTGGGCGCCGGATGCGGCGCTCCTGCCCCGGGCCTTCCGCGACCTCGTGTGGATCAAGCCGCCGTGGGAGGAGGCCGTGTTCCGCGCGTTCCACGAGTCGTTCGAGCACGAGGCGGCTCTCGTACGGCGCCTGGTCGACGCGGGAGCGCGCGTCCACGTGGGCACCGACGCGCTCGCGGTGGTGGTGGTCCCGGGCACGAGCATGGGGCGCGAGATGCGGCTGTTCGAGCGCGCGGGCATCGGGGTCGAGGAGATCTGGCGGCTCGCCACCCGGGGCAACGGCGCCTCGCTCCCGCTCCCCGAGCTCGGACGCCTCTTGCCGGGCGCGCCCGCCGACCTCCTCGTCTTCTCGAGCGACCCGACCCGGAGCCTCGACGCCCTCGAGGATCTGGAGCTCGTCGTCGCCGACGGCCGTCCCTACCCCGTGCCCCGGATCGACGAGCAGCTCTCCCGCTACGAGGGGCACTTCCGCAGCGCGTTCTTCGATCGCGTGCTGGGGACGGTGGTGCAGCTCGTCGTGAACCAGCTCTTCGGCGGCAACACCGATCCGGCGGACTAGTCCTCTAGTCCTGTAGGTCGGCCCAGACCGGGGCGTGGTCGGAGGCGGTGAAGCCTTCCTGCTTCTTGCGGAACTCCCGGTCGATCGAAACCTCGCGCACGCGGCGGTTCACGGACTCGCTCCCCAGCAGGAAGTCGATGCGCAGGCCCTGCTTGCGATGGAAGGCCCCGCCCCGGTAGTCCCACCAGGAGAAGGCCTGCGTGTCCGGGTGCGCGGCGCGGAAGAGATCCACGAAGCCCCAGTCGAGCAGCGCCTGGATGCGCGCTCGCTCGGCGTCGGTGTGGAAGATGTGCCCCTCGTGGCGCGCCTCGTCCCACGAGTCGATCGGCTGCGGGCACACGTTGAAGTCGCCGCACAGGACGGTGGGCCGCCCCGCGTCGTGGCGCTCGGCGAAGTGCTCGATCAGGGCGTCGTACCAGGCGAGCTTCTTCGGGTAGTCCTCGTGGTCGAGGGTCTTCCCGTTGGGGACGTAGACAGTGGTGAAGTCGAGGCCCCCGACCTCGGCCGTCACGAGCCGGGCGCCCATCTCCTCCTGGCCGGGCAGCCCCTGCTGGAGGAGCTTGGCCTCGAGGCCCTCGCGCACCAGGATGGCCACTCCGTTCCAGCTCTTCTGGCCGTGGACCACCGCCCGGTAGCCGAGCTCGGCGAAGGTCTCGTGCGGGAACTTGTCCGTCTCGAGCTTGAGCTCCTGGAGGCCCACGACGCAGGGCTTCCGCTCGGCCAGCCAGATGCGGACGAAGTCGAGCCGGGCCCGAAGGCCGTTCACGTTCCAGGTAGCGACGCGCACCGATCCCTCCCTTAAGCTCCGAAGGATAGGACGGGAGCCGGAGGAGACGAGATGTTCGGACGCAAGAAGCTCGAGATGCCGACGGAGGAGACGGCGCTACCGGGTCGGTCGGCCGAGATGCCGGTGGCCGAACGCCACGCCGTGCTCGGGAACCCCCTGAAGGCCGACTGGCCCGAGGGCCTCGAGACCGCGATCTTCGGGCTCGGCTGCTTCTGGGGCGCGGAGCGCAAGTTCTGGGAGCTGCGCGGCGTGCATACCACCGCGGTGGGCTACGCGGCCGGCATCACGCCGAACCCGAGCTACGAAGAGGTCTGCAGCGGCGGCACCGGGCACAACGAGGTCGTGCTCGTGGTCTTCGATCCGAAGGTCGTCTCCTACGGACGCCTCCTCCAGGTGTTCTTCGAGTCCCACGACCCGACCCAGGGCATGCGCCAGGGCAACGACGTGGGCACCCAGTACCGCTCGGGCATCTACACCACGAGCGCGAGCCAGCGCGAGGCCGCGCTGGCCGCTCGCGAGAGCTACGGCAAGACCCTCGCCGCGGCGGGCCACGGCGACGTCACCACGGAGGTGCTGGACGCGCCCCCCTTCTACTACGCCGAGGACTACCACCAGCAGTACCTGCACAAGAACCCGATGGGCTACTGCGGGCTCGGCGGCCTCGGCATCGCCTTCGAAGGGCCGGACGCCTAGCAAGCCCGTATGTCCGCAGCATGAGGCCGCTCCCGAGCCGGGTGAGCGGAGTCGGGTCAGGTCCGGCGACGACATCACCCGATTCTCGTCGGAGACGGACCTGACCCGACTCCGCCTCC
>JASJCN010000353.1 GCA_030065975.1 Myxococcota bacterium
TGGGAACCGCCTCCGTCTCGGTCAGCGGGCGACCTAGGCGACGCTGCCGCGTTCGCTCTCCGAAGCCGAAGAGCCGCTCGGCCTTCTCCTGGTTGGAACGCCGCGAGGCGCATCCTCGAGAGCCCGTTTGCATCAGGCCAGCTGGCGGATCCAGATCCTCCCATCCCGAGCGGCCGGGTGGTTCCTGCAGAGCGACGCGGCTTCGGCGTAGTTGGCGGCCTCGATGACCGCGTAGCCGCCGATGACCTCCTTGGTCTCGGCCATGGGTCCGTCGGTGACGAGGAAGTCGTCACCGTTTTCCGTGCAGATCCGGCCGGGATCGGTGTAGACGTCGGTCAGGCGTGCGCCGCCGACGTATCGGCCGTCGGCTCGGGCCTTCTGCGTCCAGGCCGCGTAGTCCGAGACCAGCGATCTCATCTCGTCCTCGTCCGTGGGTCGGGGAGGTGAGTCGGGACCGTAGGCGTACATGAGGATGAACCGTGCCATCGCGCTTCCTTTCGATCGGGCGGGATCGCCCTCGAGGATACGACGAACGAGGACCCGGTAGACGGACAGGGCCCCCGAAAGGAGGGGCCGAAAGGGGCCAGCGCGGCGGCGGGCGCCGGTCGCTCCGATCGCGACGTGGTATCCGGGGCTCCACGCGGGAGGCCGCCGCGTCGCGTCTGTGATCCACGAAGGCCGTCCCCTCGACGCGATCCTCATGGCCAAACGGTGGCCCCAGAAGGGCTCCGCCTAACAGCGGCTTGCAGCTGACGGTCGCCAGCTCGGCACTTCGGTTCGTGGTACCTTCGGTTCGTCAGCGGGCCGCGGCCGAAGCTGAGCGCCCGGGGAGACAGCGTGCAGCACGAAGCAGTTCTGACCACGCTTTCGGAGGTGTCGATCGTCTTCGCCGGCTTCGCGGGGGTGGTCGGTGCGCTGAACCTGCGGAATCGCACGGCCGAGGTGCTCGGCCAGCGGTATCAGGCTGGCGCCATGGTCGGGTTCAGTCTGATCGCGGCGCTGTTCTCGCTCTTGCCTCTCATCCTCGATGGCGCGGGCTTGTCGGAGCTCGCCGCGTGGCGAACGTCGAGCGTCGCTCTGGCAGCGGCTCTGTTCGCATGGACCGCTCTCGGGCGGGCTCGGATGCGCGCGCTCGCCGAAACGGGCCTCCGACTCCCCGAGCGCGTGGCTCTCATCATGAACTCGATCACCGGCGTCGCGGTGCTGGTCCTGATCGGAGGTGGGGTCGGGCTGCTGGATGCTGCTGGCGCCTACATCGCTTGCGTCTTCCTGCCGCTCGTCTACGCGGCGTTCTTCTTCCTTCGGGCGTTCCTGTCTGCGGATCGTTCGGGCGGACCGGACGCGGCGACCGACGCCTGACGACCACGACGGCTCCGGACGTCTGGTGCCGCCCGCTACACTCCATCCGCAACCTCAACCGCGGGCGGCGCAGCTGAGCGCCGGGTCCGTCGGGCCGCCAGAGAGGAGTGAGGGTCGGCATGTTGCACCGTGCCCTGGCCGATCTCGTCCTCGTGCTGCACCTGGCCTTCATCGTCTTCGTGGTCGCCGGCGGGCTCCTCGCGCTGCGCTGGCGGTGGGCACCCCTCGTTCATGTTCCGGCTGCGTGCTGGGGGATCTTCATCGAGGTTTCCGGCGGGGTCTGCCCGCTCACGCCCTTGGAGAACACGTTGCGCCGGGCGGCGGGCTCCTCGGGCTACGAGGGCGGCTTCGTCGAGCACTACCTCGTGCCGCTGATCTATCCCGACTCCCTCTCCTACCCGGTCCAGCTCGTCTTGGCTGCGCTCATCCTTCTCGTCAACGGAGTCGTCTACGCGGCGGTGTTCGTGCGCCGGAGCAGGCAGGCTGCCTGACCGGGCGCTGCAGCGGTCGGCGGCCCGCTCATGTCTGCACCTCGGGCCGTGGTAGCTTCGGGGCCGCGTCAGGCGGGCGCCGTCGCCGAAGGAGCATGACATGGCGGAACGCAATCTCTCGCTCGGAGCAGCTGCCCTACCGCTGGCGACCGCCGTGGGAACCGGGGTTGGCGCTGGGATCGGCACGGCGATCGGCGACGTTGCGGTCGGCGCTGCCTGGGGCACGGGCGTTGGTGCGCTCCTGGGCGGCATCGCGCTCGCCGTGCTTGTGCGCCGCGGTCGCCGGCAAGAGTAGCCCCGCGGCGATGCGGGTGACGGTGGTTCTCGCAGGCTCGGTCTTGGGGATCCAGGTGGGCCGCCTAACAGGCGTCCGAAGCCAGCGCCCGAAAGCTCCGGGTCCTGGGCCGTGGTACCCTGGAGTCGTACCAAGGTGCGCTGGCAGTCCGCGGAGCCGCGGTGGGATCCGAGCGCCCGACTCGTCAGGCAGACATCGATCATACCCATGTCTCTCGAAGATCTCGCACGCATCGGGGAGGCGCTCAGTGGGCTCGCCGTGGTCCTGTCGCTGTTCTATCTGATCGTCGAGGTCCGGCGGAACACGAAATCGGTCCGCTCGACGGCCGCCTGGAACTCGGACGTCTCGCTGGCCGAGCTCAACGAGGGAATCGCGCAGAACCAGCAGCTGGCCGAGCTGTCGATGCGCGCCCTGGATCCCGGCACGCAACCGGAGGACCTGACGCCTGCCGAGTTCGCCCAGTTCTTTCTCGTGACCCGCGCCGTCCTCCAGAAGTACCAGGGGCAGTGGGCGCTGTGGAAGGAAGGGATCCTGCCCGAGGAGATGTGGCAGAACCGACGGCGCTGGGCGAAGGCGTTCGTCTCGTTGCCCGTGCCCGGTCGCATCTGGCAGCGCGAGACCGATCAGCATCAGTACGCGGAAGGCTTCGTCGAGTCCATCAACTCGATGGAGATCACGGCGGATCTCAGGTTCAAGGCCTGATCGCCGAGTGGGTCCCGTCCGCCTCGACCTGGCCGGTCTGCTGTTCCGACGGGAGCGTGCGGTCGTCACCAGGCCAGCGAGCTACCGCGGTCCCTGGTAGCCTCGGCTTCATCCTGGGTATCTCAGCCGGCTGCGGGGCCGCGGCTGCGGCGGGGCGCCCGATCCGTCGGACAACGGAATGTTCGATCACGTCGGCATCCATGTGTCGGACCTCGACGCCAGCAAGCTCTTCTACGAAGCCGCGCTCGTCCCGCTCGGCTTCACCCTTCTTCAAGAGAACGAGGTGGGCGAGAGCCGCTGGCTCGTCTTCGGCACCGAGGCAGGGGCACCCTTCTTCGTGGTCTCGTCGGCGCCATCCCGTCAGGTCGCGCCTTCGCACCTGGCCTTCGCAGCGCCGTCCGAGGACGCGGTCAGGCACTTCCATGCGGCAGGTCTGTCCGCGGGCGGCCGAGACAACGGGCTTCCGGGGCCTCGCGCGGGTGCGGGTCGGTACTTCGCGGCCTACCTGCTCGACCCGGATGGGTTCAACATCGAGGCGGGAGTCAGGGGCGAAGGGCCTGCCGGCTGAGCAGGCCCCGCATCCGACGTCCGCCTTGGGAGGTAGTCCCTCGTGGTCATTCTTCGTGGCTTCCTGATCGTCGCGACGGTGGCGATCTACCTCATGACCTTCGCCGCGTCGGCCTCGCACGGAATCAACTGGCCCGCCGTGGCCGTGCACGACCTGATGGCCCTGAACTGGCGCTCCCAGTTCGATACGGACTTCATCCTCTACCTGCTCCTCGGTGCCACCTGGATCGCGTGGCGTGAGGGCGGCACGGCACGGGGCTGGGCGTTCGGGGCGGTGAGCGTCGTCCTGGGTGGCATGTTCAGCTTTCCCTATCTGCTCCACGCGACGTACGTCGCGGAAGGCGACGTGAGGCGCGTGCTGCTGGGAGTCCGCCAGCAGGGCGCCTGGTCCCGGCCGCCTCGCGGGTGAGCGCTTCGGGCGTGGTAGTCTGCGCCCCACGTGACGCTCCAAGAACTCGGCAGCCTCGGGGAGCTCCTCGGCGCACTCGCGACGATGGCGACCCTCGCCCCTCGGATCGAAGCCGCGTGGTAGGGCGTCGCCCATGACGCTCTTCGAGTACCTCTCCGTCGCGGTGTCGATCGTCCTGGCACTCGGGCTCGCCCACCTCCTGGGCAACCTCCAGTCGCTGTTCGCGCCTGGCCGGCGCTATTGGCTCCACCTCCTGCACGCGGCCCAGCTGCTGTTGCTCCACGCGCTGTTCTGGTGGGCCCTCTGGTCCTTCCGGGATGCGGAGTGGAACTTCGTGCGATTCCTGCTCGCGCTCTCCGGCCCCGCTCTCCTGTACGCGTGCGCGACGGTCCTGATCCCGACCTCGGATCCCCCGGAGTCCTGGCGGTCGCACTACTACCGGAGCCATCGCTGGTATTTCGTCGGCCAGGCGCTGCTCCTCGTTCAGGTCTGCCTCATGGTCTTCGCCCTCGGCGGCCCCTTCCTCTTGTCGCCGACGCGCCCTCTGTGGCTCCTCCTCCTGGTCAATCCCATCGTCGGCGCCTTGTCGAAGAACCCGCGCGTCCATGCCGGGGTCGTCGCGTTGGGCTGGCTCCTGCTCTCGTGGCTCAGTGTGGACCAGCTCCGACCTGGGGCCGTGTTCGGCTAGCCCGTCGGACCGGCCACGCGCCGCGATCCAAACAGGTGCAGCAGCCGGCGCAGCCACGTTCTCACGCGGGCACGTGGTAGCCTGAGGTTCGACCGGTGCGGGGTTCCGAGGGGCCGCGCCGACTTTCGGAGGTTCTTTGGTGGCGGCATCCGTGCAAGAGCTCCTCGAGCAGCTCGATCACGAGGGCTTCCTGCCCAGCGAGTACAGCGTGGGCCCGCCGTTCCGGGACGACACGCTCTGCCTCTGCGAGGACGCCGGATCCTGGCGTATCTACTTCTTCGAGCGCGGCCACGAGGAGCGCGTCGCGGAGTTCACGCAGTTCTCGGAAGCGTCCGAAGCGTTCCTCGCCCTGCTTCGGCGGGAACGCGCCTGAGAGGCTGAGGGCGCGCCGCCGCCGCTTCGCATCCCGAGGTGCGGATCGTGGTAGCCTGGGTCTCGACCCGACGCAGCGGTCGAGTCGCCGAGCGAGGAGGCCACTCCCGATGCCGGTCCCGGAGTCGTTTCGGACGGCCCGACTCGAGGCCGAGCGGATCGCGCCCTCTCACCTTCCGGCGCTCCGCGCGCTGCACGGCGACCCCGAGGCCATGGCCGAGCTGGGCGGTGTGCGAAGCGTCGTCGAGACGGATCGCTACCTCGCGCGGAACATGAGCCACTGGGACACACACGGATTCGGGGTCTGGATGCTGCGCCACGCAGGCGGCGCGGACTGGATCGGTCGGCTGGTCCTGCGCTGGCTCCGGACCGAGAACGTCCACGACGTCGAGATCGGGTTCGCGCTGCGCCCGGACCAATGGGGTCGAGGCCTCGCAACCGAAGCGGCCGGGTTCGCGCTCGGAGTGGCGCGAGGGGAACTCGAGCTCTGCACCCTCATCGGGGTCACGACGCCCACGAACGAAGCGTCGCAACGCGTCCTCTACAAGATCGGCCTCCGCCATGAATCCGACGTGGTGATCGAGGGGACGCACTGCATGCTGCACCGCGTGCGTTGGTAGGCCCCGTCGCGCCGAGAGGGGAAGGACAGGAAGCGTTGAAGACCAGGATCTCGACCGATTCCGATCTGGCGGAGATCGCGCGCATCCATCGGGACGCCTTCGGCCCCGACGAGGGTCCCGAGATCGTCGATCTCGTCGAGGCGCTGTTCCGCGACGAGACGGCGCGGCCCCTGCACTCGCTCGTGGCCGAGGTGGACGGAGAGATCGCGGGGCACGTGCTCTTCACGGCCGCCGCGCTGGAGGCATCGCCCGACGCCCCGGTCGCGTCGATCCTCGCGCCCCTGGGGATCGCACGGAGTCATCAGCGGCGAGGTGTCGGTGGCCTGCTCGTCGAGCGCGGCCTCGAGCTCCTCACGGAGCAGGGCGTCGACCTCGTGTTCGTGCTGGGGCACCCGGCCTACTACCCGCGTTTCGGCTTCGAGCCCGCCGGGCGGCTCGGCTTCGATGCGCCGTATCCGATCCCCGAGAAGAACGCCGATGCGTGGATGGTCACGGGGCTCCGTCCCGGCGCCCTGGAGCGCTTCGCGGGCACCGTGGCGTGCGCGTCCGCGCTCGATGCTCCGCAGCACTGGGTCGAGGGAGCTGGCTGCCGTGGGAGCGTCGGGTCGGCAGCGGCTCGACTTCCCCGCAGCGCCCGAGGAAGCGACATGAAACCCATCGTCATCGCGATCGCCGTGGTGTTCGGACTCGCGGTCGCGCTCGTCGTCGCCCACCTCGTCGTGATCGAGGTCGGTCGCGAGGTGGTCACGCTCCGGACGCCGCTCGCGAACGGTGGCTGGAACGAGACGCGGCTCTGGATCGTCGACGACGGCGACGTGGCCTGGCTCCACAGCGCGGGTCCGGAATGGGCGGCGCGCTTCGAGGGC
>JASJCN010000354.1 GCA_030065975.1 Myxococcota bacterium
GCCTCGTCCTTGCGACCCATCGGCGCGTTGAAGCAGCACGTGGACCTCGCGCGGTCCCCGTCGACCTCGATGATCTCGTTGCTGATCAGATGCAGGTTCATCGGCCACGGCTCCAGCATGCCGTCGAGCCAGGTCAGCATCTCGCGATGCGGTCCCTTCGTCGCACCCGAGCCCACGCTCGTGTAGTCGATCGTGGCGTCCTCCGTGAAGACGTCGTCGATGAGCTCCCAGCGCCGGCGATCGACCATCAGCGAGTACCGGTAGAGCGTCTCCCGGATCGCCAGCTTGGCCTCGGTCTCGGACATGGGCGTCTCCCTCGTGGCGGCGCGCGCGACGAGCGGCGGGCGCGTGTCGCAGGGTATGGCGGCGCAGGGGGCCGCCGCAAACGGCGACCCGCTAGAGCTCGGTCGTCGTCTCGCGTGCCGGGGGCTGGATGAACTCGAGCGAGATCCCACACGCCGTCACGAGCCTTCGAGGTGGAGCCTCGAGTCATAGAGGAGCTCGACGTCGGCCTCCTCGGGCGAGATCTCCTGGACCAGGCTCTTGAAGTCGACGTCGATGGGCAGGTTCGACTGGAGGAACGAACGGGTGGCCTCCTCGACGTCGTCGACCTCCGACACGAAGACCAGCAGAGGCAGGCCGCGCGTCCGGATCAGGAAGAACTGCTCCGTGCGCGTCCCCTGGCTGCGGTAGCTCTCGGCCAGCTCGTCCCGACGCCCGTGGAGATCGGCGAGCCAGGAGCGCAGGCGATCCACGTCGTCCTCGTCGACACGTGCGATCGTCGTGATGAGCACCTACCTGCTGCCTCCCACCTAGTGGTCGCGGCTCTCATGGTAGCGGCAGGCGGGTCGCGGGCCTCGCTTCGGGTCCCCGCGGAGTCGCGGGGGACGGGGCAGGTCGTGGTCTCGGCGGCACCGTGGGGACGGGCGCGTACCTGCTGGAGCGTCGGTCGCGACTCGGCCCAGCGGTCGGACGATGCGCTCGCGCAAGCTCACGCCTGGCTCGAGGCCGCGCTCCGCTGCGCCGAGCGCGACAGCTGCCAGAGCATGGCCGCCATGCCGAGGCTGCCGAGCAGCGGGCCCAGCGCGAAGCCGCGCCAGAAGTCCGCGAGCCCGGCACCGGGCGCCGCGAGCCACGTGGCGGAGAGCGGGATCGCGACGAGCCACAGCCCAGCGGCCGTCGCGAGGGCGGGCAGGAGTGTGTGACCGAGGCCGCGGAGCACGCCGGCCAGCACGGCCTGCACGGCGTTCGCGAGCAGATAGGCGAGCGCCCAGGGCCACACCTGCGCGACCACCTTGGCGACCGACGCCGTTCCGGTATACACGCCGATCCAGGTGTGGGGCGCGAGCCAGCTCCCCAGCGCGAACGGAGCCGTGAGGCCCACACCGAGCAACAGAGCCGCCCTCGCGATCGCCGGTGCGCGGTCCGCCCGCCCCGCGCCGCGCTCGATCCCCGCGCGGATGGCCGCCGCACCGCCGAAGCCCACGGCCAGCAGGACGCCGACGGATACGGCGTTCAGGAGGATCGCCTGCGGCGCGAGCGCCTCGGGACGAAGCCTTCCCACGATCAGCGTGGAGCCGTGGATCGCCCACACGACCGCGACGGAGCGGAGCGCGATCGGGACGCCCAGGGCGAGGATCGCGCGAAGCGCCGCCCCGTCGAGCACCGCAGGGCCGAAGCGCCGCCAGGTCCGGCGCAGCTCCGGCTTCCACACGAGCAGCGCGACCAGGAATCCGACGCCCAGGATGCGGGTCAGCGTCGTGGCCCAGGCTGCTCCGACCAGCCCGAGCGCCGGCGCGCCGAGCTTCCCGAAGATGAGCGTCCAGTTGAAGCCCAGGTTCAGCACGTTGGTCGCGAGCGCCGTCCACATGGCCGGAAGCACGAGGGTGCGGGCCTGCAGGTCCTGCTGGAGCACCAGCGCGAGCGCGACGAAGGGCACGCTCGGCAGCTGGATCAGCGCGTAGCGACTCGCCGGGCCCACCAGGTCCTGCGCCTGCCCGAGGCTCGAGAGCACCGCGGGCGTCATCGCCCATGCCGCCAGCACGACGACCGTGAGCGCCGCTCCGATCAGGAGACCGCGCCAGAGCGCCCGTCCGCACTCCTCCTCGTCGCCGGCACCATGGGCGGCGCTGATGACGGGCTGGAGGCCGCCGAGCACGCCCGTGGCGACGAGGAGCGTGCCGAACAGCCACGCATTCGCCATCGCCGCGGCGGCCTGCGCCTCCGCGCTCCAGTGGCCGAGCATCGCCACGTCCATGAAGCCGAGCAGAAGCGTGGCGAGCTGCCCGATCCAGAGCGGGACCGCCAGGCGGACGAGCGCCGACCCCTCCCGCTCTTCGACGCGAGGGGTCGGCGGATCCGGCGTCCCGCTGGACGTGGTCCGTTCAGACGTCGAAGCGGTCCGTGAAGCGGACGAGTTCCTCGGCGCCCTCCTGCAGCTCGGCGAGGAAGCCGGCGTCGAAAGCCACCTTGTCGGCCATCGCGGGGCCCATGGGCTTGGTCAGCAGCATGAAGTAGACGGCGTCGGCGCCCTCGTGCACGGCGACGGTGATCTCGCCGCTCGTCGCGCCGGGGGCCCACCAGGTGGTGAGCGGCTTGTCGTCCGTCACGCGCTCGAGCGCGGTCGCCAGCGCGTCGCTGACGCGAAGCAGATCCTGGCTGTCGCCCCAGAGACCGTTCAGGAGTCCCTTGCGGGTTCGCTCTGCGCCCTCGGCATCGCCGTAGGGCTCCATGAGCCCTTCCTGCTCGATGCGCGTGAGCCGCTCCTCCGGCCGGCCGCCCGCGCGGATCCCGTCGATGATGGCCTTGCGGGTCTCGCGGTCGCGGCTCAGCTCCTCGATCTTGCGGAGCATCGGATGCTTGGAGAGATGGGGCGGTGCCTGCATGGGAATCCTCCAGGGTTGAGTGGTGTCGCCACCATACACCGGCTCGGGGTGCCGTGTGAAGGTCCTCCGGGGCCCCGGGGAAGAGCGGGGTTCGGCGACGGATCGACCGCATGCGCCCGCTCGGGCGTGCGCCCCGAACGGGATATGCTCGCGAAGGTCGGATGGAGTGCGAGTCTCGACGACCGATCCGCCGCCGATCCAACCACGCGATGGCCGGAAGCCGACCGAATGCGCTTCACGCAGCTGTACTCCAGGTACCACGGCTTCATGCTCGGGTTGTTCTTCGAGCTTTCGGGGGACCCGCGACTCGAACGTGACCGAGCCGGAATGCACGCACGCATCGATGACTTCCTGCGTGACATCGAGTCGCCGTTCGGAATGCCGCCGTCGAGCGCCATGGACTCACGCACGCGCTACCGGCTGCGGCGCCGGCTGGATGGCTTCTTCCACCGGCATCCGAGCTCGACGTGGCCGTTCTTCAACCTCGGCCTGTCGACGGGCCAGCTGGTCAGGAACCCACGCGACACGCGCGGCTACGACATCTTCTCGTGGATCGAAGACAACATGAACGACAACTTCCGGATTGCGCCCACCTTCCTCAACGAGGTGAATGCCCTCGGAGAAGAGGCCCGCCTGGCCGACATGCTCAGCCCTGCCTTGAAGATGCTCCACAGCTGCCTGGCTCCGGTCGGGTTCGAGAAGAAGTCCTGCTTCGTCGCGATGCCGTTCAAGCGCAGCTTCCATCGCTCGTACCGTGAGGCGCTCTCGCCCGCGCTGCGCGCCCATGGACTGCGTCCCATCCGCGCCTGGGGGAGCCTCCGATCGGAGGAGTACCAGGACCTGCTGTTCTCGCTGGTCCGGCGCTGCGGTCATCTGATCGCGGACGTGAGCGACGGCAACGCCAACGTGCTCATGGAGCTCGGCTACGCGATGGGCCGCGCGCACCGAACGCTTCCGATCGCCGCATCAGGTGCGGAGGGTGTGTCGAACGTACGTCCCCGCGATCTCATCCGATACGACGAGCACGACCTGGATGCGGCCCGCTCGAGCCTGGGCAACGCCGTCGGCCGTTGGGTAGCTCGCTAGCCGGAGCTGGGGTCGACCCGCCGGTCCTCGCCTCGCCGGGGACCTATCTCTTCACGAGCAGGTCGAGCAGCTCCGAGACGTACGAGCGCGCAAGCTCCGCGGTCAGGGCTCGAGTGTCGATGACGTTGACGTTGACGTTGGGGGCCGATGCCGCCTCTCGCCTGCTCTCCTTCGACTGGACGGGCACGAAGTCGCTCGGATAGTCCAGGAGCCGGATGAGATCGAGGGCGGTGGCTTCCTCGAGGCTCTCGATGTGGATCGAGGAGGTCAGCATCGCTTCTCCGAACCATCGCCGCAGGTTCGTCTCCCCGACGTCCAGCTTCAGGTCCCACTCCTGCTGCTGCACTTCCTCCTCATAGATCGCGACGATCTCGCTTGCCTCCTGCTGGACGTCGGACCTGGGCGCCTCGCGCCCCCGCACCCTCTGACTCACGACCGCGAGTTCGGGGTGGATCCTCAGCAGCGAGTCCACGATCGTGTCGATGGACACCAGGCCGACGAGCACGTCGCCCTCCGTGATCAGCACGCGCTGAACGTCGGTGAGCCGCTGCAGCAGGAACCCGAGCAGGAACAAGCGAGTCGACCACCATCCGGTGGCGATGTCGATCGTCACGACGCTCTGCCGGCGCGCGGTCGTGACGACGCTGGTCAGCTCAGGCGCCTGGCTTCCTTCGAGAACGGCATCGCCGAACTCCACGGGGGCTTGCAGCTCGACGAGGTTCGCGGCGACCTGCCCTGCGATTCGCGTGTTCGCGATCGCGGTCGCAACGCTTCCCTCGAGACCCTCGGGAGTCGTGAAGAACGAGACGATGTGGTCGCGCATGAGGCGCCCGCGGAACGCCTTGATCGCGTCGGCCGTGCCCTCGCTCGAGAACCCGTCGATATGGCGCGGGGGCCAGGCCGCGGACTCCGCCAGCAGGAACATCAGGCAGGGGATGCCCCTCTCCTTCGCCGCGAGGTACTCGAACTCCGTAATCGAGGTCTCTCCGGCCGTGCTGCCGGCGGGCAGGGTCTGAGCACCCGAGGCATCCGGCACGTACCCATGGCGCCACGCCACCAGACCCAGGAAGGCGTCGCACTCCCGCACGAGCTCCAGGACGCGGTCGAGCGGGTACGACGCGACCGCCGTGAAGTCCTCCATCGCGACGATTTCGTGTCCGAGACGGCGGAGACTCCGCATCGCGGCGTCGCGGTGCTCCCCGAGATCCTCCGACGTAGACGACACGAACACGCGCATTCGACTCTCCCCAGGGCCTGCCAACGAGGGGCGCCGCCGCCTGCTCCACTGTACCGCGGGGTGCGATGGCCGGTGACCTCGAGATCCCCTTGGTTGGCGGAGTGCACCTCCTGTCGTCGTCGGCCCTGTGTCGAACTGCCACGACGGCAGCCCTCCTCCTGGTGCGGCTGCATTTTCCGCTTGTCCCGCGCCGACTTGGAGTCCCGACCGCGAAGGCGAGTCACGCTGATCGGAGGTCGAGCGGGCACGCTCTCGCGGGCTTCGGCCGAAGCCGGCGCGATCCGAGGTTTGGTGGCTCGTGCCCACCTGGAGCAAGATGAGGCCCATGCAGAGATTCATGGACGACCAGGCGGTGGCCGAGCGGGTCCTCTCGCACGTGCGCGAAGGCACGACCGACGAGGGGGACGTGGTGTGGCGCGAGCCGGTGGAGAACTACCGCAGCGAGGAGCGCCTTCGTCGGGAGCTCGAGGTCCTGCGCCGCCTGCCGGTGCCCTTCTGTCCCTCCGCGGCGCTTCGGGAGCCCGGCGCCTACGTCGCCCGCCAGGCGGCCGGCGTCCCCATCCTCGCCGTGCGCGGCGCGGACGGAACGGTGCGCGCCTTCCGCAACGCGTGCCGCCACCGCGGCGCCGAGGTCGCGAGCGGCATGGGCTGCGCGAAGGCCTTCGTCTGTCCGTTCCACGGCTGGACCTACGGGCTCGACGGTCGACTCGCGCGCGTCCAGCACGAGCGCGGCTTCCCGGACCTCGACAAGAGCACGCACGGCCTCGTCCCGGTTCTGGCCCAGGAACGCTCCGGGATCGTCTTCGTGACGCAGAGTGGACAGCCGGGCGCGCGCGATCCCGGCGAGGGGCTACCCGACCTGATCGCCGCCGACCTGGACCTGATCGATACGCACGACAACGAAGCCGACTTCAACTGGAAGGTCTCGCTCGAAGGGTCCATCGAGGGCTACCACATCCGCCACGGCCATCCGGAGACCTTCTACCCGTACGGGTACGACAACCTGAACGTCGTCGAGCACTGCGGACCGAACAGCCGCGTGACCTTCCCCTTCCGACGCATCGAGAAGCTGGTCGAGCTTCCGGAGGCCGAGCGCCGCATCGAGGGCCGGGTCACCTACGTCTACCACCTGTTCCCGAACGCGCTGGTCACCGTC
>JASJCN010000355.1 GCA_030065975.1 Myxococcota bacterium
GTGGGCGCGCCGCAGGCGACGGCTGCGGCGCGGGCCGTAGAAGCTCCAGACCTGGTGGATGGCCCGGCCGAGGTCGGCGCGAACCTGCTGGACGTGTGCCGCGTGCAGCAGGTTCGCGCCGACCTCGGCCGGGCCATCCACCAGGTCTGGAGCTTCTACGGCCCGCGCCGCAGCCGTCGCCTGCGGCGCGCCCACCAGGCCGTGGAGCGACTCGGGCAGGAGTACCTCGAGCTCGAGGGGCTCTACGGCACCCCGCGCGACCATCGCCGCATCCTCTGCTTCCAGCGCTTCCACCAGCGGGCGCTCGCGCTCTCTCGCGAGCTGCGGGCGCTCGATCCCACTGCGCCGCCCCCGCCCACCCTGGCGTGGGCCGACCGCGTGGCGCGTGCCGTCCGCGGGCTGCGCGAGGCCGCCCGCCGCACGGCCGCCGGCGTGCGGGCCTTCGCCGCCTTCGCGGGGGCCCTGCGCTGCGCGCTGGGCACCTCGCAGACCGGCCGGGGCACGCCCTTCACCGGCTACGTCGACCGGCTGTTCCGGGCCGTGGGCGATGCGCTCGGCCTCGTGGTCGAGGTGCGCGGACGCGAGTTCCTCGACCCGCCGCCCGGCGAGAGCGAGGTGCGGCTGCTCACGCCGACCCACCGCCACGGCGTGACCGACAACGTGACCTTCGCGGCCCTCGGGCTCGCCGACTATCACGTGTTCAACGCCGTCGACCAGCTGCCCGTGTTCCCGGCCTGGCTGAAGAACCGGATCGCGACGACACCCGGGCTCATCGCGGTCGGCGGGGGGCGCGGCTCGGCCGTCGAGCGGGCGCTCGCGGCGCTCGAGGAAGGGCGCTCGCGCAACCTGCTGATCTATCCCGAAGGCAGCGTCTCGGAGGGCCTGCGGGCCACGCGGCCGGTGCGCGCCGGCTTCGGGACGGGGCTCGTGGCGCGGCTCATGGAGGCCGGCCATCGCGTGCAGATCGCACCGGTGAGCTACCTCGACAACGCGCGCTTCCTCGATCTCGAGAGCCGCTCGCGCGGCGAGGAAGCGAAGCGCCGCCGCGTGGTCGTGAGCCCGCCGCTCGGGCCCGATGCCGTCGCGACGTGGACGCGCGCCTGTGGCGGCGAATCCCTGGGCCGGCTGGTGCGCATGGCCTGGCTCGAGAGCCTGATCACCGACGAGGCCCTTTGGCTCGGGACCGAGCGGGTGGCAGGGCTCGTGCGTCGCCTCGACGTCGAGCTCGAGGGGGCGCGCTACTGGGGCTCGATCGAGCCCGCGCCGGTCGCGGATCGACTCGTGCCGGCTCTCGGCGAGGGAGGCGTCACGGTGGCCGACGAGCCGTTCTTCGGCAGCCGCGTCTCCGTGCTCCGGCTGCCCGACGACGCGAGCGACGGCACGGGAGTCATTCCGCTTCGCAACCTGCAGGATCCCGACGGGCACGAGCTGATCCTCGGCATCCGCGACCCGGCCCACATCTATCTCAACGTCGGGAGCCAGCGCTTCGACGGCGACGTGTTCCGGCCCCTGCGCGTGCGGGAGAAGGACTCGATCTACCGGGGCATCGCCATCCGCTTCGTGGGGGTGCCCGAGCGGAGCATCCGGCAGATCCAGCGCGAGCTCGAGCGGAGCGTCGGCCGCGAGCGGCGTACCGTCACCTGCTCCCACTCGGCCTGCAAGCTCATCGCGCGCGCCGCCAACCTCCACATCGACGACCACGCCGACCTGCGCCCCATGCTCCCGAGCCACGTGCTTCCGACGCGCACGATCCGCAAGCTGATCGAGCGGGGCGTCCTCGACCACGCGGGGCGGCGGGTGGCGGTCCAGATCTACAAGGCGACCGACGAGCGCCTCGAGGAGATCCTGGCGCGGATGGTGCGCGGCGAGCGCAAGATCATCCGAGACCACGTGGACGTGATCACCGCCGGCGTGAGCAAGTGGCTCCGCCAGCGGTGGGGACGAGCCTCCTAGGCAGCCGTGACGCCAGGCTGCAGGCCCTCGGTCACTCGTTGCGGGCCGAACGGCTTCCAGACCAGGATGAGGAGGGGCAGCAGGGTGAGCGACGAGAGCAGTGCGATCAGCATCGCCAGCCCCGTGAGCACGCCGAAGTAGATCGTGGGGATGAAGTTCGAGAGGATCAGGATCGAGAAGCCGAAGATCACCGTGACCGAGGTGTAGAAGACCGCCCTCCCGATGCTTCCGTGGCAGATGTGCAGGGTCTTCGTGTAGTCGCCGTTCCGCGCGAACTCCTCTCGGAAGCGGTAGACGTAGTGGATGCCGTCGTCGACGGCGATTGCGATGGTGATCGCAGCGATCGTGATCGTCATGACGTCGAGGCGAATGCCGACGAGTCCCATCAGACCGAGCACGATTCCGGCGGCCAGCAGGTTCGGGACGATCACGATCAGGGCCAGCCGGACCGACCGGAACAGCAGGACGAACATCACGCCGATCCCCGCCATGACGGCACCGAGGCTTCGGATCTGGGAGCTGTAGAGGCTCTGGAGCATGTTGTTGTAGAGGACGAGGGTGCCGACCAGGGAGAAGCGCTCGGGAGGGAGCCCGACCTCGTCCTCCAGGCCGGTCTGGATCCGCTCGAGCAGCGCTCCCCGTCGCAGGTCGGGCTGGGAGTCGAGGATGCGCAGCCAGATCCGCGCCTCGTCGTTCTCGATCGAGACGTAGGGATCGATCAGCGTGCCGCGGGCGTCCGCGGGTAGTTGGTCGTAGACGATGCCGAGCTCCAGCGTCTCGAGGGGCTGGCCGTCGTTCAGGTCTTCGGCCACTCGAACCAGGGAGGCGAGGGACAGCACCTTGCCGATCTCGGGCTGGGCGTCGAGCCAGTCGTGGACGCGCTTGATCCGATCGATCTTGAAGGGGGTGAACCAGTAGGTCGCTTCGCTCTCGTCTTCGGCATCGGCGAGGAAGTCGTCGAACTCGTCGAACTCGTCGTCTTCGCCTTCGTCGATCGGCTCCGGCAGGGGCTCTTCGGTCACCGAGAAGTCCAGGGTGATCTCGAGGGGGGTGGTCCCGCCCAGCTTCTCGTCGATCCGCTTCATGCCCTGGTAGATCTCGGTGTCCACCCGGAAGTAGTCGATGAAGCTGTTTTCCACCTCGAGGCGTGTGACACCGACCACGCTCGCGACGGCCAGAGCCAGCGAGATGCCGAGAATGGCGCCCCGGCGGTGCTCGGTGATCGAGGCGAGCCGCTTCATCAGCGGGACCTCCTCGTGCTCCCGGTCGTCCCCCTTCGGCTCGAGCATCACGAGGATTGCGGGGAAGAGGGTGAAGGAGACGAGGAAGGCGACACCCAGCCCCATGCTCATCATCCAGCCGAAGTCCCTCACCGGCTTGATGCCGCTGAAGACGAGGGATCCGAAGCCGATGATCGTGGTGAGGGCCGTGTAGAGGCAGGGCCAGACCATCAAGCGGATGGTCTCGGCGACCAGCGACCGCTGGCTCGCACCGGGCCGATCGCGGTGGAGCTGCAGATAACGGACCGTCAGGTGGATGTTGATGCTGATCGTGATGATCAGCATGAGGGCGAGGAAGTTGGACGAGATCACCGTCACGTCCCAGCCGATCCAGCCCAGCAGCCCGATCATCGCCACGCAGGCGAAGAAGCAGCTCGCGATCGGGAGCAGTACCCAGCGGACCTGTCGGAAGATCAGCGTCAGGACGAAGACGAGAAAGACGACCACCGCGGAGCCGAAGACGGCGAGGTCGCGACGCACGAAGGTGATCATGTCGTCTGCCACCATGGGGACGCCGCCCAGGTGGATCTCGCCATGGCTGCGGTACGGATCGATGGTGCGTCGGACCTCCGTGATCGTCTCGTGCAAGCGAGCGTTCACGCCATCCCTGGATTGCTGGATCTGGCGGACGAGCCCGGCGAGCTCGGCGCGCCCGTCGCTCGACAGCCCGCCGGTGTCCCGCTCGATCAGCAGCGCGTTGCGACGGTCGATCAGCGTCGAGAAGCCTTCGTCGCGTTCGAGATAGAGCAGGATGCCGGTCGTCAGCTTGTCCCCGCTGATGATCAGCTCGCGGAATACCGGACTCTGGGTGAGCTCTTCGACCGCGCGGTGCAGCTCGACCTCGGTGCTCTCGAGGGTCTGGACGTTGTCCGTCATCTCGGTCAGCGGGACGTTCGAGCTCTTGACCAGCGGGACGTCGAGGATGCTCGTCACCGACTCGACGCCGGGGACCTCGCGAAGCTCGTCTCGCATCGCCTTCAGGAGATCGAGGGTGTCGGCCGCGAAGAGCACCTGGTCCGGCGAGAACGTCACGAGCAGGAGATCCGCCGTCTCGTAGCGGGTGGTGACCTCTCGCCACAGCTTCAGGTCCGGGTCGTTCTCGATCAGCAGCGAATCGGCCGAGGCATCGAGCCGGAAGTTCGGTGCCTGGGTGGCCAGGGCCGCGAGGACTACGAGCAGAGCCACCAGGAGGGCTCGCGGCCAGCGCAACACCATCGGGGTGGCTGCACTGGGCTCGGGGTTCTCCTCGGGGGGGAGCGACATGGCGGGGCATACTACCGCTCGCATGGGCCGCTGACCAAGCTGCCAACGGGCTCGGACGGGCGCTCGGACAGGGGCTCGGACAGTGGGTCGAAGTGCGGGCTCCACGAGTCGGCTTCTGCGCACGTTCCGGGCAATGGATGGCGGAGTGGGCTTTGCCCCGCTGACGCGCTGCGGGCGCCCATCCGATGCAGGGCCATGTCCTCGCGCTACCGCCAGGTGCGCAGGCGGGTCCACCAGATCCTCGAGGTCGCCGAAGAAGGCGACGCGACGAGCCGCGCGGTGGACCTCGCGCTGATGACCCTGGTCGCCGTCAACATCGCCGCGGTGGTCCTCGAGTCGCTGGACTCGGTCCAGGCCAGCTACGGAACGGCGTTTCGCCGCCTCGAGATCATCTCGGTGGCCGTCTTCAGCGTCGAGTACGTGGCGCGGTTCTGGTCGGCCGCCGAGGAGGACCCGCAGGTCGAGCCCTGGCGCAACCGCCTCCGTTACGTGCGGTCGCCCATGGCCGTCGCCGACCTGGCCTCGATCGCGCCGCTCTTCCTGTCCGCCTTCACCTCGGCCGACCTGCGCTTCCTGCGGGTCCTGCGGCTGCTGCGCATCCTCAAGCTCACCCGCTACTCGAGCGCCCTCGGCACGATCGTGCAGGTGGTCCGTTCGGAGGGCCAGACCTTCGGGACGGCCTTCCTGCTGCTGCTCTCCATGCTGATCTTCGCCTCGAGCGGGATCTACCTGGCCGAGCATCGGGCCCAGCCCGAGGCCTTCGGCTCGATCCCCCACGCCATGTGGTGGGCGGTCTCGGCGCTCACGACGGTGGGCTACGGCGATCTCACGCCCATCACGCCCGTCGGCAAGATCTTCGCCTCGCTCGTCACGGTGGTGGGCGTCGGCGTGGTGGCCCTGCCCACGAGCATCATGGCCTCGGGCTTCGCCCAGATCAGCGACCGCAACCGGCGTCGGCTCCAGTCCGAGGCCGAGCAAGCCTTCGAGGACGGGTACTTCAGCGCGAGCGAGGCGGCTCGCTACGAGCAGCTCGCCGCGGAGCTCGGCGTCCCCGCGGACTTCGCCCGGGAGATCGCCGAGGCGGCGGCCCGGCGGCATCCGCTCGCGCTGGCGAACGGCCCGTGCCCCCACTGCGGCAAGGAGCCGGACGAGGCGCCGTAGTCCTTGCCGTGGGTCCTCGCCCCGGGCCTTCGCGTCTCCTAGGCTCGCATCGCTGCCCACCGTGGAGGATCGCCTTGGCTGCCATCGCCGACGTCACCGACCAGAGCTTCGATCAGGAGGTGCTCGCCAGCGACATCCCGGTGCTGGTGGACTTCTGGGGCGACGCCTGTCCCGCCTGTCGGCGCATCTCCCCGATCCTGCAGGAGCTGGCCGAGGAGCGGGCCGGGAGCCTCAAGGTCGTGAAGATCCATGCCGCCGAGAACGCCGCCACGAGCGCGCGCTTCGGGGTGATGTCGATGCCCACGGTCTTCGTGTTCTCGGGCGGCGCGGTTCGCGGCCAGCTCGTGGGCGCGCGCCCCAAGCAGGCGTTCGAGGAGCTGATCGAGGCCGCGGGCTGAGGCCGGCGCCTCCCGAAGGGAGCCCAGCATGAAGGTGACGATCGAGTACTGCGGGCGGTGAAACTACCTGCCCCAGGCCTCCAGTCTGGAGGCCGCGATCCAGCAGGAGTTCGGTGCCGACGCCCAGGTCGAGCTGATTCGGGGAGACGACGGCATCTTCGACGTCTGCGTCGAGGGAGACCGCATCTACTCGAAGCACGCGACCGGCCGCTTTCCCGAGAACGACGAGGTGATCGCGAGCCTGCGCTCGCGCTAGCAGGGTGCGGAAGCAGCCCGCGGGGCTTGGGAGGAGGCGGAGTTGGGTCA
>JASJCN010000043.1 GCA_030065975.1 Myxococcota bacterium
TGGAGGAGCGCGTGCGCCGCGCGGGCCCCGGCGTCGTGTGGATCGTGACGGCCCACCCCGCCGGCCCGCAGACCTTCGTGAACCTCGCGGCCGGTCTCGCCAGCATGCCGGTCTGGCAGTTCGTGCTGGCGATCGTGCTGGCGGCGCCCCTGCGATCGGGCGCCTACGCCCTGCTCGGCACCTCGATCCTGAGCTTTGGCGTCCCGACCTTCGTCGCGATCAGCGTGGCCCTCTCGGTGGTGCTGATGGTGCCGCTGCTGATCCCTTCGGTCCGCGCCTTCGTGCTGGGCGAGCCCGTCCGCGACGGCGCCGGGGTCAGGTGAGGATGCGGTAGAGCACGGTCCCGCGTGCGCACACGCGGCCGTCCTGCTGGCTCGCGACCTCGACCTCGCTCCAGAACATCTCCTCGTCTCGCTGCACGCAGCGCCCGTAGGCGACCAGATCGGCCTTGGGGGCCGGAGCGAGGTTCTGGATCTGCATCGACGCCGTCGAGGCCTTGTAGCGGCCGGGGCCCGACTCGGCCCACGAGGCCATGGCGCCCGCGGTGTCCAGCAGCGCGAGCACGGCCCCTTCGTGGATCCCCCCGGCGTGCTCGGTGTTCGTCTCGAGCACCGGCATCACGAGCCGCGAGGTCCCGCCGGTCATGTGCTCGACGCGGATGCCGCGGTTGCCGATGAAGGGGACGCGTCCGATGTGCGGGCCCATCACGCCGGGATCGGCGTCGCCGTGATCGCCGGGCGAGCGGTAGGTCTCGGCGGGCGCGGCTCCGAAGCGGCCGCGCACGGTCGAGACGGTGCGCGCGATCGGCTTGCCGTCGGGCGTCGAGACGTCGACCGAGACGAAGCACATCTGCTTGCCCTTCCGCAGCAGCTCGGCCTCGGCCACGACCTCCTCGCCGATGGCGGCGGCCAGGTAGGCGACCTGCATCTGGGCCGTGTGGAAGGGCGCGGCGTCGGCGCCCAGCACCGCGCGGGCCACGGCCTGGCCGCCGATGGCGCCGAGGGAGGCCGCGCAGCCGCCGTGGAGCGCCTGCCCCGGATTCGAGTTGGCGTCGCTGTAGGGCAGTCGCAGGCGGGCGCCGGCCTCGGAGACGTGCTCCAGTCGGACGCCCAGGGCCCGCCCGTAGGGCGAGGCCTCCACCCACTGCTGGATCGCTTCCATGGGATCTCTCGGTGCTCCGGACTCGCAGTGCTCCGGACTCTCAGTGTTCCGGAATCAGACAGGAATGGACGGACTCCTCGCCCGGGATCTCGCGGGCGAGGGTGCGGATCGCCGTCTCGGCCTCGCGCAGGTCGAAGTCGTGGGTGTGCATGCGCTCGACCGGGACCCGCCGCGACTCGATCAAGCGGATGGCGTTGCGGTAGCCGCTGCTCGTCACGCCGATGGCGCCCTTCAGGGTGATCTCCTTCAGCACGACCTTGTCCGAGACGAAGCCCGGGATCTCGCGGAAGCCCTTCATGCCCGCCAGTACGACCGTGCCCCCGAGACGGGCGTAGTCGATCGACTCGACGACGGGCTCGACGGCGTAGGACGAGACGTCGACCACGACGTCGGCCCCCTCGCCGTCGGTGAGCTCCCTGATGCGCCGCCTTGCGTCCTCGTTCTCGACGTCGATGGTGGCGTCCGCACCGAACTCCCGGGCGATCTCGAGCTTGCGGGCGTCGGCCTCGAGGCCGGTCACGATCACCTTCTCCGCGCCCGCCTCGCGGCAGGCGAGGACGCTCGCGAGGCCGCGCTGACCGGGGCCGAGGATCACGACGGTGTCGCCGGGCTTCGTCTCCGGCAGCTCGACCGCCCAGCGGTAGCCGGCGCCCAGCGGATTGAAGAGCACGGCGATGGACGGATCGAGCGTCGGGTCCATCTTGTGCACGATGCAGTTCGGGTCGAGGTACATGTACTGGGCGTAGGAGCCCCACAGGCCGGGCGACTCGCTCAGCGGGATGTACGAGTAGATCCGCCGCTGGCTGCAGAGGTGGTACGAGCCGCCGAGGCACGGCTCGCAGTGGCGGCACGAGAGCATGGTCTCGACGGCGACCCGATCCCCCACGTCGACGCCCCAGCGGCGCGCGGCCCGATCGCCGATGGCGGCGACCACGCCGAGCGGCTCGTGGCCGGGCACCACGGGCATGGGCGTACGCAGCACGCCCTCGAACTGCTCGTAGTCGCTGCCGCAGATGCCACAGGCCTCGATGCGCAGGAGCCCGGAGTCGGCGTCGATCTCCGGCAGGGGCAGATCGCGAGCCTCGAGGCGTCGCGGGGCCGTCTGCACCATGGCGAGGCTCTTCCGGGGCAGCACCATGGCGGCAACATAGCCCCTCCGGGGCCGATCCCGCGTCACGAATCCGACGTCGCCGGGCACCCACCACCATGCGCGCCTGCCTCGTCGGACTCCTGCTGGCCCTGGCCCCCCTGGTCTCGGGCTGCGTGATCCAGCTCGAAGGGGGCCGCTTCGTCCAGCCCTGGGAGACGGAGCAGCCGCAGCCGACGGCGATCTTCGAGTGTCGCGGCGCCTCGGGGCAGACCGCCGACCGCAGCTGCCTGCGCAGCCACGGCTACGGCCCCGACACCAAGGCCTACGTCCCCTACGCGCCCTAGTCCCGGCGAGCTCGCTAGAGGTCGTCGGCGAAGACGACGCCGTCGAAGTCCTCGCAGCGGAAGGGAAGATCCAGTCGCGGCCGGCGCGCGTGTGTCGCGGTGTAGGGGTTGGTGCGCTCGCGGAAGCGCGTCGGGTAGTAGTTGCTCTCGATGATCGTGTGGGCCGCGCGGCGTCCGAGGGGCTCGAGCGCCTCCAGCGCCTCTCGCCGCCTTCCGGTCCGGCAGGCCGCGACCAACGCGTCGACCCGCTCGGGGTCGTACTGCGAGGGGGCCTCGAGCTCCTCGCCCACGGCGTCGGCCGGAGCCGGCGCGGGCGCATCGCCCGCGTTCCAGAGCGATGCGTCCGTCCCGCTCGGGAAGGGATCCACCGGCTCGCCGTCGAGCCAGGTGTTGAAGTGCACGTGGGGCGTGCCGAAGGGGAACGTCACGAAGCCGTCGAGCCCGCTGTAGCCCGACACCGCGATGATCTCGCCGCGGGCGACGCGCTGGCCCTCGACGACGAGCGCGCGCGCCAGGTGCGCGCAGTTGGTCATCAGGCCCTCACCGTGATCGAGGAAGACCTTGAGGCCTCCGCGGTTGAACTCGCTCACCACCCGGACGACCTCGCCCGCCGCGGCCGCGACGACGGGCGTTCCGAGGGGGATGGAGAAGTCGGTCCCGTTGTGGCTGTCGTAGGTGAGCCCACGGCCACGGAAGTCGAGGACCTGGGTGCGCTTGACCGACCAGCCGGCCTCGATGGGCGTCTGCCGGTGGTTGAAGAGGTTGGTCACGATGGCACGTCGAGGCACGACCACGCGCCCGAGCCAGAGCGGCACGCCGATGCGCGGCCGCAGCTGGCCCAGGCTCGAGAGGTCGTACTGGCTGGGCGGGACGTCCTCCTCGCCTCGCAGCGCCACGCGTGCCTGGCGCAGGCGCTCCGAGAGCGGAAGCAGGCCCATCGCCTCGGCGAGGCCGGGCTTCTCGAGGGATGCGTCCAAGCCCGACTCCTTCGTTCTCAGGTGACGTCCGGGACCCCGTAGTCGTTGCGTTCCCGGGGATCGTCCGAAAGGTACTCCACGAACTCCCAGTCGTTGCCCTCGGGGTCGTGGAAGTAGACCCGACGGCGATGGGGATGCTCGTTCGGGACCGTCGAGTCCCGGTAGCCGGCCGCGCGCATCCGCTCGCGCAGGGCCGCCGCGTCCTCGACCTCGTAGCCCAGGTGGTTCAGACCGGGCTTCCCGGCGTAGGGCACCCAGGCCTCGGCGGGCTCCTCGGTGGCCTCGTTCAGGGCGAGGTAGGTGTCGTCGGTTCCCACGTGCAGCCAGCGAGCACCGGTCCAGCTCTGGCCCTCGGCGCGGACCTCGAACTCGGGGAAGGCGGTCTGGATGAAGCGAAGCTCGGCTTCCAGGTCCCGCACGATCAGGTTGGCATGCTCCAGTCTTGCCATGATGTCCTCCTTCGGGGAGAGGGGCACGGGCGCGTGGGGCGTCTCTCGGCTCGAGATCCAGCATCGCCCTGCGGTCCGCGGACCGGAAGCGTCTCGCCGTCCGCGTGGCGGATTGCTATCTCAGCATCCAGCTGGTCGACTGGATGGACGACCGGATGCGACCGGACGCGACCGGATGGACGACCAGATGGACGACCAGATGAACGACTCTCGAGCCACCGACTCCCAGGCGAATCTGGCGGCCAACGTGCGCCGCCTGCGCGCCGCGCGGGGCCTCTCCCAGCAGCGCATGGCCGAGCTCTCGGGAATGCCGCGCCCGACCTGGGCCAGCCTCGAGTCGGGAGCCGCCAACCCCACCCTCGCGGTGCTCCAGCGCACCGCGTCCGCGCTGCAGGTCTCGATCGAGGAGCTGATCGGCCCCCCGCGGACCGCCGCGCGGCTCTTCCGCGCAAGCGAGATCCGCGCGAAGAAGCGGCGCGGAGCCAGCCTCCGCCCGCTCCTGCCCGAGTCGATCGCAGGCCTCGACATCTCGCGCATGGAGCTCGAGCCCGGCGGGCAGTTCCCGGGTGTGCCGCACACCCCGGGGACCCGCGAGTACCTGAGCTGCCTGGTCGGACGCATCGAGCTGGTGGCCTCGGGCGAGCGCTGGGAGCTCGAGCCCGGCGACACCCTCGTGTTCCGGGGCGACCAGCGCCACTCCTATCGCAACCTCGACGGGCGCAGGCCCGCGACGGCGATCACCGTGGTCTGCTTCGCCCCCGCGCCGACCTGATCCCGCTCGGCCGACCTGATCCCGCTCGGAGAAGGGAGCGCCCGCGCCCTGCGGTAGGCTCCACGGGTGTCGAGCGCCCCGTCCCGCACTTCCCGCATCGCCGTCGCCGGATTCTCCCTCGAGAGCAATGCGTTCGCGCCGACGACGGAGCGCAGCGAGTTCGAGTCGCTCTTTCTCGTCGAAGGCGAGGCCCTCGGCAAGCTGATCGACGACGGCAGCATCCTCGGCTTCGGCACGCGCCTGCGCGAGCTGCGCCCGGTCGAGATGGTGCCCACCCTCGTCGCCGTCGGTGGGGCCGGCGGCCCCTGCGATGCGGACTTCTACGAGGAGGCCCTCGCGCGCACCTGCCAGCTGCTGCGGGAGGCCTCCCCGCTCGACGGCCTGCTCGTGTTCGCCCACGGCGCGGCCACCAGCACGAAGGTCGACGACCTCGACGGTCACTACCTCGCCGCGCTGCGCGAGACCGTGGGCCCGGGCGTCCCGATCGTCGCCGAGCTCGACCTCCACGCCAACGTGAGCCGTCGCATGGTCGACAGTGCGGACATCCTCGTCGGCTTCCGGACCAACCCCCACGTGGACGTCCGGGAGCGCTCGGAGGAGTGCGCCGAGCTCCTGCACGAGATGCTGGGCGGCATGAAGCCGGCCGTCGCCTTCCGCAAGCTCCCCATGGTGCTCCCGAGCGTGGTCCAGCTGACGGGCGCCGGAAAGCCGCTCGGCGACCTGGTGCTCCACGCCGAGTCGCAGATGGGCGGCTCGATCGCCAACGTCTCGATCCTCTCGGGGTTCGCGTTCTCCGACGTGGCCGACTGCGGCCTCGGGGTCGTGGTGACCGCACGCGGCGATGCGGAGGCCGCCGAGCGGCTCGCCGACGAGCTGACCGAGCGCGCCTGGAACGACCGCGGACGCTACCGGCTCTCGCTCACGAGCGTCGACGACGCCATCGCTGCGCTCGCGGCCGCGCGCCCGGGCGAGCCTTGGATCCTGGCCGACGTGGCCGACAATCCCGGCGGCGGCGGACGCGGCAACACCATCTGGCTGCTGCAGGCGCTGGTCGAGGCGGGCATCGAGGACGTGGCCCTCGGGCTGTTCCACGACCCCGAGCTGGTGAGCCGGGCCAAAGCCGCGGGCGAGGGCGCGACCCTCGACGTCGACTTCAACGCGAGCGTCGAGGACCCGCTCTCGGGCCGCTTCTCGGCGGAGGCCCGGGTCACCTCGCTGTGCTCGGGCGGCTTCACGCCCCGGCACGGCATGCTGCGCGGCGTCCCCCTCGACCTCGGCGACTGTGCGCGGCTCGAGGTCGCGGGCGTCTCGCTCGCCGTCAGCAGCGTCCGGCAGCAGCTCTCGGCACCGGCCTTCTTCGAGCACTTCGGCATCGACCCGGCCCGCATGCGCGCGCTCGCCATCAAGTCGCGCGGCCACTTCCGCGCCGGCTTCGCGCACCTCGTGCCCGACGAGCGCATCCTCGAGGTGGACGCGCCCGGCCTCACGACGCCCAACCTCTCCCGCGTCGACTGGAAGAAGCTCCCGCGACCCTGCTTCCCGCTGGACCCGGAGACGACCTGGGAGGCGACGAGCCGCTAGATCGCGTCGATGATCTGGTTGAAGGTGGCGCTCGGCCGCATGGCGCGCTCGGCGAGCGCGGGGTCCGGGCGGTAGTAGCCGCCGAGATCCTGAGCCGAGCCCTGGGCGTCGTTGAGCTCGCCCACGATGCGCTCCTCGTTCTCCGAGAGCGCCGCGGCGACCGGGGCGAAGCGCTCCGCGAGGGCTGCGTCGGACTGCTGGGCCGCCAGGGCCTGCGCCCAGTAGAGCGCGAGGTAGAACTGGCTGCCCCGGTTGTCGAGCTCGTGCACCTTGCGGGACGGCGCCTTGCGGTTCAGCAGCAGCTGGCCGGTGGCCTCGTCGAGGGTCTCGCCCAGCAGGCGCGCCGCCGCGTTGTCGAAGTGCTCGCCCAGGTGGTCGAGGGAGGCGGCCAGGGCCAGGAACTCGCCGAGCGAGTCCCAGCGCAGGTGCCCCTCCTCCTCGAACTGCTGCACGTGCTTCGGCGCCGAGCCGCCGGCGCCCGTCTCGAAGAGGCCGCCGCCGTTCATGAGCGGAACGATCGAGAGCATCTTCGCGCTGGTTCCGATCTCGAGGATCGGGAAGAGATCCGTCAGGTAGTCGCGCAGCACGTTGCCCGTCACCGAGATGGTGTCCTCGCCGCGGCGGATGCGCTCGACGGAGAAGGTCATGGCGTCGACCGGCGCGAGGATCTCGATCCGAAGCCCCTCGGTGTCGTGCTCGGGCAGCGTGGCCTTCACCTTCTCGATCAGCTGGGCGTCGTGTGCACGGGTGGCGTCGAGCCAGAAGACGGCGGGTACGCCGGTGGCGCGGGCGCGGCCCACGGCGAGCTTGACCCAGTCGCGCACCGGGGCGTCCTTCACCTGGCAGGCCCGCCAGACGTCGCCGGCCTCGACGTCGTGGGAGAGCAGGACCGACCCCGCCGCGTCGACCACCCGCACCTGGCCATCGGCCGGGATCTCGAAGGTCTTGTCGTGGGAGCCGTACTCCTCGGCCTTCTGGGCCATCAGGCCCACGTTCGGGACGCTTCCCATGGTGGCGGGGTCGTAGGCCCCGTTCGCCTGACAGTCGGCGACGACCGCCTGGTAGATCCCCGCGTAGCTGCTGTCCGGGATCACCGCCTTGCAGTCCTGCAGAGCGCCCTCGGCGTTCCACATGCCGCCCGAGTCGCGGATCATCGGCGGCATCGAGGCGTCGATGATCACGTCGCTCGGGACGTGGAGGTTGGTGATGCCCTTGTCGGAGTTCACCATCGCGATGCCGGGCCCGTTCTCGTAGGCGGCCTCGATGTCCGCCTGGATCGCCTGGCGCTCGGCGTCGGGCAGCGACGCGATCTTCGCCTCGAGGTCGCCGAAGCCGTTGTTCACGTCCACGCCGAGGCGCTCGAGGGTCCCGGCGTGCTTCTCGAAGACGTCGTGGAAGAAGACCTGCACCGCGTGCCCGAAGATGATCGGGTCGGAGACCTTCATCATCGTGGCCTTCATGTGCAGCGAGAAGAGCACGCCCTGCTCGCGGGCGTCGTCCACCTGCTCGGCCAGGAAGGCGCGCAGGGCCTTCCGGCTCATGAAGGTCGCGTCCACGACCTCGCCGGCCTGGAGCGGGATGTCCGCCTTCAGCACCCGCACGTTGCCCTCGGCATCCTCGTGCTCGATGCGCGCGGTGGTCTCCGCCGCGATGGTCACCGACTTCTCGTTGTGGCGGAAGTCGCCGGCGCTCATGGTCGAGACGTGGGTCTTCGAGCCGGGCTCCCACGCGCCCATGCGGTGGGGGTTCTTGCGCGCGTACTCCTTCACGGCACGGGGCGCGCGCCGATCCGAGTTGCCCTCGCGCAGCACCGGGTTGACCGCACTGCCCTTGACCCCGTCGTAGCGCGCCTTCACCTCGCGCTCGGCGTCGTCGGCGGGCTCCTCGGGATAGTCGGGAAGGTCGTACCCCTTGGCCTGCAGCTCGGCGATCGCGGCCTTCAGCTGCGGGACCGAGGCGCTGATGTTCGGGAGCTTGATGACGTTGGCCTCGGGCGTCTTGACCAGGGCGCCGAGCTCGGCGAGCCCGTCCGGCGTCTTCTGCTCGGCGGTCAGCCGCTCGGGAAACACCGCGAGGATCCGCCCCGCGAGCGAGATGTCCCGCGTCTCCACCGGGACCCCCGTGGCGCCGGCGAAGGCCCGGATCACGGGCAGGAAGGCGTGGGTCGCCAGAGCGGGCGCCTCGTCGGTCCAGGTGTAGATGATGGGCGGGGATTGGCTCATGGGGTCTCCCTGGGGTCGCGTCGACTGCCGGGTCTACCAGAATCGCGGCCGGGCCTCCACGCGAGGCGGGATCCGGGGCTAGGACGCCGGGGGCTCGTCCTTCGCCAGGGCCCGAGCCAGGGCCGGGCGCGCCTCGAGCCGGGCGACGTAGGCATCCACGGGGTCACCGGCCGGAAGCAGGTGGCGCCCCCACTGCATCATGCTCCCGATCAGCACGTCGGCTCCCGAGAAGGCGTCGCCGAGCAGGTAGGGATGGGCCGAGAGCGCGGAGACGATGCGCTGCTGCATCTCCGGCAGGCCGCGGAAGGTGCGGGACAACGCCTCGTTGTCGCCGAGCTTCGCGAATTCGATCACCGCCACGGGCTCGATCACGCCGGCGTTGTAGGCCAGCCAGGTGAGGTAGGGGCCGCGCAGGGGATCGCCGATGCCGGGGCCGACGCCGGCCTCGGGATGGAGGTCGGTCAGGTAGAGGCAGATGGCGGCCGACTCCGTGATGAGCGCCCCGTCGTGCACCAGGGCCGGCACCTTCTTGTCGGGGTGCGGGTTGCGGGGATCGGCGCTCCCGATCCCGCCCATCCTCTCGACCTCGACGTACTCGATCTCGTAGTCGGCCCCGAGCTCCTCGAGCAGCCAGATGAAGCGCGACGAGCGCGAGCGCGGCGCGTGGTAGAGGGTCAGCATGTCAACTCCTCGTCAGATCCGGTTGCGGACCACGGCCCTCAGTAGAGCGCGATCGGTGATCCCATGGAGCCCGTCGCGCCGCGGATCGGCGCCGGCGTGAACAGGTAGGCGAACTGGTAGACACCGGCCTCGGCCAGGGCCGCGAGGGTCAGGTTCTCCTGGTTCACGATGCCGTGTCGCGGCTGCAGGAAGGTGTGGACGCAGAACACGCAGCCCTCGTCGGTGCTGGGAATCACCTCGTTGGGCCAGGTGTCGGAGCCCGTCACCCCGATCTTCCCCTCGGCGAGCCACCGGGCGACCTCCATCCCGATGCCGGGGCAGCCGGCGTTGTACTTCTCGTTGTCGACCGCCCAGTACTTCTCCCAGCCCGTCCGGAAGAGCACCGCGTCTCCGGGCATGAGCTCGAAGTCGGCCATGCCCTGACGCAGGAGGGCGGCGCGAACGTCCGCGAGCGTGATCTCTTCGCCCGCCTCCATGGACTCGACGCCGCGCGCAGCGGCTACGTCGATCAGGACTCCCCGGGCCACGATGGGCAGCAGCTGCTCGGTCCCGAGGACCGCGAGCCCGGTGGGGCCGCGCATCTCGTTGGCGGTGAAGCCGTTGTAGAAGATCGTCTGGTCCGAGTCGCCCGGCGCGCCGACCTGGACGCCGACGTGCCCCAGGCCGTCGAACTGCGTGCCGACCTGTCCCACCTCGGTGGCGAGGAACTCGTCGTTCCAGACGGCCTTCCCCGCTGTACCCGTCGGGAGGCCCGGAATGCGGAGGGCGAAGCTCCGATCGCCGAAGAGCGGCATGTCCGCGGCATACTCCTGGCCGAGCTTCATCACCTTGTTCTGCTTCACCATCGAGAGGGCGCGCGCGATGACCTCGGGCTTCGCGTACCAGTTGGTGGAGCCGGCCTGGTCGTCGGCGCCCCACAACGGATGGGGCCACCAGCGCTCGCCCAGCGGCGTCTCCATGCAATCGCCGTCCACGAAGGCGGCCCCGCGCAGCTCGGCGAAGCGCTCGCAGTCCGCGAGAGCCGGAGTGGCGAGGAAGGACGAGACGACGAGCGCGAGCCAGCAGACCGGGTGGGACATGGAGTCTCCTTGGATGGGGCCAGTCTAGGGCAGCTGCCGGTCGGCCAGGCTGGCTCTGGTGCCACCACCGGTCAGCAAGGCGGGCTCTGGCGCCGCTGCCAGTCGCTTCGATAGCAAGCCGACGAGGAGGCGACCGGATCGCTGCAGCCGGGCGCCGTCTTCGGCACCGTCCGTTCATGGCCTCCACCGTCTCGCCCTCGAAGGCCCTGCTTCCCGGCCTGCTCCTGGCCGTGAGCCTTCACGCGTTCCACGCGATGGCGGTCGTGACGGTGATCCCCCAGGTGGCCGAGGACCTCGACGGCCGCACCCTCTACGGCGCGTTCTTCTCCTCCTACCTGCTGGCGAGCCTGCTCGGCCTGGTCTGGGCGGGCACCTCGATCGGACGGACGGGCGCGCGGCGCGTGCTGGGCGTGAGTCTCACGGTGTTCGGAATCGGTCTGCTCGGCTCCGCGCTCGCGCCTTCGATGCCGCTCCTGGTCGGCGCCCGCGGGCTCGAGGGCTTCGGCGGCGGGGGCGTGAGCAGCGTGCTGTACGCCATCGTGAATCGATCCTACGGCGACGACGAGCGGCCGCGTGTGCTGGCCTGGATGTCGGGCGCCTGGGTGCTTCCGGGCCTGCTCGGCCCGCCGGTCGCCGGCGCCGTGGCCGAGCTCCTTGGATGGCGCTGGGTGTTCCTGGGCGTGCTCCCACTGGTCGTGGCCGCGGCCGCGATGACGCTCCCGGCGATCCCCCGCATTGCGGGCGTACCCGACGGAGCCACCGAAGACGCAAGCGAGGGATCGGCGCTGGTGCAGGCCGGCGTGATGGCCCTCGGCGTCGGGGCGGTCCTCTTCGGGCTGTCGCGTCCGCCGGGTGTCGTCGAGGCGCTGGTCGCGGGCGTCGGCGCCGTCGTCCTGCTCGCCGCCGCGCGACGCATCCTGCCCGCCGGCACGCTCACCGCCCGGGTGGGCCTGCCCGCCGCCATCGCGACCAAGTTCCTGATCAACTTCTCCTTCTTCGGCGCCGAGGCGTTCCTGCCGCTGGCCCTGCGCGAGCTGCGCGACTTCAGCCTGACGGGCGCCGGCCTCGTGCTCACCGGCGCCGCACTCTCCTGGACCACCGGTGCCTTCGTCCACTCGCGTCTGGCCGCGCGGGTCGCGCCCGGCCTGCTCGCGGGATGGGGCGGGGCCGCGGTGCTGCTCGGGATCGGCGGCATCGTGCTGCTGGTCGCGAGCGACGCGCCCGACGCCCTGGCCTTCGCCGCCTGGGCCCTGGCCGGCTTCGGCATCGGAGTCGCGTACAACACGGCCACGACCGAGGCCATGAGCCAGACCGACGCCGGTCATGAGGGCCGCACCTCGACGGCGCTCGGGATGGCGGACTCCCTCGGCTTCGCCCTCGCGGCCGGCCTCGGCGGAGCCATCCTCGCGGCCGGTGGACGCGCCGGGCTGCCCACCGGCCACTCGATCGGCTGGATCTGCGTCACCATGGCCCTCGCCGGCGCCGTCCTGTTCTGGACCGCGACGCGCCTGCGGCCCGAGCGCCCGCTCACACGGCCGCAGACGGCCTGATGCGACCCGGGGCGGACGGCGTGATACGACCTGGGGCGGACGGCGTGATACGGCCGGCGCGAGCCGGCGCTAGGCGTCGGAGGGGACGGCGCGAGCCAGCCACACCATCACTACGGCGAAGGTGCCCGTCCCCGCGGCGGCGAGCCCGAGCACGAAGAGCGGCGAGTCGCCGCGCGCCACGTTGGTCGCGTGGGCGGCGAAGTTGATCGCGTTGGCGACCAGGGCCGCACGGATCACGACCCGGTGCGTCGCCGGCGAGCGGGCGGCGGCCGCCGCCCCGAAGCCCAGCCCGCCCAGGATGCTGGCGAACCCCGCCAGCACGCCCGCGGCGGGCGAGAGCGGCTCGACCAGGAGGAAGCGCGTGAGCCCGGGCGCGATCCACAGGACGGCGCCGCCCGCCACGTGGAGTGCGCCGTAGAAGAGGAAGAAGGGCCGATAGAGCCCGTCCATGGCCCGAAGCTACTTCGTCTCGGGGGCGGACGAGGAGCCGGACGAGGACCGGCAGGGCGCGAGCAGACGATCGACGTAGGCGCGCACCTCGAAGTCCATCAGCTGGGGCCAGTTGGTGCACTCGGTGTCGAGCGTGTGCGCGACCGGGCCGCTGCGCCCGGCCCGGCACGTCGCGTCGAAGCCGGGCTCGGCCAGGGCCGCAGCCTCCAGCACCTGCTGCTTCGCGGCCCGCGAGAGCGCGAGCCACTCGCCGCAGAACTCGCGATCGCGCGAGGCCGTACCCGGAGGCGGGAGGACCAGCCCGGCCAGCAGCCAGACCGCGACGACGACGTGCACCCGGCCCCTCCGACCGCCAGGCCTGCCGCCAGGCCTAACGCGGCTCGAGGACGACCACGGGGATCTCCCGCTCGGTCGCCTTCTGGTAGTCGTTGTAGGGCGGATACAGCTCGGCCATCTCGTTCCACAGCCGCTCGCGCTCCTCGCCCACGGCGACCCGGAAGGTGGCGTTCAGCCTCTTCGCGCCGACCTGGACCTCGCACTCGGGATGAGCCTCGAGGTTGCGATACCAGAGCGGGTGGTTGGGCATGCCGCCCTTGGACGCGATCACCACGTAGCCGTCGCCGGCCGGGCCGTAGATCAGCGGGAGCGCGCGCGGCTCGCCGCTCTTTCGCCCCTTGGTGGTGAGGAGCAGGGTCGGGAGCAGGCCCGGGCCGCCGAGGGGCGTCGAGTCCCACATGTGCGCCTTCTCGGGGTCGGTCCGGTAGAGCTCGATGTGTTCCTTGATCCAGGGGATCTCCGCGAAGTTCGCCATGGGGTCCTTTCCTCGGTTCTCGGTTGGATGACGCGGGTGGAGGGTCCGGGTGGAGCGCTCGGATGGAAGGGGAGCCTAGCTCCGCCGGCGCCGTCTGGCCGCGAGCTCGAGGCGGATCGACTTGCCGATGAAGCGCAGGAAGCCCGTCGGCTTCTGCCGGATGCCCCGAGCCAGCATCCGGAGCATGTGCGGCGTGGCGTCCCAGCTGGCCTCGCGTTGTCCGTGGCCGAGGTGCATGCCGAGCTTCGGCACGTCGACCACGTCGAGGGGGACGTCGAGCCGCAGCACTTCGCTCTTCGGCAGCAGGCACTGCTCGTCGTCGCAGGCCTGGTAGCGCACGCGAACCGCGAGGGTCACGTGGTCCTGATCCAGGGGACGGGTCTCGCTCGCGACGCGCCCGTCGGCGTAGAAGGGGATCGTGACGTCGAAGCTCCCGTCGAAGACGGGGAGCTCGAGCTCGAGGCTCGGGAGCCGCAGCGGTCGCGTCTCCGGGTAGACCGCCTCGCCGACGACGATCCCATCCGGGCCTTCGAGCTCGACGCTCGTCGGGATCATGCCCTCGGACACCGGGCTGCCGTAGAGGTGGAGCCCCGGGTCGAGGTCGAAGCGCACCACGAGCTTGCGAACGATGCCCTGGCGAATGCTGCCTTTGCCGCCGTGGACGGCCGCGGTGACGCGGACCTCGGGATCCTCGCCGACGGCGTGGGGCGCGTCGTCGCACAGCTCGATCCGGCCGAGTGCGGCGTCGAGCAGGGTCTCCGGGCTGTCGCGCTTCTTGTAGGTGTCGTGGAAGAACTTCGCGACCACGACGCCCTCCTCGTCGGTCACGTAGGCGCCGGGGAAGGGAATGCCGTAGAGGAAGGCGTCCCCCGGCTCGATGCGTTCGTTCAGGATCCCGTACTCGCGGATCACCCGGCTCCCGAGGTCCGAGAGCAGCGGGTAGGGGATCCGCTGCCCCTCGGCGAAGGCCTGGAGGGCCGCCTGGTCGTCGTAGGAGATCGCGTAGAGCTTGACCCCGGCCTTCTCGAAGCGGGGCCACGCGTCGCGCAGCTCGCCGAGCTGCGTCCAGCAGGGGGGTCACCAGACGGCGGAGCGGTAGAAGACGACGACGGCCGGGGCCTGGCCGCGATCGGCGTGGAGCGGGACCTCGCGCCCGAAGGCATCGGGGAGTCGGAAGTCGGGCAGGCGCTCTCCGACCTCGGGCCCGGTGGGATGGCCGTCGGGCAGGCCCAGGCGGCCCGGGTGTCCGAGCGGCGCCGGGGCGTCGAACCCGAACTCGTCCCTCTCGATCGTCATTCGCGCTCCACTCCGACCCGACGCGGGATGCTACCGCGCGGAGGTTGGAGAGCACCCCGCTTCCGGTCGGAGGCACCGCGCCCGCTTCCCGTCTGCGGGACGACGTGGCACCCTGGCTCGACCCGAGCCGGAGGCCCCATGTCCGACGCCGCTGCCACTGCCCGCGAGGCCACCGAGACCTACGCCCGCTTCGTCGCCCTTCGAGACGAGATCGACCGGGGGGAGCGCCCCTGGGCCGAGCTCGCCGACTTCTTCACCGAGGACGCCGCCTACATCGATCCGGCCTGGGGTCGGATCGAGGGACGCGAGGGCATCCGCGAGTTCTTCACGAAGTCGATGGCCGGGCTCACCGGCTACGGCTGGTCGACCCCGGAGAACTGGACGATGGCCGAGGGGCCGCGCCTCGTCAGCCAGTGGGACCAGATCCTCGGACACGATGCCGCGGGCAACCCCTATCGCGTGCCCGGACTCTCCATTCTCTACTACGCCGGAGAGGGGCTCTTCTGCTACAGCCACGACCTGCTCAACATGACCCACGTGGGGGAGACGCTGAAGGCCATGGAGTGGAAGCCGCCGGCGGTCTTCAGCCTGCCGCCGCGAAAGCCCGTTCGCGACGTCTCGCTCCCGGCGGCCTGGGCCCACCTGGAGCGTTCGCGCGCCTGACCGAGGAGGGCCGTCGCGCGGGACCGCGCGATGGTGGGCCGCCTGGGATTCGAACCCAGAACCAAAGGGTTAAAAGCCCTCTGCTCTGCCATTGAGCTAGCGGCCCGTGGCTCGGGGTACCAGGGAGGGGGCGCCGTGTCGATGCAAGGCCAGGTGGGCCGGGCCCGCGCCGGGCGGCCGGGCGGGTGGGGCACCCCGGGTCTGGGGCCCTCGGGGGCACCAAAGCCATTGATTCCGGTGGTTTGCGGCATAAAATGCGGTTCAGCGGGCGGCGCGGTCCGAGTCCGGCGGGGGGCCGGGAGGCGGACGTGCCGGACCCGTGGTCGGCGTCTCGGCCGGCCAGCACCAGCACCGGCGAGAGCCGGCTGCCGGGGGGGATCCGGACCATGCGATCCAGCCAGCTCCGCCGCGTGCGGACGACCCTGCGCAAGAGCCTCGGCGTCGCCGTGGGCGCCCTGCTCTTCTCGTCCGCCGCTCTTGCCGGCATGGGAATGGGCAACATCGATTCGGCCAATCTGCTGCGCGACGTGGAGGGCGCGAACGGCCTCCAGCAGGCCTCGGGCGTGTTCCTGGGGTCCACTTGTGACGGCCTTGCCGAGCTCGGGGTGAACAAGGATGGCAGGGGCGCGACCGAAGACCTGTTCCGAGAGTGCACGCGCGTCGTCGGAGCCGCGCTCGACATCGAGGGCGGCTTCGACAACATCGACGGCTTCGACAACGACGACGTGCTCGACTCGCTGTTCGCCGTCGCCCACGAGGAGTCGACCGCCCAGGCGCGCCTCGCGCTCGGCGTCGCCGCCGCGTCGCTCGGCCGCATCCACGACCGCATGGTGGCGATCCGACAGGGATCGACCGGCATCCAGATCGCGGGCCTGCGCCTGCGCGACTCCGAGGGCAACCAGCTCGTCGGCGAGGACGTGGCCCAGGCGCTGAATGCCCACGCCGCGAACGGCGGAGGCGGCGGTCTCTTCGACGACGAGAAGCTCGGCGTGTTCCTGAACGGGCTCGGCGCCTGGGGCGACTACGACGGCAACGACGTCGAGATCGACTACGACACGCGCTCCTGGGGCCTGATCGGCGGCGCCGACTACCGCATCACCAACGAGCTCGCCGCGGGCGTGGCCCTCGGCTTCTCGCGCACGGACGACGACTTCGCCCGGGACGCCGGCACGCTCAAGTCGGACTCCTGGAGCGGCTCGGCCTTCGCCACCTACAGCCGGGACGCCTGGTTCGTGGACGGCATCTTCACCCTGACGGGCGTCGACTACGAGCTGCGCCGCGAGCTGCGCTACCCGACCCTGCGCCGCACCGCCGACGGCGACACCGACGGCTTCCTGATCGCGGCGGCCGCGGGTGCCGGGTACGACTTCGTGATCGGGAGCCTGACCATCGGCCCGCGTGCGCGCATGGAGTACGTGGACACGGAGATCAGCTCCTTCGAGGAGCGCAAGGCCGGCGGCCTCAACCTGGCCTTCGACTCCCAGAACATCCAGAGCTTCGTCACGGATCTCGGTGTCGACGCCAGCTACGCGATCTCGACCAGCCGGGGCATCATCGCGCCCTACGCGCGGGCCGAGTGGGAGCACGAGTACCTGGACAGCTCGCGGGTCATCACGGCGCGGTTCGTGGCCGACCCGAACCGCAACCGCTTCCGGCTGCGCACCCAGAGCCCCGACCGCAACGTGGTCAACATCGGCGCGGGCGTGGCGGTGACGATGCCGGGCGGGTACTCGGCTTTCGTCGACTTCGACACGATCCTCTTCAGCAAGCTCTGGGAGCTCTACACGGTCACGGTGGGGGCGCGCATCGCGTTCTGACCCGGCAACCTCACGCCGGGAACCTCGAGCCGGGAGCGGGACATGGCGGATCTCGAGCCGCTGGGAGTGGCCCGCGCGCTGCTCTTCGTGAAGGGCATGGAGACCATGGCCCGCTTCTACGGCGAGGTGCTCGGTCTCGCGAGTCTTCCCTGCGACGAAGATCCGGCGGGCTATCGGCTCTTCGACGCGGGGCCCGTGGAGCTGGCGCTGCACGTCGTGCCGGAGCCCTGGGCGAGCGGGATCGAGATCGCGGACCCACCGGTGGCCCGGGAAGGCGCGGCGACGAAGCTCGTCTTCCGCTGTGACGATCTCGAGGGATCGAGGGCGGAGCTCATGTCCCGCAACGTGGCGATGGGGCCGATCCAAAGCGGCGACGGCCTGGCCTTCTGCGACGGGGTCGACCCCGAAGGCAACGTCTTCCAGCTCTCGACCCGCCGCTGAGCCCGCCGCCGCGCGAGCGGCGTGCGCGTCGGGCCCCGATACGCCACTCTCCACCCGACCCCGGAAGTGAAGGAGGCACACATGACGACCCAAGTGATTGCGCACCGACCGTCCGCCTCCGTCCGTCCCTCGCGTCGCTGAGGGCGCCACCGCTTCTCGCAGCAGCGGATTCCGGCCGGATCCCCGGCCACCCGCGCTCCCCGGACCCGCACCGGACCGAGGCTCGAAACCCGAGTCACGGAGACGCCCCGCGTGCGTCCCGAGGAGCCTGCTCGTGCAACTGGAATCGATCGGCTGGTCGCCCGCCTGGGCGACGGCCTTCCAAGACTGGCTGGCCGCCCACGGCGGCAACCCCGAAACCCACTTCGCCGCTCGCGTCGCCGAGGAACGACGCGGGCGCTGTCGCCTGCTCGGTGAGCGCGGCCCCCTCGAGGCCGGGATCTCCGGGCGACTGCGATACATGGCGTCGGGGCCCGAAGACCTGCCCGCGGTCGGCGATTGGGTCGCCGCCTCCGCCGACGCCGCGGGAAGCGCGCTGATCCACGGCATCCTGCCGCGGGTCACGGCGCTGATCCGCAAGGCGCCGGAGCGACCCGCGCGCGCCCAGGTGCTCGCGAGCAACCTCGATGCGGTCTGGCTCGTCACCTCGGTGAACCGCGACTTCAACCCGCGCCGCATCGAACGCACGCTCGCGCTGGTGCGCGAGTCGGGAGCCCGGCCGGTTCTCGTGCTCTCGAAGGTCGACCTGGATGACGGTCGCGGCGAGCCGGCCGAACGCGACGCGCGCAACCACGCGCCCGGCGTGCCCGTCTTCCGCGTGAGCGCCCTCGAGAACGAGGGGCTGGTGCCGCTCGTCTCGAGCCTCGGGCCCGGGGAGTCGGTGGCGCTGATCGGCTCCTCGGGCGTCGGCAAGTCGACCCTGGCGAACCAGCTCCTCGGTCGCGAGCTGCTGGCCACGCGCGAGATCCGGGCCGACGACGACCGGGGCCGACACACGACGACCCACCGTCAGCTGCTGCCCCTGCCCGGAGGCGGCGTCCTGATCGACACGCCGGGCATCCGCGAGGTCGCGCTCTGGGGCGATGCGCCGGACTCGAGCGGCGCCGCCTTCCCGGAGATCGAGGCGCTGATCGGAAGCTGCCGATTCCACGATTGCGGTCATCGGAGCGAGCCGGGCTGCGCCGTGCAGGCGGCGCTCGAGGACGGCCGGATCGAGCCGGACCGGCTGCGCCACTACCAGAAGCTCGAGCGCGAGGCTCGGCACGTGGCGCGACAGCGCGACGCCCAGGCGCGACACGAGCAGCGGAAGAAGGCCAAGGCCTTCGCCCGGAGCGTCCGGCGGCGGCCGGGCAAGCGCGACTTCTGAGGCGGCCCTTCCGACGCGATCCGACGCGACGCCCTAGGTGAGGGACCTCACTAGGTTGTTGCCCCGGGGGCCTCTGAGGAAAGATGGGGTTGTGAGACCAACCATCGAACCTCAGAGGGGATCCCCAGGTGCGAGTCCATGCTAACGCGAAGCTGACGGTGGCGTCTCGCCGCCTTCTGGTGCGGCGAGTCCGAGAAGAAAGCTGGCAGGTGAAGGAGGCTGCGGAAGCAGCCGGCGTGAGCAAGCAGACCGCTCACAAGTGGCTACGCCGATACGATGAGGGGGGCGAGCTGGCCCTGCAGGATCGGAGCTCCCGGCCGCATCGGATCGCTCGGAAGACGAAGCCTGCCGCGATCCGGCGAATAGAGCAGCTTCGCAGGCGCCGGAAGGCGGCCTGGGAGATCAGCCAGGAGACCGGAATCCCGACCTCGACGGTCTCGAGACACCTGAAGCGGCTCGGTCTCGGCCGGATCTGGCGGATCGAAGAGGCTGAAGCGCCTACCCGGCGCTACGAGCACACGAGTCCCGGAAGCCTGATTCACATCGACGCGAAGAAGTTTGCGCGAATCAACGGCGTTGGGCACCGGATCCACGGCGACCGGGCGAAGAAGAAGCGAGGTGTGGGCTGGGAGGTCGTCTTCGTCTGCGTCGATGACTACACGCGCCTGGCCTATGCCGAAGTGCATCCATCGGAGAGCGGGAGATACGCCGTCGCGTTCTTCCGCCGTGCGCTCCGCTGGTTTCGCAGCCTGGGGATCGATTGCCGTCGGCTGCTGAGCGACAACGCGAAGTGCTACGCGGAGTCCAAGGCCTTCCGGGCGCTTTGCGAGACCGAAGGGATCCGCCAGAGCTTCACCCGGGCCTATCGGCCGCAGACCAACGGGAAGGCCGAGCGCTTCATCCAGACCCTCAAGCGCCGCTGGGCCTACCGCTACGTCTACCGGACCTCGGCGTTGCGAGCCGCCTCGCTACGCCCCTGGGTCACCCACTACAATCACCAGCGACCCCATCGGGCGCTCGGAAAGAAGCCCCCGATCGCTCGACTCAGGGCTTTCCGTCAACAAGCTGCGTAGGTCCCACACCTAGGGAGCGACCACCACCTTGCCGACGACGCGACGCTCCTGGAGATCGCGCAGCGCCATCGGGCCCTCTTCGAGGGAGTAGACGCGGGAGACGTGGGGCTTGAGCCGACCCGCGACGAGCATCTCGTCGATGGCGCGCACGACCCGCTCGCGGGTCTCGGGCTCGCGCCCGATCATCGCTCCGAGGAAGACGCCGATCACCTGACAGCTCTTGAGCAGCGTCAGGTTGAGCGGAATGCTCGGAATGCCCGCCGGGAAGCCGATCACCAGGAAGCGTCCCTTCCAGGCGATCGCGCGGAGTGCCTGCTCGGCGTACTCGCCGCCCACGCCGTCGTACACCACGTCCACGCCGCGACCGTCGGTCAGCGCCTTGGCGCGCTCCTTCAGGTTCTCCTTGCTGTAGTCGATGGTCTCGTCGGCGCCGCGCTCGCGGCACAGGGCGAGCTTCTCCTCGCTGGAGGCGGCGGCGATCACGCGCGCGCCGAGGGCCTTGCCGAGCTCGACGGCGGCGAGGCCGAGGTTTCCGCCGGCGCCGGTCACGAGCAGGGTCTCGCCGGGCTTGAGCTCGCCGCGATCGACGAGCGCGTAGTAGCCGGTGCCGTAGCTGTAGAGGATTCCGGTGGACTCGGCGAAGCCCACGTTCTCGGGGATCGGGCGCGCGGCCGGCGCCGGAACGCAGACGCGCTCGGCGAAGCCTCCGGTGAGCCCGAGGCCCGCCACGACCCGGTCGCCAACCTTGGGCGTCTCCACGCCCTCCCCGACCGAAGCGACCACCCCGGCCACCTCGCCGCCGGGGATGAAGGGCGGGGTCGCCTTCATCTGGTAGCGGTCCTCGATCACCAGGGCATCGGGGAACGTGACGCCGGCCGCCTTGACCTCGATCTCCACCTCGCCAGGGCCGGGCTTCGGATCGGGAACCTCCTCGAGAACGAGGGTTTCCGGCGGACCAAACTGCTTGCAGACCACGGCCTTCACGAGACGTCACCTCCTGGATGCAGCGGATCATAGGACGCCGGGTTGGCGCCGGCCGGGGAGAAGCGGTTTGCTCGTCCGATCGCGTCCGACCCGGATCCCGATCCCGATTCCGATCCCGATCCGGGATCCCGATTCGAAGAGAGGAGCCCCCATGACCGATCCCGCCGGCCTCGACTTCCTGGTCTCGAAGAGCGACTGGAGCCAGGTCCGCTTCGAGGAGTCACCGATGCCCGTGCCCGAGGCCGGACAGGTCGTCTTCCGGGTCGACCGCTTCGCGCTGACCGCGAACAACATCTCCTACGCGGTCGCGGGCGAGATGCTGGGCTACTGGCGCTTCTTCCCCGTGCCGGGCCCCGACGAGGGCTGGGGTCACATCCCGGCCATGGGCTACGCGGACGTGGTCGAGTCGGCCCACCCCGACGTGGAGGTCGGCACGCGCTGCTTCGGCTTCTTCC
>JASJCN010000044.1 GCA_030065975.1 Myxococcota bacterium
AAGCAGCTGCGTGAGAAGATCACGGCGGCGATCGACCGGCTGCCGGACAACGCGCGCGAGACCCTGCTGCTGCGCGAGGTCGAGGGGCTCTCCTACGCGGAGATCGGCAAGGCGCTCTCGATCCCGAAGGGAACCGTGATGAGCCGCCTGCACTACGCGCGCAAGCAGCTCCAGACGATGCTCGTCGAGGCCGGTGTGGGACCCGCCGCGGCGACCGAGGTGGAATCATGACCGAGAAGCAGTGGCTGCTCCTGCAGGCCTATCACGACGGCGAGCTCTCCTGGCTCGGACGAAAGCGTGCCGAGCGCCTGCTGCGTCGCGATGCCGAGGCACGCGAGCAGCTCGAGGAGTGGAGCCGGATCGGGAGCCTCCTGCGGGAGCAGGAGGACGATGCCGCGACTCCCGATCTGTGGGGTGCGATCCGCGCGGAGCTCGGGGCCGCCGGCCCTGCTGGCGCAGGGGCGGCAGCGGCGGCGGATGCGGTGGACGAGCCCGGCGGATGGGCGCTCGAGCCCGGACGTTGGCTTCGCCTCGGGCCGCCGCTCGCGGCCGCGGCCGCCGGCGCGGCGGTGGCGTTGACGCTCTGGCTGCAGCCGGGCGATGCTGCGGGCGGCCCCTCGATCCGTTGGCTGGATGCGGGCGACCGCTCGGCCATGGTGCTCCAGGACGACCGGGAGGCGACGATCATCTGGGTACTCGAGGGCCAGGCCGCAGGCCGACAGAGCCGACGAGGCTGGCAGGGAGGCAGTGGTGCGATTCTCTAGGGAAGCTCTGCGGAGGGTCTGGGTGGCGCTACCCCTGGCGTGGCTGCTCCTCGCCATTCCCTCGTTCGGCCAGGACGCGGTCGGCTTCGAGATCAGCGTGGTCGAGGTCTCGCCCGAGGCGGGCGGGGTCCAGAAGGATCCCCGCGCTCAGCGCTACGACCGCCTGCTCGGGAAGAAGCTCCGCTACGAGAGCCTCGAGGTGCTCTCCACCGAGAAGCGCAAGCTCGCCCTGGAGCAGACCGGGCAGCTGGGCCTCCCGACCGGCAAGAAGCTTCGCCTGCGCCCCCTCGATCGCGGGCCGCAGGGGGTCCTGGTCGCCGTGGACCTGGACGCCACGGCCCAGGGAGACTTCCGGATCCCCAGGGGGAAGCCGCTGCTCCTGGGCGGACAGCCCCACCGCGGCGGCCAGCTCTTCGTCGTCATCGAGGTGGTCGACTGAACCGATCCGGGCTCACTGGGCTCGATATGGGGTGATTCGGACCCGTACGGGCGGGTTCTCGCGGAAGGGCAAGAAAAATGGCTCTCCCGCGAGATTTTTCCGGTTTCGGGCGACACCTGTTCGGCACTGGGGGTCACTCCCTTGGTGACAAGCCAATACATCCCCTTCCCAGGGAGGCCCCGCGGAGCAACTCGCACCGTGGGGCCTGCTCGTTTGGGCGTGTCCGCAATCCGGAGCCCGCGAGGGCCCGGGCCGCAGAAATCTCGGGGCCCCGTTGCCACATCCCAGAGCGGGCGACCACCTAGGGAGTGAACAGCCAAACATCCCCTTCCCAGGGAGGCCCGGAACCGCGCAAGTGGAACCGGGCTTTTCCCTTTCTGGGCCCTGAGCGCTGGGAGAGCGGGCGCTTTGGAAGCTGGGCGCTCAGGGCTGCAGGCGTTCGACTTCCCAGCCGGCATCGATGCGGCGGTAGCTGGCCCGGTCGTGGAGCCGGCTGGGCCGACCTCGCCACAGCTCGACGCGGTCGGCCACCACGCGGAAGCCGCCCCAGTCCGGCGGGCGCGGCACCGGCCCGCTCGGGAAGCGCTCGGTCACCCGGGCGAGCTCCTGCTCGAGGGCGTGCCGGCTCCTCAGGGGCTGGCTCTGTCGGCTGGCGTGGGCCGCGAGCTGGGTGCCTCGAGGTCGGCTCGCGAAGTACGCGTCCGAGTCCGCCGCGTCGGTCTGCGTGGCGCGGCCCTCGATGCGCACCTGGCGCTCGCGCGCGGCGAACGAGAACACGAGCGCGACCCGCGCGTCGGCTTCGATCTCCGCGGACTTCCGCCCGCTCCGATCGGTGTAGAAGACCACCGCGCCCGCCTCGGACTCGACCCGCTTGCACAGCACCATGCGCACGGTCGGTCGGCCGTCGGCGCACAGCGTCGCCAGGGCGATGGCATGGGGGTTGCGCTGGCTTCCCTCCTCGAACGCCTGATCGAGCCAGGCGGAGAGCAGCGGGAACGGATCGGTGGGCAGCGGGTCGGCCTGGATCCACAGGTCGTCGGGGTCGGGAATCACGGCGCGCAGGGTAGGTCGCCCCGGGCGCGGTAGCATCCGCGCTCCATGGCCGAGCGCATGTCCTTCGGACGTCGGGTGGCGTACGCCCTGGGCAACCCGGGCTTCATGATCCCCGACCGGATCGTGGTGGTCATCGCGTTCTACTACTACCTGCCGCCCGAGGGCCCGGGGCTTGCCACCCAGCTTCCCGACGGCGTCTTCCTCGGCTTCCTCACCGCCTGGGGAATCGCCCGCCTGGCCGGTGGCCTCGTCGACTCGCTGGCCGACCCCTTCGTGGGCTTCGCGTCGGATCGCTCGGCGTCGCCGCTCGGCCGACGCCGCTCGTTCCTGATCTTCGGCGTGCTGCCCATGGTGCTGGCGCCGCCGCTGCTCTTCTGGCCGCCCTGGCCGCCGGGGAGCCTCGCCAACGCCTTCTTCCTCGGGGCCGTGCTCTCGCTCTACTACGTGTTCTTCACCGTCTACGTGGGCCCCTACCTGGCGCTGATCCCCGAGCTGGCGCGCGACACCCAGGATCGCGTGGGCCTCTCCTCGCTGATGGCGTTGGCCGCCTTCCCGGCGTTGCTGCTCTTCCAGCCGCTCTGGCTGGCGGGCGTCGAGTGGGGGCGCGACGCCGGGCTCACCACCGAGGAGGCGGTGCGCTTGGTGGTCGTCGCGCTCACGGCCGTGGCGCTTCTGCTGTGCCTGCTTCCGATCCTGGCCGTCGACGAGAAGCGCTTCGCGCAGCCGTCGCAGTCGACCCTTCCCATGCGCGAGGCGATCCTCACGACCCTCCGCAGTCGACCCTTCCTCGTGTACCTGGCCGCGCAGATCTGCTTCATCCTGGGCGTGACGATGCTGCAGCCCGCGATCCCCTACTTCGCGATCGTGCTGCTCGGGCGGGACGAGGGCTTCGCGGCGACGCTCTCGCTCGTCTCGGTGCCCTTTGCGGTGATCGGCTTCTTCGCCCTGCAGCTCGTGACCTCGCGGGTCGGCCCGCGCGCGTCGGTGATGGGATGCGTCGCTCTCCTCGCCGTCGGCTGCGGCATGCTCGGCGCGATCGAGCCCGGGGCGCCGGGCTCGGCGGCCGACGGGCGGAACCTCTGGATCGCCTACGTCTCGATGGCGCTCACGGGACTCTCGCTCGCCGGCTTCATGGTGCTGCCCCACGTGCTGATGAGCCAGGTCATCGACCTCGACGAGCTCGAGACCGGCGCGAACCGCTCGGCCATGTTCTACGGCGTCCAGGGTCTCGCCACCAAGTGGGTCTACCAGGTGTCGTTGGCGCTGCTCGGCTTCCTGCTCGCGCGCTACGGCGCGAGCGCGGCCGAGCCCCTCGGTGTCCGGCTGATCGGGCCCGTCGCGGCGGCGCTCTGCCTCGCCTCCTTCGCGATCTACGCCTTCTACCCCGAGCGCCGGCTGCAACGCGCCCTGCTCGTGGGCCGCGACCAGGAGCCGAGGCCCGATTAGAGGCGCACTTCGGGGTGTGCGATCTTGTCCGCCGCGGGCCGAGGCCGGGCGGGGCACGGCACGCGCGGAGGTCGAGGATGAAGTTCGGCGTCTTCTACGAGCACCAGCTGCCGCGCCCCTGGAACGAGGGAGACGAGCACCGGCTCTTCCAGGACGCGCTCGATCAGGTCGAGCTCGCCGACCGGCTGGGCATCCAGTACGCGTGGGAGGTGGAGCACCACTTCCTCGAGGAGTACTCCCACTCGTCGGCTCCCGAGGTCTTCCTGGCCGCCTGCTCCCAGCGTACGCAGCAGATCCGCCTCGGCCACGGCATCGTCTTGATGCCGCCGGGCTACTCCCATCCCGGCAAGATCGCCTCGCGCATCGCCACCCTCGACCTGATCTCGAACGGGCGCGTGGAGTTCGGCACCGGCGAGAGCTCCTCCCGGGCCGAGCTCGAGGGCTTCGGCATCGACCCGGCGAAGAAGCGCGAGATGTGGTTCGAGGCCACCGAGCAGGTGTGCAACCTGATGGCCATGGATCCCTACCCCGGATACGAGGGCAAGCACTTCTCCATGCCCTGCCGGAACCTCGTGCCGAAGCCGATGCAGCGCCCCCATCCCCCGCTCTGGGTGGCCTGCTCGAACCGCCACACCATCCACCTGGCCGCGCAGCTCGGGATCGGCGCCCTGACGTTCGCCTTCGTGGATCCCTCCGAGGCCAAGCACTGGGTCGACGACTACTACGAGACCTTCAAGCGCGAGTGCGTCCCCATCGGCCACACCGTCAATCCCAACATCGCGATGATCACGGGCTTCTCGGTCCACGAGGATGGAGAGGAAGCCCGGCGTCGGGGCCTCGAGGGCTTCCAGTTCTTCGGCTTCGGGCTCGGCCACCACTACATCTTCGGCGAGCACAAGCCCGGGCGGACGGACATCTGGCAGAACTTCCAGAAGTTCGGGGGTCGGATGCCGCAGAACGAGGGGCGCGGCATCGGCACGCCCGACGATCTGCGCACGCACCTCGGGAAGTTCGACGACGTGGGCGTCGACCAGGTGATCTTCATCCAGCAAGCCGGCCGGAACCGGCACGAGCACATCTGCGAGTCCCTCGAGCTCTTCGCGGACCGCGTGATGCCCGGCTTCGTCGAGCGCGAGGACGAGCGCGAGCGCAAGAAGAACGAGGAGCTCGCCCCCTACGTGGCGGAGGCCTTCGAGCGCAAGAAGTGGATGAAGGGTCTCTCCGACGACGAGATCCCGACCTTCCCGGCCTATGGCCGACAGATCACGGACCCCGCCTCCGACGCACGCCGCGCCGGACCCGGCGTGGCCGCGGGAAAGAGCTGATCATGGAGCTGCCCAAGCGCGGAATCGACAAGGCCGAGCTGCTCGCCGACATGCGAGAGCGAAAGCAGCAGGACGCCGACTGGCGGGGGGCGCGGACCTTCAGCCTGATCTACCCGGCCGGCCCCGAGGTCGACGCGCTGCTCGAGGAGGCCAACGGCCTCTACCTCTACGAGAATGCGCTGAACCCCCTGCGCTTCCCCAGCCTGCGGCAGATGGAGGTGGACGTGGTCGGGATGACCGGCGCCCTGCTCCATGCACCCGAGAGCGCCGGCGGCTGCATGACCTCCGGCGGCACCGAGTCGATCATCATGGCCGTGAAGGCCGCTCGGGAACGCGCACGCGCCGAACGCGGCGTCGAGCGCCCCCAGCTGCTGGCGCCCGTCACCGCGCACCCGGCCTTCGCGAAGGCCGCGGCGTACCTGGGTCTCGAGCTGGTGCAGATCCCGATCGACGCCGACCACCGCGCCGACCTCCGGGCGGCCGAGTCGCTCATCACGGACCAGACCGCGCTCGTGATGGGCTCGGCGCCGAACTATCCCTTCGGCACCGTGGACCCGATCCCCGAGCTCTCGGCACTGGCCCACGAGCGGGGCATCTCCTTCCACACCGACGCGTGTCTCGGCGGCTTCCTGCTGCCCTTCTGGGAGCGGCTCGGCGAGCCCGTGCCGCCCTTCGACTTCCGCGTGCCCGGGGTGACGACCCTGTCGGCCGACGTCCACAAGTACGGCTACGCGACCAAGGGCGCGTCGGTGGTGCTGCACCGCGAACAGGCCCACCTCGACCAGTACCAGCGCTTCCTCTACTCGGACTGGCCGGGCGGGCTGTACTTCTCCTACGCGATGGCCGGAGCGCGGCCGGCGGCACCGATCGCCGCGGCGTGGGCGGTGATGCGCTTCCTCGGAGAGGAGGGCTACCTCGAGCTGGCCCAGAAGATCCGGGCGGCCCGGAACGAGATCCAGGCCGGCATCCGCTCCATCCCGGGGATGCACGTGATCGGCGAGCCCGTGATGGGTGTCTTTGCCTTCGCATCGAGCCGGGACGACATCTTCGCCATCGGCGACGTGATGGACGACCGCGGCTGGTGCGTGGATCGCCAGCACGGTCCGGACGCCCTCCACGTGATGCTCTCGCCGGAGCACGCCGGCGTGGCGGCCGAGTTCGTGGCGGATCTGCGGGCGGCCGCCGAGAGCCACGGAGAGTCGCGAGGCGTCCAGGCGCGCTATAGCTGACCCCGTGGGGGCCCGGCTCCAGCGAACGGCCGGAATCCGGGGCTCCCGGGGGCGTCCGCGCGCGAAGTTTCCCATGCTGGCTCGTAGGAACCTGCAGCGATGCGGTTCGCAACGACCCAGCGAGAGGCAGTCTCGGCCACGGCGGCCGCCCTTACGGTGGCGTCTACGGCGGCAATCAAGGCGGCGTGGCAGGCGGTGGGTGCGGGTCGCTGCGGCGCCGCGCGCGCTCGGGGAGGAAGCTTGAACGAGGGCGACCCGGCTGGATCATCCGGCGAAGGATCCGGCGAACGTTCGGAGGCGGAGCTCGACCAGGCTCTGGACCGCGCCCAGGCCGGCGACGGCGATGGCTTCGAGGTGCTCTACCAGGCCTATTCCGAGGACGTAGCGCGCCTGTGCCGGCGCATCCTCGCCCCCGGGCCCGACGCCGAGGACGCCGCCAACGAGGCCTTCCTTCGGGCCCGTCGAGGCTTCGCGCGCTACGACCGCAAGCAGCCCTTCCGCCGCTGGCTGCTCGCCCTCACGAGCAACCTCTGCATCGACCGGATCCGCCGCAAGCAGGTGGAGGGCCGGCTCTTCGAGTCCGATGCCGGCGCCGAGGACGCGCTTCCCGGCCCTGCGCCGAGCCCCCTGCGCATGGCGCTGCAGGAGGAGGAGCGGCGCCAGCTGCTCGCGGCCATCGACACGCTGCCCGACCGCGAGCGCACCCTGCTCGCCATGCGGCACTTCGCCGAGCTGAGCTACCCCGAGATCGCCGAGACCACGGGCCTCCCGGTCGAGCGGATCGGGAGCCAGCTGCATCGCGCGCGCGTGCGCCTGCGCGCCGCCTTCCTGGCGCAGTCGGGCGGGACGGGCCGATGAGCGCCGTGACGAAGCGTTGCCCGCCCGAGTCGACCTGGCTCGAGTACGTGGACGACTCCCTCGACCTCGAGCGGGTCCGCGAGGTCGAGACCCACCTGATCGACTGCGAGCGCTGCCGCGGAACGGTCCTGGCCCTGCGCGAGGAGAGCCGCCTGCTTCACGAAGTGCTGCACCAGCGACGGCCGCGGCCGGTCGCCGCGACCGTCGAGCCCGCTCCCGCACGCGGGGTGGTGTTCGGCTTCCCCCCCGCCCTGGCCGCCTGCGCGGCGGTGGTCACCGGCCTCGGCGTCCTGCTCGAGGCCAAGCTTCCGGGAGGAGCCTCCTGGCTCACCCCGTCGCGCCTGATTGGAGTGAACGAGATGTTCTTCGACTTCGTGTTCGCGGTGCGGGACCAGGCACCCGGGCTCTTCGAGTTCGGGCTGGCGATCGCCGCCACGGCCAGCGGCGCGGCGCTGATCACCTTCGTGGCGACGGCCCTCATGCGGAAGGTGACGGGAACCGTCGCCGTGGCGCTCCTCTTCCTCGGCGTACTCGGCGCCGCCGAGCCCGCTCGCGCCGGCCTCGACGTGCGAGGCGGCGAGGACGAGGTCGTCCACGTCCCCGAGGAGGAGGTGATCCAGGGCACCCTCGTGGCGCACGGCGAGGCCGTCCGCGTCGACGGAGTGATCGAAGGCAATCTGATCGCCTTCTCCGAGCAGCTCGACGTGCGCGGCAAGGTCGAGGGCACGGTGTTCGCGTTCTCGCGTCTCGTCGAGCTCTCGGGAGAGATCGGCGGGAGCGTCGTGGTGGGCTCCGAGGAGCTTCGCTTCGAAGGCGGGCTCGACGGCAACCTGCTCGCCGGGACGGATCGCTTCACGACGACGCCCCGGAGCGAGGTGAAGGGCGACGTGGGCCTCGTGGCGGACCGCGCGCAGCTGCAGGGCCGCATCGGTCGGGACGTGGCGGGCTACGCCGGCCGCATCTCCCTCGACGCCGAGGTGGGACGCGACGCCGACCTCTACACCGACAAGCTGGTGGTCGAGTCCGGCACCGCGATCGGCGGCCGGCTCACCGCGGGCACCGACGAGGAGGAGGCCGACATCGATCCCGGCGCCAGCATCGCCGGGGGGACCGAGTTCGTGAGCTTCGACCACGAGGAGATGACCGGCTGGTCGAAGTACACCCAGCCCGCCTACTACGTCTGGCTGGTGCTGCGCCTGGCGGCGGCCTTCGCCGTCGGAATCTGCCTGTACGCCGTGCTGCCGGGCCTCTTCCGCGGCGCGGTCCCCGAGGGCTCGGACTTCCTGCTGTCCATGGGCAAGGGCTTCGCGCTGCTGCTGCTCACGCCCGCCGCCATCGCGCTCCTGGGCTTCACCCTGGTCGGGATTCCACTGGCGCTGATCCTGACGGGCGTCTTCGTCGGCGCGATCTACCTCTCGGGCATCGCCGTCGCCGTCCTCGTCGGGCGCCACATCACTTCGGCGGCCGGCGAGGACATCCGCGACTTCGGCCTGGCCCTCCTGGTGGGGCTCCTCGTTCTCGCCCTGGCGACCATGGTGCCCGGGCTCGGGGTGCTGGTCCGCATCGTCACCCTGCTGGCCGGGCTCGGGCTGCTGCTCGGCCGGGCACAGGAAGCCTGGTCGGCGGCGGGCAGTCGCGGGGCCCTCGGGATGGGCCAGGCCTAGAGCCGCTCGAGCAGGGGGCCCCACTCCGAGGCGGGGAGGGGAGGGCTGCACAGGTAGCCCTGGTACACGTCGCAGCCGCGCTCGCGCAGGAACTGCAGCTGCTGCTCGGTCTCGACGCCCTCGGCCACGACCTTCAGCCCGAGGCTCTTCGCGAGGCTCAGGATGGCGCTGATGATGGCGCCGTCGTCCGACTCGGCCGCGCCGTCGTCGAGGGACATCACGAACGAGCGGTCGATCTTGAGCTCGTCGATGGGGAAGCGGCGCAGGTAGCTGAGCGACGAGTAGCCGGTGCCGAAGTCGTCGATCGAGATCTCCATGCCGATCTGCTTGAACAGGGTCAGGACCTCGGCGGTCGTCTCCGGGTCCTTCATGATCACGCCTTCGGTCAGCTCGAGGGTGAGGCAGCTGCCGTCGAGATCGGTGGACTCGAGGGCCCGGTGGATGGCCTCGCCCAGCGACGCCGAGCGGATCTGGTGGCTCGACACGTTCACGGCGATCCGGATCGGCGGGAAGCCCGCGTCCCGCCAGCGGCGGGTCTGGCGGCTGGCTTCGAGCAGGGCCCAGCTGCCGAGCTCGTGGATCAGTCCGGTCTCCTCGGCGATCGGGATGAACTGATCCGGGCGGACGTTGCCGAGCTCGGGGTGCGTCCAGCGCATCAGGGCCTCGGCGCCGACCACGCGGCCCGAGACGACGTCGACCTTGGGCTGGTAGAAGAGCGCGAGCTCGTCGCGCTCGAGCGCGCGGCGCAGCTCGTTCTCGAGGGTCAGACGCGCGAGCGCCTGGGAGTTCAGTGACTCGTCGTAGATCTGGAGCCCGTTGCCGCCCGACTGCTTGGCGTGGCTCATCGCGACGCCGGCCTCGTCGATCAGGTCTCCATGAGCCTTGGGCTCGGGGCCGGAGGTCGCGATCCCGATGCTGCAGGAGGCGAAGAGGTCGCGGCCGTCGATGACGAACGGATCGGCGAGGCGCTCGAGGAGCATCGTCGCCAGGCCTTCGGCCTGACGGGCGTCGGCGGCGGGCAGGAGCAGGGCGAACTCGTCCCCGCCGAGCCTTGCCAGGGTGGCGTTCGCGCCGGAGCCGGCCAGCTCCTCGAGCTCGAGGCTCTTCGCGATCCGGTCCGCCAGCGCTCCGAGCAGGGCATCGCCCTGCCCCTGGCCCAGGGTGTCGTTGATCTGCCGGAACCGGTCGACGCCGATCCGAAGGAGCGCGAGCCAGGGCGAGACCTTCGCGAGCGCCGCCTCGATCCGGCCGATCAGCAGCTGACGGTTCGGGAGCCCGGTCAGGCGGTCGTAGTAGGTCAGCCGATCGCGATACGTCTTTGCGGCCAGGGTGTTGCGGACCCGGAGCACGAGCTCGCTCGGGTCGACGGGCTTGGCCAGGAAGTCGGTCGCGCCGAGCTCGAGCGCCTGGAGCTTGATGTCCGAGTCCGTGGACGACGTGAGGATCACCACGGGGATCTGGGCCAGGGCGGGTCGCTCGCGCATCGCGGTCAGGATCTCGAGCCCCGAGACGTAGGGCATCATCAGGTCGAGGAGCAGGACGTCGGGCGACTCCCGCTCCATGGTCTCGATGGCGTCGCGGGAGTCGGTGACGGCGACGAAGCGCTCGTAGCCTTCGGCCTGCAGGAACATCTCGATCACGTCGACGGTGGTCGGCTCGTCGTCCACCATCATGATCATCGAGCGAGAGGTCGCCGGGTCGAGAGGCATCTAGGTGTCCTCCCCGGCGATCTCGATGCGATCGGCCAGCCGGTTCAGCGTCTCGAGCAGCGGCTCGATCGCGTCCGGCTTGCGGTTTCGCGCCATCATGCGCAGGGCGTCGGCCGGCTCGGTGAACTCGTCGAAGCCGACGGTGCCTCCCGCCCCGCGGAGCCAGTGCGCGTGCTCCTCCAGCTCCTCGAAGGCGCGTGACTCGAGGCTCGACTCCATCTCCGCGAGTCGCGCTCGGAGGCGGCCCGCGAACGCCGCCACGATGGTCCCGGAGTTCGGGTGCGAGCCGAGCAGGCGGGAGCGCAGCGGTCCCTCCGCGCGGACCGTGGAACCTTCCGCTTCGGCGGGTGCCAGGATCGGGTCGTCGTGCTTCCGCGGCTGGATCGGGAGGCCGGCCGTCGCGGTCAGGATGTTCCGCACGCGCAGCAGGAGCTCGCTCGGATCGACGGGCTTCGCCAGGAAGTCCGTGGCGCCGTGCTCGAGGGCGCTCCGCTTGGCGGACGGGTCGGTCGAGCCGGTGACGATCACGACCGGGACGTTTCGCAGGTGCTCCTGGCCGCGGATGTGGTCGAGCAGCTCGAGGCCGTCCACGTGGGGCATCATCAGGTTGAGCAGGAGGATCGCGGGCGCCTCCCGCTCGATCCGATCGAGCACGAGGCGGGAGTCCGAGACGCAGTCGACGCGCCGGTAGCCGTCGGCGCGCAGCAGCAGCGCCATCACCTCGAGGGTGGTGGGCTCGTCGTCCACCATCAGGATGAGCGCATCCCGGCGGTCGCCGGGACCGGCGTCGCGTCTCGAGTGGGGGTCGTTCATCGGATCTTCTTCGGCTCAGCGTTTCTCACGGTCGCGCCCCCGTCTTCGGCCGGCCGGCGGGCCCGGCTGAGGCCGTTTCCGCTGCCTCCGCGCCGGGAGCCTCGATCCGGCCGGCGAGGTCGCGCAGCTCGGCGAGCAGAGGGGCAATCGCCTCGCTCCGCCCGGCGGCGGCGTGCTCCTCGAGGCTCTCGGCAGGGGCCGTGAACTCGTCGAATCCCACGGTCCCGGCGGCGCCCTTGAGCCAGTGACCCAGCTGGGCGAGGGAGGCGAGGTCGTCCGCCGCGAACCGGGCCTCCATCTCCTCGATCTTGGCGCCGAGCCGGCTCGTGAACTTGGCGATCACCGCCGTCAGGGCCGGGCTCCCGGCGAGGCGCGAGACGATCGGCCCCTTCGGCGCCGCGGGGGCGGGCGTCACCGGCGCGCTCGATCCGCGGGTTCTCCGTGCCGGTTCGGCCTCGCCGGACACCACGAGGCGCGACTCGAGGGAGCGCAGCTCGGCCAGGGCCGGGCCGATCTCGTCGAGCTTGCCCTCGCGAGCGAGGGCCTCGAGGATCTCGGCCGGCTCGGTCAGGGCGTCGAAGCCGACCGTGCCCGCGGCTCCCTTCAACCAGTGGCCGAGCTGGGCGAGCTGCTCGCAGTCGCCGCTCTCGTGAGAGGCCTCCATCTCCGTGAGCTGCTCGCCGAGCCGGGCCACGAACTTCTCGAGCGTCGCCCGGAGCTTCTCGTGTCCGGCGAAACGAGAGGTGATCGGGCCGGCCTCGAGGGCAGTCGCTTCCGTCGGGACGGCGACCTCCCCCGCCGCGAACGAGGAAGGGGAGTCCTCCCAGCTTCCACCCAGGATCTCGGCCAGCGTCGAGAGCATGGCATCGATGTCGACGGGCTTGGTGAGGTAGCCGCTGCAGCCCGCGTCGAGGCACTCCTGCTCGAAGCCCTTCATGGCGTTGGCGGTCAGCGCCAGGATGGGGGGCTCGAAGCCCGCCTCGCGCAGCTTCGCCGTCGCCGTGTAGCCGTCCATCACCGGCATCTGCATGTCCATCAGCACGACGTCGTAGCTGCCCTCGAGGGCCATGGCGACGGCGACCTCGCCGTTCTCCGCGCCGTCCACGCGCAGGCCGGCCTCGCCGAGCACCAGGGCGACGAGCTCGCGGTTCTCCTCGCCGTCGTCGACGACGAGCACCCGCTGGTCGTGGAACACGAAGCGTCCCGACGCACGGTCGGCCGACTCGTCCGAGCGCAGGGCCTCGGCGGGGCAGAGCGACGCGACGCCCTCGAGCGAGCCGGTTGCGATCCGCACCGAGAACGTGCTCCCGCTCCCGACCTCGCTCTCGACGGTGATGTCGCCGCCCAGCAGGCGCGCGAAGCGCCGGCTGATGTCGAGCCCGAGGCCGGTGCCCCCGAAGTTCCGGGTGACCGAGCTGTCGGCCTGCACGAAGGGGTCGAAGATCTTGTCGAGGGCCTCGGGGGGCATCCCGATGCCGGTGTCGATCACGTCGATCGCGAGCTGGCCGGCATCGGCCTCGTGGCGGGCCACCAGGCGAACCGAGCCCTCCGCGGTGAACTTGATCGCGTTCGAGACCAGGTTGGTGAGGATCTGGCGCAGGCGCGTGGGGTCCGTCTCGACGGTCGCGGGGATCGGGCCGTCCACTTCGACCTCGAGCGCGATGCTCTTCTCCTCCGCCTTGCCGCGCAGGGCGGTCGCCACCTCGCGGATCACGGCGTGGGCCGGGGTTTCGAGCTGCTCCACCTCGAGCCGACCGGACTCGATCTTCGAGAGGTCCAGGATGTCGTTGATCAGCTGGAGCAGGTGCTCGCCGCTCTGGCGGATCGTCTCGAGGTGGCGCTGCTGGTCGGCCTCGCTGCGCCCGTACCCCCGGCGCAGCACCTCGGTGAAGCCCAGGATCGCGTTCATCGGCGTGCGGATCTCGTGGCTCATGTTGGCCAGGAAGTCGCTCTTGGCCTGGTTCGCTGCCTCGGCCTCCTCCTTGGCGAGGGACAGCTCGACCTTGTGCTCCTCGAGCTGGGTCACGTCGTCGAGGCTGATCAGGACGCCGCCGAAGCGGCCTCCGCTGCCGAGGACGGGGGAGCAGTTGACGATGAAGGTGCGGGTACTGCCGTCGCTGACCTCGAGATGCAGGATCTCGTTTCGCAGCGGGCTCGCCTGCTCGATCGCACGTACCCAGGGGAACGCGTCGGGCTCGAGCCGCTCTCCGTCCGGATCGGCCCAGCCGAGGTGCTGGGCCCGGCGGCCGACCAACGCTTCGGGCTCGTGGCCCACCAGCGTCGCGAAGGCCTGGTTGGCCAGCACGATCTGCTGCTTCATGTCGATCACGAGGAGCCCCTCGGCCAGGGTGTCGAGGGCCGAGCGCACGTGGGGCGGAACCGCCTGGGAGGGATCGAGGTGCTTCAGCATCTTTCCCAGGTAGAGGGCGAACACGACGAAGCAGGCGATGCCGACGAAGCTCACCAGGCGCGCCTCGGGAGAGCCCAGGATGCCGAGGACGCCCGCACCCCGGGCCGGGACGAAGCGAAGCTCGACGCGCCCCCACCGTTGTCCCGCCGACCAGATGGGAACCACGTACTGGCCGGGAACCGTCCCTTCGGCCGCCGCGCCCGGATCGAAGGTGGCGTGATCGCCGATCGAGACCAGGGTCACGCCGTCGTCGCGGCGGACCGCCGCAGACAGAAGCTCCGGGTTGCGCTCCTTGACCAGCACGAGGGTGCTCCGCACGCCCTCGAGATCGGCGCGGCTGAGCAGGGCCGATCCGCTCACGGCGATCGACTCGGCCAGGGCGCCGCGACCCTCCCGGACGGCGGCTTCGCGATCCGGCACCAGCCCGAGCAGCACGGCCGCCAGGAGCAGGTTCACGAGCAGGAAGGTCTGCCCCATCGCGATGTGGATCTTCGGGCTGAGCTGCAAGAGAGAAGGCCCCCGGTGGACGAATCGTCGGATCGAGCCCAGGCCCTTAGGGGCGGACCGTGGGGGTCTCCGGGGCTTCGGGTCGGCCGTCCCCTGCGCTCTCGCGCAGCATCGAGTCGAGGGACTCGGCGTCGTCCTCGTCGGTTTCACCCAGTGCGAGGCTCGCGAGGACCGGGATCGGGTCGACGAGCCGCCAGACGGGGATCGAGGAAGCCATGCTCGCGATCAGCAGGCCGCCGCGGGTGAGCCAGACCAGGTAGCCGATCGAGAGCCCCGCCGACATCGCGACGCTCGAGCCGACGACGGTCTGCTCGAGACGGGCCTGCTCGATGCGCACCTCCTCGAGCCGCTCGAGCTCGCTGGCGAAGCCCGTCTCGGGATTCAGGAAGCCGAGGTCGTCCTTCAGACCGCGGAAGAACTCGCGGATGCGCTCGCTCGGGCTCGAGCCGAAGCTCGCGAGCGTCGGGGGCTCGCGTCGATCGTCCAGCCGCTCGATCTCCTCGGGCGTCGCCTCGCGGGCTTCGCCGACCTCGACGACCGGCAGGCCCTGAGAGACGACCCGCGGGCTCGGATCGCCCCAATCGACCGTCGGCACGATGCGCGGAGCGATGCCGGTCAGGTCGACGGGGTCCGGGGAGGCCTCGGTCGCGGCGTCCACGCCCTCGGGCTCCGCCGCCACCTCGATCTCGGGGTCCTCCTGGACCTCGGGGCTCGAGAGCGGCGGCTCCTCGTCGATCGTCGGGGGCAGGGCGGTCTCGCCCTCGGGCTCCTCTTCCTCGCTTCCTCCCGGGGCCTCGGTCACGTCGATGGCGAGGCTCGCCGCGGAGCCGGACACGGCCGAGCTGCCGCCGGGCGCGCTGGTGTCGACGAGGATCCGGGTCTCGGCGACGCCCGCCGTCGAGAAGGTGCCCGGGTACGCATCGTCGAGAGCGCGGACTGCGAGGGCGCTCGGCGTGCCGCTGAATCCGGCGGCCGGCACGAAGCGCAGCCGGGTGGCGCTGCTGATCGCGAGCGCGTTGACGCCGTCGCCGACGGCGCCCACGCTCGACCAGCTCGCGCCGCCGTCGGTCGAGTACTGCCACACTCCCTGGGCGGCCGCCGCTGCATTCCCGATCACCGCGACACCGCTCATGGAGGATCCGGCGTCGACGTCGGAGAAGCGGCCGCCGAACAGGGCGGCCACGCTGGCTCCCGCCGGGTCGGTCGTACCGGCCTCGATGGAGGGCATGGTGGCATTGCCGAGGCCGGGGGCGTCGTTGACGCTGGCCACGCTGATCGTCGCGCGGTTGTCCGAGGTGGAGAAGGCCGTGGCTCCGCCGTTCGTGGTGGTGTTCGCATGGGTGCCGAAGACGCCGCTGGTCTGATCCCAGGCGCGGAAGTCGAAGCTGGCCGTCTCGCCGTTCTGCGCATCGGGCACGAAGCGGATGCGATCGCTGTCGCGCAGCAGCAGCGCGCTGGCGTCGCTCACGGCTCCGACGACGTTCCAGCTGCCGCCGCCGTTGGTCGAGTATTGCCAGGTTCCGCCGCTGCTGGCGATCCGGGTCAGGGCCACGCCCTCGCTCGGCGCCGGATCCGAGTCCGTGATCGAGGCACCGACCACGCTGGCGACGGTCTGGCCCGCGTTTCCGGTCGCGTTCTCGTTGATCGCCGTGAGGTTCGGGGACGCGCTCGCGAGCACCGGTGCGTCGTTCGCGGCGAGCACGTCGAGGGTCACCGTGTTGACCGTCGGGTCGAGGTCGACGCCTCCGTTGGCCACTCCGCCGTCGTCCTGCACCTGGAAGCCGAAGCTCGCGTAGCCGAGCCCGCTCTCGTCGGCGTCCGGCGTGAAGACGAGGTCGCCGGCGGCGATCGACGTCGCCGTGACCGTCTCGCCCCCCGTGAGCACGATGGCGCCGTTGCGCAGCGTCCCGTCGGTCGGGCCGCTCGCGATTCGCACGGCGGCGAAGGCGTCGCCGTCGATGGCGTCGGAGAAGCCGAAGTCCGAGAGGCCGAACGTGAGGCTCCCGTCCTCGGAGAGCGACAGCGTCGTGTCGGTGCCGCTCGGGGCATCGTTCACCGGCGCGACGTCGAGCTGGATGGTGTTCGGCGTCGGGTCGGTGTCCACGCCGCCGTTCGCGACCCCGCCATCGTCGATCACCTGGAAGGTGAACGAGGCGAGGCCGGTGCCGTTGTCGTCGGGGTCGGGCGTGTAGACGACGTCGCCGGCCAGGATCTGGGCGAGGGTCACGGTCTCCCCGCCGGTGAGCGTGGTGGCGCCGTTGCGCAGGGTGCCCGCCCCCGGCGCCGTGGTGATCACGACGCCGGCCAGCGCGTTGCCGTCGGTGTCGCCGAACCCGAAGTCCGCCGTGCCGAAGGTGTGGGAGGCGTCCTCCAGCAGGCTGATGGTGCGATCGGTGCCGCTCGGCGCATCGTTCACGGCCGTGACGTCGAGGCGCATGGTGTTGGCGGTGGGGTCGGTGTCCACGCCGCCGTTGGCCGTCCCGCCGTCGTCCACCACCTGGAACGTGAAGGAGCTGGCGCCGACCCCGCTGGCTCCCGGCGCCGGGGTGTAGACGAGGTCGCCGGCCGCGATCTGGGCCCCGGTCACCGTCTCGCCTCCCGTGAGGACGGTGGCGCCGTTGCGCAAGGTGCCCGCGCCGGGCGCCGTGGTGATCACCACGGCGGAGAGCCCGTGGCCCTCCGGATCGGTGATGGCGAAGTCGCCCACGGCGAAGACGTGGCTCCCGTCCTCCAGGAGCACCACGTTCGAGTCGGTGCCGCTCGGCGCGTCGTTCACCGGCGTGATGTCGAGCTGGATGGTGTTGGGGGTGGAATCCATGTCCACGCCGCCGTTGGCCGTCCCGCCGTCGTCGATCACCTGGAAGGTGAAGCTGGCGGCAGCGACCCCGTTGTCGTCGGGGGCGGGCGTATAGACCAGGTCTCCGGCGAGGATCTGCGCGACGGTCACCGTCTCCCCGCCCGCCAGCACGCTTGCGCCGTTGCGCAGGGTCCCGGCGCCGGGCACGGTCGTGATGAACACGCCGCTCAGCGAGTCGCCCTCCACCACGTCGCTGAACCCGAAGTCCGCGACGCCGAAGGTGTGGGAGCCGTCCTCGAGCAGGGTGCACGTCGCGTCCGTGCCGCTGGGCTCGTCGTTGACGGCGGTGACGTCGAAGTCGATGGTGTTCGCCGTGGGGTCGGTGTCCACGCCGCCGTTGGCGGTCCCGCCGTCGTCCACCACCTGGAAGCCGAAGGACGCCAGGGAGGGGCCGTTGGCGTCCGGGGGCGCCGTGTAGACGAGATCCCCGGCGAGGATCTGGGCCCGGGTCACCGTCTCTCCGCCCGTGAGGACCGTCGCGCCGTTGCGGAGCGTCCCCGCGCCGGGCGCCGTCGTGATCACGACGCTCGCGAGGGCGTTGCCGTCGCCGTCGCTGAAGCCGAAGTCTCCGAGGGTCAGGGTGTGGGCCCCGTCCTCCAGGATGGTGATGTTGTCGTCGCTTCCGGATGGAGCGTCGTTCACCGCGAGCACGTCCAGGGTCAGGGTGTTGGGCGTCGGATCCAGATCGACGCCGCCGTTGGCCGTACCGCCGGAGTCGCGAACCTGGAAGGTCAGCGTGGCCTGCCCGGCCCCGCTGGCTCCCGGCACGGGCGTGTAGGTCAGGTTTCCGGAGGCGATGGAGCCCGCAGTCACGGTCTCGCCGCCAGTGAGGACGAGTGCACCATCGCGGAAGGTGCCCGCCCCGGCGACGACGCCGATCTCGACGGCGAGCAGGCTGTGGCCGTCCGCCGGGTCGCTGAATCCGAAGTCGCCGAGAGCGAAGGTGTAGGGCACGTCCTCGAGGACGTTCAGGGTGGCGTCGGCCCCGGACGGCGCGTTGTTGACCGCGGTGACGTCGATGGTGACCGTGTTGGGGGTCGGATCGAGGTCGACGCCGCCGTTGGCGGTGCCTCCATCGTCACGGACCTGGAAGTCGAAGCTCGCGTAGCCGACGCCGTTCTCGCCCGGGAGCGGCGTGAAGACGAGGTCGCCCGCATTGATGGCGGCGGCGCTCACGGTCTCGCCTCCGGTGAGTACGGTGACTCCGTTCGTCAGGGTTCCGGCGGCGGGGGCCGTCGTCACCACGATCTCGAGGAGTGCGTCACCGTCCAGGGGGTCGTTCAGGCCGAAGTCGGCCACGGTGAAGACGTAGCCCGTGTCCTCGCCGGTCGTGACCGTGACGTCGGTGCCCGCCGGGACGTCGTTCACCGGCGTGACGTCGAGCTGGATGGTGTTCGGCGTGGCGTCGAGGTCCACGCCGCCATTGGCGGTGCCGCCGTCGTCCTTCACCTGGAAGCCGAAGGAGGCGTAGCCGACGCCGTTGTCGTCGGGATCCGGGGTGAAGACCAGATCTCCGGCCAGGATCTGGGCGACGGTCACGGTCTCGCCGCCGGTGAGCGTGGTGGCACCATTGCGCAGGGTTCCCGCCCCGGGCGCCGTGGTGATGACCACGGCAGCCAGGGAGTCCCCGTCCGCGTCGCTGAAGCCGAAGTCGGCGACACCGAAGACGTGGGCACCGTCCTCGAGGAGGGCGATCGTGGCGTCGGTGCCGTCCGGCGCGTCGTTGATCGAGGTCACGTCGAGCTGGATCGTGTTCGGGGTCGGGTCGAGATCGATGCCGCCGTTGGCCGTCCCGCCGTCGTCCCTCACCTGGAAGGTGAAGGACGCGTAGGCGACGCCGCTGTCCCCGGGATCCGGCGTGAAGACCAGGTCCCCGGCCAGGATCTGGGCCACGGTCACCGTCTCCCCGCCCGTGAGGACCGTGGCGCCGTTCCGGAGCGTGCCGGCGCCGGGCGCCGTCGAGATCACGACCGAGGCCAGCGAGTCGCCGTCCAAGGCGTCGTCGAAACCGAAGTCCGCGACCCCGAAGACGTGGGAGGAGTCCTCGTCCATGACGATCGTGGCGTCGGTGCCGTCGGGCGCGTCGTTCACCGGCGTGACGTCGAGCTGGATGGTGTTCGGGGTCGCGTCGAGTTCGACGCCGCCGTTCGCGGTGCCGCCGTCGTCCATCACCTGGAAGGTGAAGGAGGCGTGGGCCGTCCCGTTGTCGTCGGGGTCGGGGGTGTAGACGAGATCCCCTGCCAGGATCTGCGCGACCGTCACGGTCTCCCCTCCGGCCAGCACCGTGGCGCCGTTGCGCAGGGTGCCGGCGCCCGGAGCCGTGGTGATCACGATCGCCGCCAGGGAGTCGCCGTCCGCCGCGTCGCCGAAGCCGAAATCGGCGACCCCGAAGGTGTGCGAGTCGTCCTCGAGGAGCACGATGGTGGCGTCGCTTCCCGAGGGCTCGTCGTTCACGGAGGTCACGTCGACGGTCATGAGCCGGGCCACGGGGTCGAGGTCCACGCCCCCGTTGGCCGTGCCCCCGGAGTCCTGCACCTGGAAGGAGAAGCCGCCATGAGCGGCCCCGTTGGCGTCGGGTACCGGCGTGAAGACGAGGTCGCCGGCCGCGATGTCCGCGGCGTCGATCAGCTCGACCCCGGTCAGGACCACTCCGCCGTTGGTGAGGGTGCCGGCGCCTACGAGGCCCGCGAGCTGGATCGCCTGGAAGCCGTGGCCCTCGACCGGATCGTCGAAGCCGAAGTCCGCGAGCTGGAAGACATAGGGGGCGTCCTCGAGGGTGCTGACGGTGTTGTCCGCGCCCACCGGCGCGTCGTTCACGGGCAGGACGTCGATGTGGGCCACGTCGGTGTTGGCGGAGAAGGCGCTGAACCCGCCGTTCGTGCTCGTGTCGTGCAGATCACCGGGGAGCCCGTCCGTCTGGTCCCAGGCGCGGAAGCTGAAGTCGGCGCTGTCCGCGTCGAGACCGTCGGGGACGTAGCGGATCCGGTCGACGTCGCGCAGGAGCAGGGCACTCGTGTTGCTCACGGCCCCGACGGCATTCCAGACGCCTCCCCCGTCCGTCGAGAACTCCCAGACCCCGTTGCCGGTGCTCAGGCCGGTGACCGCAAGTCCCGTGACGCTCCCGGCATCGGGATCGCTCACCAGCCCGGAGAGGATGTCGGAGACGAGATCGCCCGGGTTCGCGACGTCGTCCTCGGTGATGGTCGTCAGGGTCGGGGCGCCCGGTGTGAGCGTCGGCGCCGTATTCAGCGGGGCGAGCCCGATCGGCCGAACGGACTCGTCTCCGCCACCGAGTCCGAGGCTGCTGCCGTCCAGGACGAACGAGGCCGTGGCCTCGCTGTCGCTGCCGGCCTGGGTCACGTCTAGGACGAGGACGTCGTTGCGCTTGACGTTGAGGGCGTTGTCGCCGACGAGTCCGTTGACCCGCAGGCTGACGAGAAGGCTCCCTTCGTCCAGGAGGACGCCGTTCACCTCGGTGGGCGTGTGGATCAGCTCGATCCCGCGGAACTCGTTCCCCGCCTCGAGGCCGATGTCCAGTCCTTCGACGAGGGTGGCGAGGGTTCCGGTCGTCGTGCCCGCACCAACGTCGGTTGGCGTGAACACGACGATGTCCTCGGCGCCGTCACCCAGGATCAGGCTGCCCGCGCTCAGCGCCATGCCGCCGACGGTCGTGGCCTGCTCGACCAGGGCGAAGTCCTCGATGTCGCCGCCGCCGAAGCCGGCGGAGTCGAGCAGGTAGAGGAAGCTTCCCGAGTCGTAGCTCGGGCCGTCGGGCCGGAAGACGAAGACGGCACCCGAGGTCACGGCCAGGCCACCGACCACCTCCGAGTTGTTCGTCGAGAGCAACAGATCGCCCGCGAGGAGCCCCACGGCGTTCGCCGAGCCCAGTGTGATGTCGTTCTGCACCAGATGGATGGCGTCGATGTCCGCGTCGCCATCGGCCACGAACGCATCGAGGTCGAAGGCGATGGAGAAGGCGCCGCCGGCGAGCTCGAGGATCTCGCCCTCGGTCCACGAGTTCACCCCGGGAGTTCCGCCATCGCTGATGTCGTCTCGGGTCGAGAACCACAAAGCCCGCTCCTGGACCGTCACGACCTGGGCGTCGAAGCTCTCCGTGGCCGTGGAGAACGCGGTGCTGCCTCCGGTCACGGAGGCGTCGACGCCGGTCATGCCGGCCGGCAAGCCGTCGCTCTGGTCCCAGGCCCGGAAGCTGACGCTGCCGGCGCTCCCGGTGTAGGTGGGCGCGGGGACGAAGCGCACGAGGTCGTCTTCACCGAGAAGGATCGACTGCGTGTCGTCGGTGCCCCCGTCGAGGACGCCGCCGGCCACGAACGAGAGCCAGCTGCTGCCCCCGTCGACGGAGTACTGCCAGGTTCCGTTGGCGTCGTCGACCCCGATCACCGCGATGCCCTCGAGATCGCCCGGATCCAGGTCGGTGATGCGGTCGCCCCCGGCGCTGGCGATGATCTGGGCGACGGTCTTCCCGGCGGGATCCGGGTCGTCCTGGGCCACGTTCCCGAGACTCATGTCTCCCGACCCGTCGAAGACGGGGGCGGAGTTGCCGGTGTCCGGGACGTCCCA
>JASJCN010000045.1 GCA_030065975.1 Myxococcota bacterium
GCGAAGCGCCCCCCCAGTACGGAGATCCGGGCTAGCCCGCCGAATTCTCGGGAAGGTTCTTGTCGCGGAGGCGGCGAAGGACCTCTTCGGGCCCCCCACTCGCCATCAGCTCCTTGAACTGCGACCGGAAGCTCGCGACCACGCTCACGCCCTCGATGGTCACGTCGATCACGCGCCAGGGGCCCTCGTTCTTCGAGCGCAGGCGGTAGTCCACGCTCACGCCATCGGCCTCGGCGCCGGCGATCCGCGTCTGGATCGTCACGTGGCCGTTCTTCTCGAGGCGCTCGCCCACGATGTCCACGCTCTGCTGGGTGTAGCGCTGGATGCGCGAGCCGTAGGTCTCGGCCAGGTACTGCTGGAACTGGTCCACGAACTCGGTGCGCTGCTCCTTGGTCATGCGCTTCCAGCCGCGCGCCAGGACCAGCCGCGAGATGGTGTAGAAGTCGAAGTTCCGGATCGCGATGTCCTCGATCTGGCTGCGCCGTTGGGCGTCGTCGATCTCGGCGTCGGCGAGCACCGCGAGCACCTCGTCGGCGGTCGCGCGCACGACCGAGCGGGCGGCCGCGATCGGCTGGGTCGGGGCCGGCGCCGCCGCGACCGGCTGCGCAGCACTCGCCTCGGCGGCCGTCGACCCGGGAATCCCGGCCCATGCCAGGGTCAGCGACAGCAGCGCGACTGCACTCCGGCGACTTCGCATCCTACTCCTCCTCGTCATCCAGGTCGTAGTCCAGGTCATAGATGTCTTCATTCGGCAGGGAAACGCCATCCCTTACCCGTCTTTCGCGATTCTGCAGATACGCCTCGCGAACGAAGATGTAGTAGTCGATGGAGGTCTCCTTGGCCTCCCGAATTTCGTCGTCGAACTCGTGCCGCGTATTCACCGCGTCGACGGCCCCCATGGAGGCGGTGGCGGCAAGTGGCAGGAACCAGGTGTGCGGACGCGACAGGAAGTCCACCGGAAGTGCGACGGTATCGCGCACCGTCGACGGCCCGAGCAGGGGCAGCTGCAGGTAGGGGCCGGTCCCGACTCCCCAGACGCCCAGGGTCTGGCCGAAGTCCTCGTCGTTCTTGTCGATTCCGATATCTGACGCCACGTCGATCAGGCCCGCGATGCCGACGGTCGTGTTGACCAGGAAGCGGTTCAGGTCGTCGAGGGCCCCCGAGAAATCTCCCTGCAGCAGGTTGTTCGCGAAGATCATGGGCATGTCGAGATTGGCGAAGAAGTTGCTCACGCCCTTCTCGACGAGATCCGGGGCGACGAATCCCCACCCGCGGGCCACGGGGCCGAGCACGTAGTCGTCGACTCCGTTGTTCACCGCGAACATGCCCTGGTTGGTGCCGCGCCACGGGTCCTGGGGCTCGGGCGTGCCCGTGCCCGCACAGGCCGGGAGCAGCAACGCCGCGAGGGCCAGCCACATGGGGATCTTCTTCGCCTCGTTCACCTCGTTCCTCCCACGGTCATCTCGGTGCAGTTCGTCACCGGAGCCCATCACTCGGCGCCGTCGCCACTCTGGAAGCTCGTCACGATCCGGTCCACCAGGCGCTCTATGTTGAGGGCGCTCTTGGTGAAGGACAAGTACCCGCCATCCGCGAGCAGCTCGTCGTCGCCGCCGGGCTCGAGCGCGATGAACTGGTCACCCAGCAGGCCAGCGGTCCGGATCGAGGCGAAGGTGTCCACCGGCAGCTCGAGGTCGCGATCGACGTCCAGGGTGACCTCGGCGCGCAGGTCTTCGCCCAGGGTGACCGACGTGACCTGTCCCACCTTGACCCCCGAGATCACGACCGGCGCGCGTTCCGAGAGGCTGCCGATCTCGTCGAACGACGCGCTGAGCCGCAGGCCCCCGCCGCCGGTGTAGGCCAGTCCGCCGACCTGAACGCTCAACACGGCGAGCGCCACGAGCCCCGCCAGCACGAACAGGCCGACGGCGAGATCCCGGGCGGGCGAAGAGCGCATGGGGGTGGCTCCCTTGGGGGAAGTGGCGGTGCGGCGGCCTCGACCGCGGAATGCTCCGCCCGGAAGTTCGGACTCGAGCCGGCTTTGGATGTTGCCGGACCGGGTTTCGTCACAGTCTAGGGCTCCTGGCGGGCCCTGTGCAGGATCTGCCGTCCTCGTCGACCTGGCTACCGACCTGGCTATCGGACGCCCCACAGTGCGGTGATCACGTAGTCCGCCAGGAGGATGGAGACGGATGCGGTCACCACGGTGCGGGTGGTGGCGCTGCTCACAAGGGCGGCGCTGCGGCCGGCGACGAAGCCCCGGTAGGTGGCGATCCACGCCACCAGGGCGCCGAAGACCGCGGCCTTGAGCACGCTCACGCCCACGTCGTCGTGGAAGTCGACGGCGCCCTCGAGCCCGCTCAGGTAGACGCCTCCGTCGAGCCCGAGGAAGCGGACACCCACCACGAATCCGCCCGCGATCCCGAGCAGGGTGAACAGGCCCGAGAGCAGGGGCATCGAGATCAGCATGGAGAGGGCCTTTGGACCCACCACGAAGTGGAGCGGGTCGACGGCCATGGTGCGCATGCCGTCGAGCTGCTCGGTGGCGTTCATCATCCCGATCTCGGCGGTCATGGCCGACCCGGCCCGCCCCGCGACCAGCAGGCCGGTGAGCACCGGCCCGAGCTCGCGAATCAGCGAGAGGCCGACCACCGCACCGAGGGAGTCCTCGGCCCCGAAGCGCGCCAGGCTGTTGTAGCCCTGGAGCGCCAGCACCATGCCCACGGCGATCCCGGAGCTGCACACGATGGCCAGGGAACGCACGCCGCTCTCGTGGAGCTCGCCGACCAGCCGCCGGTGTCGGTAGGGAGGCCGGAGCATCGCCAGGCTCACGGCTCCGGCGAAGCGCGTGGCACGCCCCAGCCCTTCGACCCGCGCGATCGCCCGCGCACCGAGGCGCCGGATGGCTCCGATCGGTCCGCCGTTCGATCCCGCTGCTTCCGGCCCGGGCGCGTCGCCCGGGTCCGGCTCAACGAGCGTCGTCGTCACGCGGGGCGAACTGCACGTCGAGGATGCGGAAGCTCGCTGCCTCGAGTCCGGGGACCGCCGAGACCGACCACTCGCGGCAGCGGGCCGCGCGGGCGACGTCGGGCAGCACCGCCGCGGCGCGCCCGAGGGTCTCCTCGCTTCCGCCGAGCACGAGCTTGTCGATCTCGCGACCCATCGAGACCTCGGCGTCCGCCTTGCTCTTGTTGATCGCGGTAAAGGCGGCCACGGCGAGCTCGAAGCTCAGCGGCTCGTCCGGCGCGGGCACGCCTTCGAGCTCGGCCGCCTCCGGCCAGGGCGCCCGGTGGATGCTCGGCTCGGAGCGAGCCGCGGCGAAGACCCAGGACCACACCTCCTCGGTGATGAAGGGCAGCACCGGAGCGAAGAGGCGCAGCAGCACGTCGAGGCCGAGCCGCAGGCTCGCGACGGCCGAGCCCTGGGCTTCCGGCGTCTCGCCGTCCCGCGCCCGGGCCTTCACCAGCTCGAGGTACGTGTCGGTGAAGCGGCTCCAGAAGAAGCTCTCGGTCTCCTGCAGGGCGTGGGCGTAGTCGAAGTCGGCGTAGCGCGCCGAGGCGAGCTCCACGAGCTCGCGCAGCTTCCCGACGAACGCGCGGTCGAGCTCGCTCGAGATCGGCACGACCGGTCCGGGCTGGGACAGCACGAACTTGCCCGCGTTGTAGAGCTTGGTGGTGAGGCGCCGCCCGATCTTCCAGACGCTCTCGTCGAAGGCGGTGTCGACTCCGAGCCGGGCGCTCGCCGCCCAGTAGCGCGCCGCGTCCGCCGAGTACTTGTCCACCAGGGCCAGCGGCGTCACCACGTTGCCCTTGCTCTTGGACATCTTCTTGCGGTCGGGGTCGAGGATCCAGCCCGAGAGCAGGATGTGCTTCCAGGGCACGCTTCCGTGGTGCAGCTCCGCCTTGGCGATGGTGTAGAACGCCCAGGTGCGGATGATCTCGTGGGCCTGGGGCCGGATGTCGGCCGGGAAGAGCCGCGCGTGGCGAGCGTCGTCCTCTCCCCAATGGGAGCCGATCTGCGGGGTCATCGAGCTGGTGAACCAGGTGTCGAAGACGTCGCTCTCGCCGCGGAAGCCGCCCGGCTGGTCGCGCTGCGACTCCTCGTGCCCGGGCGGAACGTCCACCATGGGGTCGATGGGCAGGCTCGCCGGGTCGGGCAGCAGCAGGCGCTCGTGGTCGGTCTCGCCGTCCTCGCCGATGCCGTACCAGACCGGGATCGACACACCGAAGAAGCGCTGGCGGGAGAGGCACCAGTCGAGCCCCAGGTTCTCCGTCCAGTCGCGGAAGCGCGTGTGCATGAACGGCGGGTGCCAGGTGATCTCCTCGCCGCGGGCGAGCAGGGCCTGCTTCTTGTCGAGGAGCCGGCAGAACCACTGGCGCGTGGGCAGGATCTCGAGGGGTCGCTTGCCGCGCTCGTAGTACTTGACCGCGTGCTCCATCTTCTCGGGCTCGCCCCGGAGCGGCGCTCCGGTTCCCGTGGCGCTGCCTTCGGCGTCGCGAAGCTGCTCGACGATGGCCTCGCGCGCCTGGTGCAGGCTCTTGCCTTCGATCTCCGCGTAGCGGGCGTTCGCCTCGTCGGTGCGCAGGCTCTCGAAGGGCGCCTCGCCGAAGCGGATGGGCAGGAGCCGTCCGGTGCGCCCCACGACCTGGCGAAGCGGAAGCGATTGCTCGCGCCACCACTCGACGTCGGTCTGGTCGCCGAAGGTGCACACCATCAGCACGCCGGTGCCCTTCTCGGGATCGGCCTTGTCGCTCGGGAAGATCGGGACGGGCGCGTGGAAGAGCGGCGTCACCGCGCGCTTCCCGAAGAGGTCGCGATAGCGCTCGTCGTCGGGGTGGGCGGTCACGCCGACGCAGGCGGCCAGCAGCTCCGGGCGCGTGGTCGCGATCACGAAGCTCCGGTCGCTGTCCTCCACCGCGAACTCGATGTGGTGGTAGGCGCCCGGGACGACCTTCTCCTCGGACTCGGCCTGGGCGACGGCCGTCTGGTCGTCCACGTCCCACATGAAGGGCGCTTCGGTCTGGTAGACGTGGCCCTTCTCGTGAAGGTCGAGAAACGAGCGCTGGGCCATGCGTCGCGCGTGCTCGTCGATGGTCTGGTACTCCTGGCGCCAGTCGACCGAGAGCCCGACCCGCTGCCAGAGCTCGCGGAAGGCCTGCTCGTCCTGCTCGGTCAGCCGCTCGCACAGCTCGATGAAGTTGGGCCGCGACACGCCGCGCGGCCGGCCCTTGCGGATCTTGGCCGTCGCCTCCTCGACCTCGAGGCCCGCCTCGTAGGGCAGGGTCGGGTCGCAGCGCACGTGGAAGAAGTTCTCGACCCGGCGCTCGGTGGGGAGCCCGTTGTCGTCCCAGCCGAGCGGATAGAAGACGTTCTTCCCGCTCATGCGCTGCTGGCGCACGATCACGTCGGTCTGCGTGTAGGAGAAGACGTGACCGACGTGGAGCGACCCCGAGACCGTGGGCGGCGGGGTGTCCACCACGAAGGTCTCCTCCCGGGGCCGTTCCGGGTCGTAGTGGTAGGTGCCGGCCTCGCGCCAGGTGTCGTGCCAGCGCGTCTCGGCGGCGGCCGAGTCGAAGTGACGCGGGAGCTTCTCGGGGTCGACGGTGGGGTGGCGATCGCTGGCCATGGTGGACGGATCCTAGCGGCGAGGCTTCGGCGCGGTCGAGGGCCGCGCGCCCGGCGGCGCGAGGCTAGGAGAGGAGCCCGCGGCGCGTCTGCTCCACGACCCGGGCGCCCTCGACGAGGACCTTCGCCCGCCATTCGGGGTCGTCGGGCCGGAAGACCTCGACCAGCTCCCGCTTGATCTCCTGGCCCTTCTCGGTGTCCTCCTCGCCGTGGGCGGCGAGCCAGTTGTCCGCCCGCATGGCCCAGAAGACCCGCAGGCCGTCGTAGGTGCCGAACTCGGCGGTGTAGGCCACCAGCTCGCAGTCGCCCGGGAGCGACTCCTCGAGGCCGTGCTCCATCACCCCGTTGAGCTTGGCGGAGACCGACTCCCCGGCCTGGGTGCTCTTGGCCGAATCGCCGTACCACGCCTTCCCCAGCCGGTAGGCCGGGTGATCCGTCGGGCACTCGGTGATCATCTCCGGGATCCCGTAGGGACCGAGGCCGGTGTGCACGTCGACCCAGGCGATCCGGCCGGCGCCCCGCGTGTCCTCGGCCGCGATGCGACGCAGGATCGCGTTGGACGCCTCGGCATCGTGCCCGCCGAACTGCATGCCGCGGGCATGCACGTACTGCCCGCAGGTCAGCACGCGCTGGAGCTCGCCGAAGCCGTGCTCGCCCGCGAAGCCGAGCAGCTTCTCGCGGCTCCGCTGGTCGGTCTCCTCGTCGAGGCGCGTGGGGTTGATCGCGTCGAAGAGGCCCTCGTAGGAGGGGTTCGCCACGTGATCGTCGGGGTGGGAGAGGAAGTTCCGGTTCAGGTCCACGTTGCGCTCGTTCACCCGGCGGCGCCACGCGAACCCGTGCGGGTTCACCGCGTGCACCAGCAGGAGGCCCGTGTCCGCCGGGAGCGAGAGCCCGTCGAGCTGGGCCTCGAGGAGCTGTAGCTGCAGGGCGCTCCCGGCGTAGCCTTCGACGCCGTGGACGCCCGAGCTCACCGCCAGCAGCCGCTCCGGCGCCTCGGGCCCGAGATAGGCGGTATCCACGGCGAGCTCCTCGCCCTTCGGACCGCGCGCCTCGATCGGGTGGCTCGCGACCCGGGCGGCGCGCCCCTCGGCCGCCGTGAGGAAGCGCTCGCGCGCGGTTGCGTAGTCGGGGGAGAAGCGGGCTTCCGAGGCGGGGTCGGGCGGCATGGCGGCAGCATACCGTCCCACGCCTCGCGGGCTTGCCGCGTGGCCCCGAAGCCCGGCACGGCGGCGAGTCCGGCTACACTCTCGCGCCATGAGTTCCATCGAGGCCGCGGGCCTGCACTTCGTCGTCGAGCCGGCGCCCCCGGGCGCCGAAGGCGGGCCCACGCTCGCCGTTCGCAGCGCGTCCGGCGGCGGCGACTGGCTGCGCTTCGAGTGCCGGGCTCGGGGTGCACGGCTCTGGATCGGCCCCTCGGACGAGGGGGCCAAGGAGGTGCTGCCCGCGCCGGAGTTCGCCGAGCCCATCGCCTGGGCCGTCGGCTGTCTGCGCGACGAGCTCCCCGCGCTGCTGGCCAAGGCGGGCTTCGATGGAGACATCCCCGGCGCGGACGCGTGCGCCGACGTGCTGGGATCCGTCGAGACCGCGCTGCGCAATCCCCCCGCGCGGCTGTCGGACTTCGGCGAGCCCGAGCTCCGCGCGCGAACCGGCGAGAAGTGGCAGGTCTATCCCGACGACGTGCTGCCCTTCTGGGTCGCCGACATGGACTTCCCGGTGGCCGAGCCCATCCGCCGGCAGATGGAGCGCGCGGCCGCCGTCGGCGACCTCGGCTACCCGCTGCACCCGCGCCCACACGCGCTGCCCCGAGTGTTCGCTCGCCGGATGGCGGATCGCTACGGCTACGCGGTGGACGTGAAGCGCGTCTGCCTGTTGGCGGACGTCATGCAGGGCGTGCACATCGGGATCGCCACGCTGTCCGAGCCCGGTGACGGCGTCATCGTGCAGCCGCCGATCTACCCGCCCTTCTTCGCGGCCGCCACGGAGCACGGGCGCAGGCTGGTCGAGAACCCTCTGGTGCCGGGCCCCGAGGGCTACGAGCTCGACTTCGACGGGCTGCGCGCAGCGGCCCGGGACTCCCGGGTGCTGCTGCTCTCGAATCCGCACAACCCGACGGGCCGGGTCTTCACGCGCATCGAGCTCGAGAAGATCGCCGAGATCGCGCTCGAGAACGATCTGTTCGTGATCTCCGACGAGATCCACTCGGACCTGATCTACGCGCCAGGCGTCCACGTCCCGATCGCGACGCTCTCGCCCGAGATCGAGGCCCGGACGCTCACGCTCAACGCGGCCTCGAAGGCGTTCAACATCGCGGGCCTGCGCACGGCGGCCGCCGCCTTCGGCAGCGCCGAGATCAAGCAGCGCTTCGAGTCCATTCCGAGCCACGTCCGCGGCGGCCTGAACACCCTCGGCATCCAGGCGAGCCTCGTCGCCTGGACCGAGGCCGAGCCGTGGCTCGAGGAGGTGCGCGCCGCCCTCCACACGAACCGCGACTTCGCCGTCGACTTCGTGCGGCGGGAGATGCCGGGCATCCGCACGTACCCGCCCGAGGCGACCTACCTCCTGTGGCTCGACTGTCGCGACCTCGGACTCGAGCCGAACCCGTGGCGCTTCTTCCTGCGCGAGGCCAAGGTCGGCCTCTCCGACGGCCCGGCCTTCGGGACCCAGGGGGAGGGCTTCGTGCGCTTCAACTTCGCCACGTCCCGGGCGCTGGTGGAGCAGGGGCTCACGCGGATGGCCGAGGCCCTGCGCCGCCGGTCCTGAGCTCCGCTCGGCGAATAAACGCACGAATCGCATCCGACTCGTCGTCCGCCGCGAACCCTCGCTCGTATGGACGGTGGAGGACATCGATGTCTCGTGCGAGGGCCCTGGGGAACCCGAGCGCGGCGACGTGCAGCCGCCATCTCGATGGCGGTGAGGACACCCTCGGGGATCCGATCCAGCGGAGACCCGTACGGGGCCCGGAGCACGCAGCCGTGAGCTCGACGCCGACCCGGCGCGACGTACCGTCGCCCCCGGGCGGGGACCCGGAGGCCCATGCCGATCGAGCGTGCATCCAACGAATCCAGCAGGGAAGCGAGGCCGCGTTGGCCGAGCTCTACCAGCGGCACGGGAGCCTCATGCTCGGCGTCGCGACGCGAATCCTCGGGAGCCGCGCCGACGCCGAGGATCTCGTGCACGACGTGTTCGTCGAGGCGTGGCAGCGCGCGAGCCACTACGACGCCGCGCGCGGCAGCGTGCGGAGCTGGCTCCTGATGCGGGCTCGAAGCCGTGCACTGGATCGGCTGCGCAGCCTCGCCGTCGTGCGCCGCCACGCCAGCGAGGTCGCCGCGGAGCCGAAGCCCGAGCCTGCGGAGCCGAGCGAGCACCCGGACCGCGCGCGTGCGAGGCGGGCGCTCGAGTCGCTGCCCGAGAGCCAGCGCGCGGTGCTCGAGCTCGCGTACTTCGGCGGGCTCTCGGCGAGCGAGATCGCGGCTCGCCTACAGGCCCCCACGAGCACCATCAAGTCGCGCGCGGCCGCGGGCCTGCGTCAGCTGCGCCAGCTCCTCCAGGTGGAGGCGCCGGCATGAGTGCGCGCAACGACCGACACGACGCGCTCGACTGGCTGCAGGATCTCGAGGGCGGAGGCGAGGCGGCCGAGCTTGCGCTCGCGGCGGCGGCCCCGGAGACGCATGCATCCCCGGATCTCTTCGCGCGCATCCGCGGCATCACGACGCCTGGCGCGGCGCTCGCCGGCTTCCGGGAGCGGCTGGCGCGGCACTTCGACCTCCCTGCGGCGGCGGCCGATCGGCTGCTCGCCGAGATCCCGGGCCACGCGCGCTGGGTGGCGGGGCCGGCCGAAGGGACCCGCCTGTTCCACCTCGAGGGCGGTCCGTCCCTGTCCCACGTCGACTGCGGCCTCGTCGTCACCGACCCCGGCGCCGAGTTCCCGAGCCACCTGCACGAAGGGACCGAGCTGTCCCTCATCCTGCAGGGCGCCGTGGAGCAGGACGACGGCGCCGTGCAGCTTCCCGGCGACTATGTGGCCTACGAGGCCGGATCCTCCCACTCGTACCGGAGCGTGGGTGACGAGCCGCTCGTGTACGCCGTCGTGCTCCACGACGGCATCCGCATCCTCGGCAACCGGGAGCCTGCCGCGAACGAAGAGGAGCAGACCGAGGAGCGTTAGTTCGTCCGTTCTCTGATCCCGCCCGTATACGGACGGCGAGAAGGAGAACGCGATGTTCGAGAACACTCCGAGACGACGTCTTTCGAGTCTGTCCTGCGCCGTCCTGCTGCTCTTCGTGACGGGCGCGGCACGGGCGGCCGAGCCGGGTCCTCTCGCCATCGTGACCGCGCCCCTCGCGGTCGGGGACGCGCGCCTCGCGACGACGATCGAGCGTCTGCAGGAGCGTCTGAAGTACGAGCCCGACGCGGTGACGCTCGAGCGGCTCGGCTTCTGCCTGCTTCGCCTGGCGCAGGGGACGGGCGATCCCGGCTACTACCTCCTCGCCGCGTCGACGAGCGACGCCGCCGATGCGCTCGGTCTGTCGGCGCCTCGCAACCAGCGCGTGCTCGCCTACGCCCTGCACGGGCTGCATCGCTTCGACGAGGCCCTCGCCCTCGCCTCGGAGCTCGTGGCCGAACGCGACTCCGCCCTCGATCACGCCCTGCACGGCGACGTGCTCTTCGATCTCGGCCGGCTCGACGAAGCGGCGCTCGCCTATCAGGCCCTGATGGAGCGACGCCCGGGGGCCGGCGCCTACCTGCGGGCGGCGCTCCTGCACTGGCGGCGAGGTGCCCTCGACGACGCCGCCCGGGCGTTCGCCTTCGCGGCTCGCGCCTCCTCGCCTCGGGATGCCGTGGCCCACGCGCGCATCTGGTCGGAGCTCTCGGCCTTCGAGCTCGAGCTGGGCCTGGCCACGCACGCTCTCGCCAGTGCCGAGCGGGCGCTCTCGGCCCGTCCGGGCTCTGCGGCCGCGCTGCGCGCGCAGGGCCGCGTCCTCCTCGCGCTGGGACGCCCGTTGGAGGCGATTGCTCCTCTCGAGCGGGCCGCCACCACCGAGCCCCTGCCCGAGGGACTGTGGATGCTGGCCGAGGCGCTCCGCGATGCGGGCCGGCCGGAAGACGCGGCGGAGGTCGAGGCGCGGCTGCTGCGCGTGGGCGAGGCGGGCGATGCCCGGGGACTCGCGCTCTACCTGGCGAGCGCGGACCCCGGCGATCCCGCTCGTGCCCGGGTGCTCGCGGACGCCGAGCTCGAAGAGCGGCGCGACGCGCGCAGCCTCGACGTCGCGGCCTGGGCGCGGCACCGGGGCGGCGACGCCGAGGGGGCGGCCGCGCTCATGGCCGAGGCGCTCGGGACGGGCACCGAAGAGCCGCGCATCCACCTGCACGCGGCGTGCATCGCCGCGGCCGCGGGAGACCTCCGGGCCCTCGAACGCCACCGGGAGGTGGCGGCCCGGGGCGCCGTGGCCCTGCTGCCCTCCGAGCGCCGCCGCCTCGAATCGTTGACCCCGGCCGCCCGAACTGCGGACGGCCTTCGCTCCACCCTGCGCACCCCAACCCGACGAGGAGAATCGTCATGACCACGTCCCGAACCTGGAACGCCGTGAGAGGGCTCGCGATTGCCGCGCTCGTCCTCTCGACGGCGCACTCGAGCCTGGCCTCCAGCCACATGGATGCCCCGCTCATCACCCTCGACGACCCCGCCAACACGACCGACGTCTACGCATTCGTGACCGAGATCGAGGGCCGCAAGTACTTGAGCACCGCGCTCGCGGTCTACCCCTTCGAGGAGCCGGGCATCGGCCCCAACGCCTACCGCTTCGACGACGACGTCCGCTACGCGATCCACGTCTCGCTCGGCGACGACGTCGGGCGCGGGCGTCCGACGCTCAGCTACCGCTTCCGGTTCGACACGGAGTTCATCGCGCGCAACACCATCCTGCAGTCGTACCTCGGCGTGATCGAGGAGATCCACGACGATGCGCAGAACCTGCGCCAGACCTACAGCGTCGTCCGGAAGGACCGCCGCGACCGGAGCACGAAGCGCCTCGGCCGCAGGCTGCGCGTCCCGCCGAACAACCAGGGCATCGTCACGCCCTTCTACAACCAGAACGACGACGGCGAGCAGCCGGCGAAGGACGGTGTCGGGAGCTTCGAGGACCTCGATCGCTACACCGCCCAGTCGGTTCACACCCTCGACACCGGCCACATCGTCTTCGCCGGCCAGCGAGACGACGGCTTCTACGCGGACATCCAGGCGATCTTCGACGGGCTCAACCTGCGGACCGGCTCGGACGTCTCGTTCGACAGCCAGGGCGGCTTCAACGTCCACACCATCGTGCTGAACATTCCCGTCGAGGAGCTGGGCGGAGACCTCCAGCAGGTGGGCGTGTACGCGACCACCTCGCGGCGGGAGATCCGCGTGATCGGCGCGGGCGCGGACGTCGACGGCTTCGCCGGCCGGTTCGTGCAGGTCGGTCGCCAGGGCAACCCGCTCTTCGCCGAAGGTCTGGTCGGGATCGAGGACAAGGACCTCTACAACCGGACCCGCCCGACCCGGGATCGGAAGATCTTCCAGAAGTACGCTCTCGAGCCCGAGCTCGCGGCCCTGATCAACCAGTTCGTCTTCGAGGCGGACGTCGCTCCGGAGAACGATCGCACCGATCTGGCTGCGATCTTCATCCCGGACATGATCCGCGTCGATCTGTCGACCGGACCCGCGCGCCTGGCCGGGAGCGGCCCCGAGCATCCGACCAACCCGGACGACCCGGGCTTCCACCGGCTCGGCTTCTTCGTCGAGGACCCGGACCAGCGCGACGTGCTGATCAGCCGGATCCAGGAGGGCCTCGGGGGCGGCGTTCTGCCCGGGGGTTGGCCCAACGGCCGTCGCTTCGGAGACGACGTGGTCGACATCGCGGTCACGGCGGTGATCAGCGATCTGCGGGATCCAAAGGGCCCCGTGATCCGATTCGCCGACGGCATCGACAACGTGAGCGAGAACGACATCGGATACAACCGCGTCTTCCCCTACGCGGCCACGCCGCTCAACGGCCGGAACCACGAGCACCACTGACACGAGGCCGTTCGCTGGCCCCTCCCCAGGGCCCACCAGCGAGCCGCGGCGGCGAGTGCGGCCCCTGCACGAGCAGGGGTCGTACTCGTCGCCCTTCGGAGGAACACCCCATGATTCGAGCCCTCGCCGTCTGCGCGATCGCCTTCCTGTCCCTGCTTCCGGTCCACCCGAGCCGGGCTCACGAGCCCGGCCTGAGCTCCGTCCGGGTCTCGGTCGAGACCGCCGGCCTTCGCGTCGCTTGGCAGCTGGACGCACACCTGGCCGAGTCGCTGCGGCGCTCCGGCGAAGCACCGGCGCGGCTCGCGACGGACACCGGCCGCGTCGGGCCCGAGCGAAGCCGCTGGAGGACGGCGGCCGACGGCGACGGCATCTGGGAAGCCTGGTTCCCGCGCGTCGCCCATGGCGCGAAGCTCGAGCTGGTGGCGCTTCCGACCCTGCCCCACGGCCACCGCGCTGCCGTGCAGGCGCGCTTTGCCGGAGAGGAGGACCGACTGGTGCTGCTCTCGGCCGCAAACCCGGTGGTGCGCGTCCCCGCGACGCCGTGACGTCGCGCTAGCGCGCCGCGCCGGGCGGAGGCCCGGCGCTCAGATCCGGCGGCCCCTGGTAGAGCAGCTCCATGCGCCGGGAGAGGAAGCGCCAGCCGTCCCCGGTTCGCACGTACTCGTCGTGGTAGAAGAAGAGCAGCAAGGCGCGCCCGAGGGCGTCGCTCTCGCTCCACTCGGTGAGGGTGAAACGTCCGCGGGCGCGGTCCCCGTCGACCTCGACCACGCCGTTGGAGTGGGTCTGGACGACGAAGCGCAGCATGGCCAGCGCCCCATCGAAGGTGGCGGCGATCGCCTCGAGCCCGTCGATCGGGCGACCCAGGAGCTCCCACGAGGGGCTGTGCTCGGGCTCCTCGGCCCAGGTCTCGAGCCACGCGTCGCGGTCCCGCCTGCAGGCCGCGTCGCAGTAGCGATCGACGAGCCGGCGGATCTCGAGCTCGTCCCGGTCGTGCGGATCCATCTCAGGCCTCCTCGAAGAAGTCCGCGCGGGCCACGCCCTTCGCGTCGTAGACGGCGCCCTGTCGAGCCGGCTCGTACTTGAAGACCTCGACGCCGCGGATGCCGTGGGCGCCGATGGTGTCGCGCATGGCCGTATAGTGCGGGCCCTCGAAGTGGCGGGCCAGCGCCTCCTCGCTCTCCCAGCGCTCGTACACGTAGATGCGCGCGGGATTCAGCGGGTCGCCGCTCCACACGTAGTCGAGGCAGCCCGGCCAGGCCCGCGTCGCCTCCATGTGGGGACGGCCCGCCTCGAGGGCGGCGTCGCGCCGCTCCGGATCCACGTCCACCCAGCCCGTCAGGATGATCACGGCACCTCCAAGGGTCGTCGCGTCTCGCGTCCGGCGTCAGGGTACCGCGGCGCCGGGCGCCTCCGTACCCTGCCGCCATGGCCACACGGAAGATCCCCGCCTCGGGCCTCATCACGGCTGCGGACGGCACCCGCCGCTGCTTCTGGTGCGGCGAGTACGACGACTACGTGCGCTACCACGACCGCGAGTGGGGCCGCCCCGTGAAGCGCGACCAGCGGCTCTTCGAGAAGCTGTGTCTCGAGGGCTTCCAGTCCGGGCTCAGCTGGCTCACGATCCTGCGCAAGCGCGAGAACTTCCGGCGGGCGTTCCACGACTTCGATTTCGAGAAGGTGGCGCGCTTCAATCAGCGGAGCGTGACGCGGCTGCTCGGCGACGCCGGCATCGTCCGGCATCGCGGGAAGATCGAGGCCGCCATCGAGAACGCGAAGCGCTGCTGCGACCTGGTGGATCGCGAGGGCTCGCTGGCGGGCCTCGTCTGGGATCACGAGCCTGATCCCGCCTCGCGGCCTGAGCGCGCGACCTGGTCGACGCTTCGCAAGCTCACCGAGACCGCGGAGTCGCGGGCCTTGAGCCGCGAGCTCAAGAGCCGGGGCTTCCGCTTCGTGGGCCCGACCACCGTCTACGCGTTCATGCAATCGATGGGCGTGGTCAACGACCACGTCGAGGGCTGCGCCGAGCGCGAGCCCGTCGAGGCAGCGCGCGCGCGCTTCCGGCGGCCGCGCCGGCCCAGGGCCGGCTGAGCTTCGACCAACCCTTCCGACCAACCCTTCCGACTAACGGAAGGCCGGCATCACGGACTTGGCGAAGAGCTCCGCCGGCTCCCGGGTGTCGCGGCCGAAGAACTCGATCACGAAGCCCGTGCAGCCGAGCGCCCGGTGGCGCTCGATGCCCTCGATCACGCGCTCCGGCGTGCCCCAGATGCCGTGCTCCTCGAGGGCAGCGCCCATGTGGCCGCCGTAGACCTTGTGCGCCTTGGCCAGAGAGGCACGTGCCGCGTCCTCGTCGGGCGCGATCACGATGGTGCACTGCTGGGAGACCTCGATCTCGTCGAAGTCGCGGCCGACCTCGTCGCAGCGCTTGCGCAGCGCCTCGACCTTCGGGCCGAGCGCCGCCTGGTGCACCGCCATGTTGTTCCACACGTCGGCGTGCCGGGCGGCGATGCCCATCAGCACCTTCTCGCCCCCGCCTCCGATCAGGATGGGCGGGCGGCGCACCGGCTTGGGCTCGCAGAAGCAGTCCTTGACCGAGAAGTGGTTGCCCTCGAAGGTGGTCTGGGGCTCGGTCCACAGGCCCTTCAGGATCTGCAGCATCTCGTCGAGGGCAGCGAGCCGGGTCCCGACCTTCTCCGGGAAGGTCGCTCCGTAGGCCTCGAACTCGGGCTGGAACCAGCCGGCGCCGAAGCCCGGGAAGACGCGGCCGCCCGAGATCTGGTCGAGGGTGGCGATCTGCTTGGCGAGCACCGCCGGGTTGCGGAAGAACGGCGGTGTCACGAGAGTGCCGAGCTCGACGCGTTCGGTGATGGCGGCCACGGCCGCGAGCTCGGTCCAGGCCTCGAGGATCGGCAGCTGGGGCATCGGCACGCCGTAGACGTGGTCGCAGACCCAGACCGAGTCGAAGCCCAGGCTCTCGAAGGCCGTGGCCGCGGCTCGGGCCTCCTCCCAGCTGCGCTTGATCTGAGGAAGGGTGACTCCAAAGCGGATCGGGTGGCTCATGCGGCCATGCTACCGCCTCCGGGCCCTCGGGTGCCGCCGCGGGCCCGGAACCGGGGTCGAGCGGCCCCGGCCCGGGGCCCGGATCCGCCCTTTGGCGAGGCCGCCGTCCCGCCGATAGGCCCGGCATGGAGAACCCTCCTTCCGACCCCGCTCGCCAGGACGCGGCCCAGGCCGCCGCGGCCTCTCCCCAGGATGGGGAGATGCGGCCCGCCCTGTCGCTCTCGGAGCTCCTCGACCTGCTGGTCCGGAGCGGTCGTCTCGGCCCGGACCAGAAGGGCGAGATCGCGAGTCGCGAGACCACCCTGAAGAGCCAGGTGCTGAAGGATCGCGTGGGCTCCCTGCGCTCCCAGGCCGCGGCGCGCTACGACGTGGCGCCCGCCGAGATCGTCGCCTCGGCGCGCGTGCCCGATCCCGAGCGCCCCGGACGCTCGATCGACGAGGACGCCATCGCCGAGTGCCTCGCCCAGGCTGCCGGGCTCGAGTATGCGAAGGTGGATCCCCTCCGCATCGACAACGAGCTCGTCACGAAGACGTTCTCGCGGCCCTTCGCGAGGCGTCACGCCGTGCTGCCGGTGGGCGTGGGAGAGGGCGGGCTGCGTCTCGCCGTCACCGATCCCTTCGACGCGGCGCTGCGGCACACCCTCGAGGACCTCCTGCCCCAGCGTTTCGAGATGGTCGTCGCCGCCAAGCGCGACCTGATCGAGGTGATCGATCGGGTCTACGGCTTCCGCAGCAGCGTGAGCGCGGCGAGCGAGAGCCTGGGCCCCGGCGGAACCAGCGGCGCCATGGCGCCTTTCGTCGAGCTGCGCAGCAACGAGGAGCTCTCGGGCGGAAACGACGAACACATCGTCGCCGCCGTCGACTACCTGCTGAACTACGCCTTCGACCAGCGGGCTTCGGACATCCACCTGGAGCCGCGCAACGAGGACGCGGTGATCCGCTTCCGCATCGACGGCATCCTCCACGACATCGAGAACCTGCCGCACTCGGTGCACGCGGCCGTCACGTCGCGCATCAAGGTGCTCGCGCAGATGGACATCGCCGAGCGGCGGCGTCCCCAGGACGGCCGCATCAAGACCTTTCGCGCCGAGCGCGAGGTCGAGCTGCGCGTCTCGAGCCTGATGACGGCCTTCGGCGAGAAGATCGTGATCCGGGTGTTCGACCCGAGCGTGCTGCTGACCGAGCTCGAGCACCTGGGCTTCGGCCCGAGCGAGCGCGAGCGCTACGAGCAGTGGATCACGGCGCCGAGCGGGCTCGTGCTCGTGACGGGCCCGACGGGCTCGGGCAAGACGACGACCCTCTACTCGACGCTCCGCTACCTCTCGGGCTCCGAGATCAACCTGATGACCGTCGAGGACCCCATCGAGATGGTCGACCCCCGCTTCTGCCAGGTCCAGGTGCAGAAGCAGGTGGACGTGACCTTCGCGAGCGCGCTGCGCGCGATCCTGCGCCAGGACCCCGACGTCATCATGGTCGGCGAGATCCGCGACGTGGAGACGGCCAACATGGCCGTCCAGGCCGCGCTCACCGGTCATCTGGTGTTCTCCACGGTCCACACCCGCGATGCCGCGGGGGCCGTCACGCGCCTGGTCGAGCTCGGTGTCGAGCGCTTCCTGCTCTCGAGCGTGCTGCGCGGCGTGGTGGCCCAGCGGCTCGTGCGCTGCATCTGCCCGCACTGCGCCGTCGAGGGATTCCTCTCCGCGGCCCAGGTCGACGCGCTCCGCCTCAAGGTCTCGCTCGAGCGTCGCGATCGGCTGCGCGTCCGCTACGGCGAGGGCTGCGCGGACTGTCGCCATACGGGCCTCTACGGCCGCACCGGCGTGTTCGAGATGCTGGACGTCGGCCGCCGCATCCGCGGCCTGATCAACGAAGGGGCGGGCGCCGACGGGATCGCCCAGGCGGCGCGCATCGAAGGCATGGAGTCGCTGCGCGACGCCGCCATCCGCAAGCTGGCGGAGGGCTCGACGCCCTACGAAGAGGTGGCGCGCCTCGCGGCGGACGCCACTTGAGCAGCGAGACCCTTCGCGAGCTCTCCCTCCTGCTGCGCTCCGGCCATCGCCTGATCGCCGTCGAGACGTTCGAGGAGGATCGCGCGCTGCGCCTGCTCGAACGCGTAGCGGGCTCGGCCGAGCGCAAGCTCCGCCGCTGGAGCGTGGCCACCGGGCTCGACGGCGAGCTTATCGCCGACGGAGCGGGGCCGGGGCAGGGGAGCCTCGAGGCGGGTCTCGAGGCGGTCCTGGAGCTCTCCGAGCCGAGCCTCGTGGTGCTCCTCGACGCCCACGAGCTGCTCGCCGACGCCGGGGTGCGCCGCCGCCTTCGCGACGTCCTGGGCGAGCTCGGACGCCGCCGCCAGACGCTCGTGTTCGTGGGCGCCGTGGTCGATCTGCCCGTCGAGCTCGAGCGCGAGGCCGGGCGCGTGGTGCTGCCGCTTCCGACGCCGGCGGAGCTCTCCGGGCTCTTCGAGCGCGTCGGCTCGGGCAGCGAGGCGATGGCGCCCGAAGCGCTCGAGACCTGCGTCCGTTCCGCCCTCGGGCTGACCGGCGCCGAGGCGGTGCGCGTGTTCCGCAAGGCCTGGCTCGCGAGCGAAGGAGACGCCACCGAGACCGCCGCGCAGATCGTCCGCGAGAAGGAGCGGGCCCTGCGCCGCACCCCCGCTCTCGAGTTCCACGCCGCGGAGACCGGCCTCGAGCAGGTCGGGGGTCTCTCCGAGCTCAAGCGCTGGCTGCGCGAGCGGCGCCGGGCCTTCGGCGCCGACGCCCAGCGCTTCGGGCTCCCCGCGCCCCGCGGTCTCCTGCTCCTCGGAGTGCAGGGCTGCGGGAAGTCGCTGTGCGCGAAGGCCGTGGCGCGGGAGTGGCGCTTCCCGCTGCTGCGCCTCGACCTGGCGGCGGCCTTCGGCGATCCGGAGCGGAGCCCCGAGCTCACCCTGCGCGAGGCGACGGCCGTGGCCGAGTCGATCGCGCCGGCCGTCCTGTGGATCGACGAGATCGAGAAGGGCTTCGCGGCGGTGAACGCCGAGGCGGGAGCGAGCCGCACCTTCGGCTCCTTCCTCACCTGGCTCGCCGAGGAGCGCGCGCCGGTGTTCGTGGTGGCGACGGCCAACGACGTGACCGCGCTGCCTCCGGAGCTGCTGCGCCGGGGCCGTTTCGACGAGCTCTTCTTCGTGGACCTGCCGGACCCCCGGGAGCGCGAGGAGATCCTGCGCGTGCACCTGCGGGCCCGGGGGCGCGATCCCGACCAGTTCCCCCTTGCGGATCTGGCGCTCGCCGCCGAGCGGCACTCCGGCGCCGAGATCGAGCAGGTCGTGGCGGCGGCCCTGTGGACGGCCTTCGCCGAGTCGCGGGAGCTCACCGAGCAGGACCTCTTCGCGGCCATTCAAGACACCGTCCCGCTCTACGAGACCTACGAAGAGCGCATCAAGGAGCTGCGCGATTGGGCGCGCACCCGCGCCCGACCGGCCTCCATGGACGTCCGGATGGGCGACCTCTTCACGCCCTAGCTCCTCGATCGCCCTCCACACCACCGCCACGGGGGCGAGCGCCTGCTGCCCATTCCGCAGGCAGCCGCGGTGCCCCAATGGGCAGCGATCGGCGCGGATCGTGCCGGAAGCGGCACGACTGACCGCGCCCCTGTGTGCGAAACGGGCTCTCCGGGCTCTTCGCGCCGCGCGCCGTCTGCGCAGCCCTTGGCACGCCGGTTGCTCTACAGGGGCCCGGACATCGGTGCAGGGGCCGTCACCGATGCCGCGCGCAGAGCGCAACCGCTTTCGCCCCTCGAAGACAAAGGAGTCGTCGTGAGACGAATGATCATGACCGCCGCGGTGTTGGGAGCGGTCCTCGCCCCCGCCGCAGCATTTGCCGAAGGAGAGGTCTCACCGGGTCTCTTCACAGCCAACAACGTGTGGATGATGCTCTGCGCGGGCCTGGTGTTCATCATGCACCTGGGCTTCGCCACGCTCGAGTCGGGCCTCACCCGCGCGAAGAACACCACCAACATCCTGTTCAAGAACACCTGGATCATCTCGGTCGGCATCCTGACCTACGCCCTGATGGGCTTCAATCTGATGTATCCCGGCGACTTCAACGGTTGGTTCGGGTTCGCGGGCTTCGGCCTCGCAGCGGGCTTCGACGAGGGAAGCAACACCCCCGGTTACGCCGACGGCGGCTACACCTACTGGACCGACTTCCTGTTCCAGGCCATGTTCGCCGCGACCGCCGCGACCATCGTGTCGGGAGCCGTCGCGGAGCGCATCAAGCTCTCGTCGTTCATGGTGTTCTCCGTGATCTTCGTGGCCATCGTGTACACGATCGCCGGCTCCTGGAAGTGGGGCGGTGGTTGGCTCGACGCCATGGGCTTCTACGACTTCGCGGGCTCGACCCTGGTGCACTCGGTCGGCGGCTGGGGCGCTCTCGCGGGCGCTCTTCTCCTCGGGCCGCGCCTCGGCAAGTACGTGGGCGGACGCCTGAACCCGATCCCGGGCTCGAGCATGCCCCTCGCCGCCGTCGGCGTGTTCCTGCTCTGGCTCGGCTGGTTCGGGTTCAACGGCGGCTCGGTGCTCTCGGCCGACCCGCAGCTGACCTCCTACACCCTCGTCACCACCTCCATCGCGGCGGCAGCAGGCGCGGTGGCCGCGATGATGACCTCGTGGATGGTCGCCTCCAAGCCCGACCTCTCGATGTCCCTCAACGGCATCCTGGCCGGCCTCGTCGGCATCACCGCCGGCGCCGACTCGGTGTCGCTGACCGGCGCGGTGGTGATCGGCGTGATCGCGGGCGCCCTGGTGGTCGGATCGGTCCTCTTCATGGACCGCGTCAAGATCGACGACCCCGTCGGTGCCATCTCGGTCCATCTGACCTGCGGCATCTGGGGAACGCTCGCCGTGGGCCTCTTCTCGATGAACCCCGAGCACAGCCTGGGCATCCAGGCCATCGGCGTGGTGGCGTACGGCGCCTTCGCCTTCGCCTGCGCGTTCGGCCTCTTCTTCATCCTCAAGGTGACGATGGGCATCCGCGTCAGCGAGGAAGAGGAGCTCGAGGGTCTCGACCTGGCCGAGCACGGTGGACACGCCTACGACTACGGCTCGATCGGCACGGGCCTCGAGGACGACCTCGCCGGCCCGCCGCTGGGTGGTCGCCTCGTCGAGAGCAAGGGGTAGAACGATGAAGATGGTCAACGCGATCCTCAAGCCGTTCAAGCTGGACGACGCCATGCAGGCGCTCACGGAGATCGGCATCACCGGAATGACCGTGAGCGAGGTGAAGGGCTTCGGCCGGCAGAAGGGCCACACGGAGCTGTACCGCGGCGCCGAGTACGTGGTCGACTTCCTGCCGAAGATCCGCCTCGAGGTGGCCTGCCCCGACGAGACCGCCGAGAAGGTCGTGAAGGCCCTCACCGACGCGGCCCACACGGGGCGCATCGGCGACGGCAAGATCTTCGTGTCGGAGATCGAAGAGGTGGTGCGCATCCGCACCGGAGAACGCGGCGAAGCCGCCATCTCCTGATCCCCTCGTCACCCCCAAACCCACGAGCGGTCGGGCCCTCTTGGCCCGGCCGCTTCGTGTTTCTCGGGCCCGTTCTGGCTCGGAGGGTCGGGGCGTGGGGTGGGCTGCGGCTCATGGCTCGCTGCGCACCCTTCCTCCGCTCTCGCGTCCGGTGCCGCTGGCCTGTGAGCGCTGACGCGCTCCAGTCCAGTCCTTCCCGACGAGCAGCGTGCCGAGGCTGCGCTTTACTTCGCCTCCGCCCACCCCACGCCCCTCCTCGGTGCGGCGAGAAGGCGCGAGACCCCCTCCATTCCTCGGACGAGCTGGTTCGCCGCGCTCGGGGTCCTGCACCCACACGACGCAGCACGGAGGGGGAGTGGGGTGGCTTGCGGCTCATGGCTCGCTTCGGGCTTTTT